>NZ_AP025028.1:1197500-1325000 GCF_003114835.2 Leptospira kobayashii | reverse complement strand
AAACTCTGGTCGCTGTCGTCGAATTGCCAGGAAAAAACAATACTCTGTGATTGAGCGAATCTGCTATATAAACTCCCGTTGTATCAAATGCAATTCCTTCCGGATTGGTGAGAGTAGAAGCGGTTGTTCCCGACGTGGTCGTGGTAAAATTTCCGTTTTGTCCGTAGATACGAGTTGCAGTGGTCGAAGTATCCGGAAAGTAAAGAACCCGATTTCCATAAATATCAGTGATGTAAACTCCGGTTCCATCCACGGCAACATCGGGAACATTCGCGCCGGGAACACCATAAAATTCGGTGGGAGAAACCGTACCAGTATTTGCAGTCGTAAAATTTCCGTTCTGACCGTACACTCTGGTCGCAGTTGTTGATGTGCCGGAAAAAAAAAGAGCCCGATTGTTCTGCTGGTCTGCTACATACAATCCACCGCTACCGATAGCAACTTTAAAAGGAGCATTCAAGCCGGTCGCAGAAGTGGAAGGAGTGCCGGAGATAAAACTTGCTTGACCGTACACTCTGGTCGCCGTAGAAGAAGGCGGAGAAAGTGTAACAACTGTAACTTTGTAATTCTTTGAAGTTCCATCTTTCGCGGTCACAGTGTACGTTTTCGGGAGAGTGAAATCATTTACAGAAACCCCGCTTGTTTGCTCGACACCGTCGATTTTGACACTGACTCCTTCATAAACAAAACCGGCAGTGAGGGAAGTGAGGTTCGAATAAGATACGTTTATCGTAATGTCCGTGTCTTTGATTGTCCCCTGGATCGTAGGAGAAAGGACGGAAAAAGAAGTGATGGAAGGGTTTAATCCGGAGGAAGAAGAGGAACGAATTTTGGAATGACAATACGAAGACTGATCCCCTGCCAAATTCCGAAAAAGATCCACAGTCAAAAAATCAACGTTTTTGGTATCACAAGGATTTTCCAAAGAAGGAGATTTGCAGCCGGATACAAAAGATAGGATAGCCAAACTAAAAAAAAGAAGATCACAAACAGAGTGTTTCCAAAGAAATCGAAAAGTTTTCATTTGCAATACCTAGCGAAAATTGGCAGTCATCATTTGTTTTGTCAATATTTTCACAGGTATGATTCTATTAAGAAACCGTTTTAAAATCCGTAAAATTTTCCTGCGCCAGGGATCGAAAGAGAGCCGAAGGCGTCCGAAGGACCGACAGCGAAGCGAGAGTCTCTGAAGAGCCCGGTCGGGGCAAAGTTCGATTCCAGTTCCACATAACAGATTCGAGGCGCCCAAAGCTGATGTGTTTTCAGCCGGATACATACGTCCGAATTTCCGAAGCTTTTCTTCCCTTTCAGTTAGAAATAAATTGCCAAAATAACAACAATCTCTCAACCTCAATTCATCGTTATGAAAGATAAACATACAATCAAAACAAAGTCGGATGTCATCCTAATCGGTGCAGGAATCATGAGTGCGACCTTAGGGGTTCTACTAAAAGAGCTTGATCCTAGTTTGACTATCACCGTACTTGAAAGGTTAGATGCTGCTGCAAGAGAAAGTTCCAATGCATGGAATAATGCGGGAACGGGACATTCCGCCTTTTGCGAATTGAATTATACAACGGAAGAACCCGACGGTTCCATCAATGTGAAAAAAGCTTTGAACATAGCTTCTTCCTATGAAGTTTCGAAAGAATTTTGGGCCTATCTTGTAAAAGAAAAAAAAGTCCTGTCCCCCGAAAGTTTTATCCATCATGTTCCCCACTTTAGTTTTGTTTGGGGAGAAGAGAATGTTTCCTTTCTAAAGAAAAGATACGAAGCACTCACAAAAGAACCATTATTTGCAGAGCTTGAGTATTCGGAAGATCGGAACGAATTGGCGGATTGGATGCCTCTCGTAATGAAAGGAAGAGATCCGAATGTTCAAGTGGCAGGTACCAAGATGGATTTGGGAACGGATGTGGATTTTGGAACGTTAACAAAGGCTATATTTAATTATCTGGCAAGTTTGGAAGGGGTTCATGTTCAATACTATGAAAATGTAAAAGATCTGGAACGGGACAAGGACGGGCTTTGGAATCTGACTTCCACCAATTTACTGACCCACGAAAAAGAACACCATGAAGCGAACTTTGTATTCATCGGTGCGGGCGGCGGTTCTCTTCCTTTGCTTGAGAAATCGGATATCCCGGAAGCCGCCGGTTTCGGAGGATTTCCTGTCAGCGGACAATGGCTGAGATGCAAAAACAGAGATGTTATCGAAGCTCATTTTGCAAAAGTATATGGCAAGGCTTCCGTAGGTTCTCCTCCTATGTCCGTTCCCCATTTGGATACAAGAATCATAGGCGGCAAAAAAGAGCTATTATTCGGACCTTATGCGGGATTCAGCACAAAGTTTTTAAAAAGAGGATCTTATCTGGATCTGGTGAAGTCATTGGAATTTGATAATATTTTCCCGATGTTATCGGCAGGAATGCACAATCTTCCTTTGACCAAGTATTTGATTTCGCAAGCAATGCAATCCCACGAAGACCGCATTCATGCATTAAAGGAATATTTTCCCGATGTAAAATCGGAAGATTGGGAATTGGTTGTTGCCGGACAAAGAGTACAGATCATCAAAGAAGACAAGGAAGAAGGTGGAGTTTTGGAATTCGGTACCGAGGTGGTTTCGGCATCTGACGGAAGTTTGGCGGCCTTGCTTGGAGCTTCTCCCGGAGCATCCACTTCCGTTTCAATCATGCTCGAAGTTCTTTCCGATTGTTTCGGGGAAAAAATCAAATCAAAAGAATGGACTTCCAAACTAAAAGAGATGATTCCCAGTTACGGACAGTCTTTTTTGCACAACGAAGAATTATGCAAAACCAGTAGAAAGAATTCCCATGAAATCCTGAATCTTTCCGGATTGGCGAAAGAGGTGTCCAACCAAGCTTAAATTCAAAGAAAAGATCGAAGCAGATTCCGGAAATTTAATTCGTCGGATAGACAATGAGAAAAAGTAAAAATTTACTTATCATTGTTTGCTTCGTTCTTATTTTCACCGCCTGTCAAAAATTGGAATTCGATAATGCTCAGGATTTTGGAAACAAATCCTATTTGGCAACGGAAGAGCTGAAATGCCTTTTGGGGCAAGTTTCCGTCCTCTGCCCGTCTTCCCGAAATATTTCCGCGCCGGAAGCACCTACCATTCAGGCGGGAAATACTCAAAATACTTTGTCTTGGAAAGAAGTAACAGGCGCTACGTCCTATGCAATTTATTACGGAACCACTACAGGAGTATCAAAAACAAATGGCATCCGGATTGCAAACATTTCTTCACCTTACACACATTCATCTATTGTGAATAATACTTCCTATTATTACATTCTGGTCGCGGTAAATGCAAGCGGGGAAAGCAATGCTTCGTCAGAGGCAACTGCTACTCCGGTTTGCAGTCCGTGCAAAATGTTCTTAACCGCGACAACTTATACGGCAGCTTTGTCGGGGATTTCCGGAGCGGATTCGAAATGCCAGATAGACGCGAATAAACCGACCACACCGTCCGCTTCCATCTATAAGAGTTTGATTGTTGATGCAACGAATCGGATTGCCTGTACTTCCTCCAATTGCGCCACATCCGGTCTCGCGGAACATAAAGATTGGGTATTAAAACCAAACACAACTTATATTCGCGCCGCAGATTCGGTTTCGATCGGTGCGGCGGATAGTTTGGGGCTCTTAGTTCAAACCGCAGATATCAGCTCCGCCGGAACCCTCACAGTTTGGACCGGACTTTCTACGGGAGGAGATTGGTTGCAACACGGAACAGGAAGTTGCTCTCTTTGGACAGGAACAGGAGGTGCCGGTCAAGCTTCTAGTACCAATATTAAGTCCAACGGTGGAGGCAGCTGCGGCAGTTTCAATGTACTTGCTTGCGTGGAACAATAAAAATCATAAAAAAACCAATCAACGCCATGCCTGCATTGCTTCCCATTATGCAAATACAAAGCTCCGGTGGCGGGTGGATAACTATATAAATGAGCCTCAGGCCCGTTTGAGTCAAAAATAAATACTTTACAAATGATTAGTATTCATATAGATTTATAAATCTGTATGAACGATGGTGAAAAAAAGACGGAGAAACCGAAACCCAGGAGAGGAACGTTTTCCTCGGTTCCTGGTCGATTTACAACCGTTTTGCGGGAAGATTGGCAGGAAGATCAATCTCCGGAAGAAGATTTGCCTTCGATCAAAACCGAGTTCTTTTCCGAATTTCCCAAAACACTGATCACATCCAATGATTCCCCTGATATTCCTCACGGGTCAAGCATCAATCCTTACAGAGGGTGTGAGCACGGATGCATTTACTGTTTTGCAAGACCTAATCATTCTTATGTGGATTTATCTCCCGGCATCGATTTTGAATCCAAAATCTTTATCAAACACAATGTAGAGGAAGTTTTGATAAGGGATTTAAAACGAAGAAAAGGAAAAGTCGAGCCGATCCTACTTGGGACCGCAACGGATCCCTACCAACCGATCGAAAGAAAGACGGAAAATACAAGAAAGATTCTGAAAACATGCCTTGAGTTTGGTCAGCCGGTACAGATCATTACAAAGTCGTCTTTGATTTTGAGAGATTTGGATATTTTGAGTGAGATGGCAAAATTGAATCTCATCCAAGTTTGCGTTTCCGTTACAACTTTGGACAAAGAACTTTGGTCGAAATTGGAACCAAGAACAGCATCACCTAACAAAAGAATGGAGGCGATTGCAGGACTTTCCAGGGTCGGTGTTCCTATTATACTGATGTTTGCTCCGGTGATTCCTTTTTTAAACGATCACGAAATGGAATCCATTGTTCGTTTGGGAAAAGAAAACGGAATTTCATTTGCAGTTATGATTTTAGTAAGACTTCCCTACGAAGTGGCTCCTCTCTTCGAAGGTTGGCTTTCCGAACACTACCCCTTGAAAAAAGACAAGGTGCTAGGACTCATCCGGGATACTCGGGAAGGAAAACTCTACCAATCGGATTTTAAACAACGCATGACTGGGACGGGAAAGTATGCGGAACTTTTACGGGCCAGATTTCAATTGATCCGAAAACAAACAGGTCTTACCAAAGGACCCAAGATCCTAGAAACCGAACTATTTCATATCCCGGAAAAGTTTCAGATCAAAACAAAGAAAGATGAAGAAATCCTTCCCGGGTTATTTTAGTTTTTCTTAGGCGGAAACTTCGACTGCTTCCAAAACTTTTAAAAACTCTCTATTTTCAAAAGTTTCGATTCGCAGTAAGTATTGATCAAAGGACTTCAGCCGATCGGAAATATCCTTCAGATTGATCCGCAAATCCGCTTTGAATTTGTGATGTTCAGAAATCAATCCTCTGCAATTCGGAGAACCGCAACGACACTCAAAGGACTCGAAATGGCCAAAATAGCTGCCGTAGTCCTCCACAATCTCTTCCCCCGCTTTGATGTCTCGGAGAGCGAGACTGACGTTGTCATATTGCAATAAACCGGTGGAATTGGGATCACAGGAGTGGTTCACATACTTTCCTTCATCCCATGGGACAATGACTCTTTTTTGAAAATCCAAATACCCGTAGATGTTGAACTTTACTTTTTGTTTTTCATCAATGGTTTCAAAAGTATCCAAATCAATTTTGATATCATGGTCATCTAGGATCCAAAGGATTTCTCCCCGGGCAAAATCACGGCTTGCGAAAAGTCCCATACCTCGATCGGTGGGTTGGACAAATGTATCAGGATGAATCATGAGGGTGTTCTTGTTTTTATGCGCTTTGGCAGAGTTAGAGCAACTAAACGAATCAAACGAGTATAATTTTTGTAAAGATTAAATTCTTATTTCTTTTGGAATCTTTCTTAGATTCGTTTTTTTCCGGCACCTGGGTGGGTTCTTCGGATGCTTCGGCAGTTTTGGATTTGATTCTGGTATCCCCGCCCGATTCAGGGTGGGGAACTACACCCGCCACCCAATGAGTTCTCTCTACCACACCACCTTTTCTTTGTAAAGCGATCCGATCATTTCCGGAAATTTTATTCAAATAAGTTCGCCTTTTTGACTTTATATTCGTTTCCAGGTGGTTTCTGCAAGGAATGGCATGAGAGAATAAACTTGTTACAGGCAGGTAGGATGCGTATGAGCGCTCCTCGTTTGGTCTAAGAATTCGGTTTGGTTAAGGTTTCGTAAGCGGAAGCGATATTGGATTGTTTCATAAAATAAGTTCCGACAAGCACGGAATCCACAACTCCTTCATATTGGATCAAATCCTGGTAGGAATGCACACCCGACTCGGCAACCCGAACCAAATCTTTGGGAATCAAGTCGGCCATCTCCTGAACCAAACCGGAATGGATTTGAAATGTATCCAAATCCCTAGTATTGATCCCGATCACATCCATTCCGAAAGAAAGAGAAGTCTCGACTTCTGTTTGGTTATGAGTTTCAACCAAAACGCCAAGCCCTAATTTTTTCGCGTAAAGATAAAGTTCTTCAAGTCTGGATTTTTCCAAAATACGAACGATGAGTAAAATGGCAGAGGCACCGTTTGCATACGCCTCTTCAATTTGAGATTCATGCAGAATAAAGTCCTTTCGGATGACGGGGATTTTTACTGCCCGACTGACATCGCGAAGGTGAGAAAGCGACCCGAAAAAATAATTTTCATCGGTAAGAACCGAAATGGCACTCGCTCCGGAAATCTCATACTGTTTGGCAATTTCCACAGGAGAATAATCCGGTCGGATCACCCCCCCGCTAGGACTGCCTTTTTTACATTCCGCAATGATGGTGAGAGAAGACTGCTTTAAAGCTTTGGCAAAAGGATAAACCGGAACTTCCCTTTTGGGCAGGGAAGTTAGGTTGATGCGAAGAATTTCTTCGTGTTTTGTAGCTACAATTTTGTGTAATATAGGATTCGTAAAAACCTATTCCTTAAAAAGAGCGGAGGGCCGCCTCTTCCGATTCATGAATATCAAACAAAGAAGTCAGCTCGATCACGTCGAAAATACGTTTTACTGCGGGTTTGATATTGGAGATTTTGAGGGCTCCTTCTTTGGAATTGAGCTTTCGGAGTGTGGAAATACAAGCTCTGAATCCGGAAGAAGACATATACTCTACATCTTTCATATTCAGAAGCACTTTTCTATGACCACCGTTGTCTATCAAATCCATAAGGCCTTCTTCTACCTCATTCGCTACGGAAACGTCCAAGCGACCTTCCAAGTAAACAACTAGTTTTCCGTCTTTGATCTCGTGTTTAAGCACTATTTCACCCGACCCTGATATGATTTTACAAAATCACTCGTTTTTAACGGACTGTCAATCAATGTTTTCTATTAGTCTTCCTACTAAATCCTCCTTACTTTCCAAGCACCGATTTCTGATCTTAGGGGGAGGACTTTCAGGAGAATCTGCTGCAAGATTACTCTCCAAATATGGCAAAACGGTTATACTCGCAGATCAGTCGGAAAAAGTATCTTCCGACTCTCCTTATGCAAAGATAGTATCTGATAAAAATATAGAAGATGCTTTGGACCTTACCGAGTGCATTATCAAAAGCCCGGGAATATCACCCACCCATCCGATTTTACAGGAAGCGGAAAAAAGAAATCTTATCATCCTTTCCGAAATTGCACTGGGGAGAATTTTTTACCAAGGACCGTTGGTTGGAATTACGGGAACCGATGGGAAATCCACTACAACCGCACTCACTCATCATTTGATCCGAAGGCATTTTCCTAATTCACAAGTAGGTGGAAATTTAGGATTGCCTTTCACCTCTTTTTGCGAAGATAACCTGGATATGGTGGTTCTGGAATTATCCAGTTATCAACTGGAAGATTCACCTAACCTACATTTATCGGTTTCCGCAATTACAAATCTAGCCCCCGATCACTTGGAAAGACATAAAACCATGGAAAGGTATTTACTTGCCAAATGGAAAAGTAACGATCTTGAAAATCCGAATCATACATTCATCATCGGAAAAAAAGTCTGGGAAAAAATCCCCGACAAAAAATCAAACTACCCGGGCAAGATTCTGTTTTTCGGAGAAGAAACTGATTCCGATATTTTCATCGATTTTGATTCGGAAAAGATAACTACTAAAAATCATTCCTACGATACTCTTGATTTTTCCTTACCTGGAAAACACAATCTTTACAATTTATCTCTCGCGATTGCAATCTCCGAAGCAGTCGGTGTTCCGTATGAAAAAATTAAAAACCATCTTGGAGATTTCGAAGGATTACCACATCGTTTTAAAAAATTAAATCTAAAAGGAAAATTAAATCCATCGTTTCAAAATCTCGAATTTATCAATGATTCCAAGTCCACAAACCTGCACAGTATGTTGTCCGGACTTTCAGGCTTCAAAAAGGAAGATTCTTTATTTTTGATTTTAGGAGGAGAACCGAAAGAAGAAAGCCTTGGTCCTTTTTTCGAAAGATGGAAAGAATTGCAAAACCCGGTTTGGATTTACGGAAAAGCGGGGAAAGTATGGAAGGAAGATTTTTCAGAGAACAAGAAAGAACTTTTCTGTGAGATCGTTCCAACGGTAAAAGATGCACTCAAAGAAATAAAAAACAGAATTTCACCTAACGAAAAACAGACCATACTATTTTCTCCTGCTTGCGCCAGCTTTGATTTGTATAAAAATTTTTCGGAAAGAGGAAAAGATTTCGAAAGACTGGTTCAGGAAATCTTCGGATTATAAAAAAGAATCGTACTTATCCTCAAAGATTTTTAAAGAACGATTCTATTTTTTTACACTTGGTATTATCTTTTTTTTTAAAACTCCGTTCCCTTATTTGAAGGGTTAAGAAAATGATTCAGGCAATAAACCAAAAAGGGTGTTATAAAATCGAAAGAAAAAAACTGGATATAGAATCTATGGGACATTTCGAAAAAGAATGGAATTCCTACGTTTCCCCTTTCGATCAGAATATTTTTTTAGACCTTTCCGAAGTGGAGGAAATTTCATCAGCTATCTTAGGGATCCTGCTTCATAAGCGGATGAAAATGAGAAAACTCGGAGTGGAAATCCACCTTTCGAATGTAAATCCGAAGATACTTAGAATCTTAAAGATCATGAACTTAAGTTGTTATTTTTTATTCCATACCGGCGCGAAGGAAACAAGAGTATTCGGTTAGAAAGGAGCTTATACTATTATCTCAAATCTTCCGACTGGAATTTATGAGTAATATCCGTATAATGATAAATTTTTCCATCAGTATGATAAAGGATCGCATTGTTTAGAATCTGAAAAGAACGAACTTGGTAATTGAAAATATCTTCTTCCGCAACGTCCGCATACAATCCGGATAAGGTAAGGATTCTTTTATTTGTAATGATCGTTGCAAGGGTTCCGATGCTGCCCATTCCCAAAATCGTTTCTCCTTCCAAACCGATTTTTATTATGGAAGAATGTCCGATGGTAAATAAAAACAAACTTCTATCCGATTTGGCCGCAAATCCTTTGTTACCCAATCTAAATTGCATTTTTTCATCAGCAAAAAGATTTTCGGATATCCATTGTCTCGATTCGGTATCGATTACATAAAGTCTTTTGGAAGTAAGAACAATAGCAATTTGTCCGTTGATCTCTTCGTGAAGAAAAGTTTCACCCATGATCCTTTGAACTACGACGGTTCCATCCGAAAAAGTGGCTCTTAAGCGATCTCTTGCATGTACGATTGTAAGAGAATTGGTAATCAGCGGGTAGTCGGTAAGATCTCCGATTGAAGATTTATAAACAAAAGGTTTGATATCAAATTCAGGAGAAAGAAGCTGATTGGGAATGGATCCATTGGGAAGTCTGCCATGGACTGTAGTGAACTTTTGGGCGGAGAGAGAACTAGAAATAAGCAATTGAAACAGAATAAAAAATTGTAATTTCATGAACTTCCTCAATCTCAACACCTTGTTTAGACATCTCTAATTGTGTTGAATTATACACAAAAGCTAAGAATCGATAGATTTTCTATAAGTTTTTCTGCATAGAATAAATCCTCACAGAAAAATCGATATTTGCAATAAACCAAAAGAAATGTTTAAGAAACTGGAAAGAAAGATTTCTTGACGAAGTTTCCCTTTTTTTCAGAATGCATTTAACAACCATTACGCACAATAAGGATAACATGTTTTATATGAAAATACTTTCCGAATTTTCTATCAAAAAGAGTTTCTTTCCGACTTTTTTTATCTCTTTGTTCCTTTTAGGCATCACCACTTCATTGCTGCCTGGATGCTCCTATATAACAGTTTCAGACGAAATGAAACAAAGAAATCATGTGGATTCGCCAAACAGACTTGGAATTGCGATTGTCCAAGGTGACCATTTATATAATCGCGCTTTCAGGTCAGCCTCTCCCGAATTAATAATCGCCATTAAAAAAATTCTCGAAGAAAAAAATAGAACGAAAGAACAGCTGGTCAACATAGATACATTAGGCGATGGAAGTGAATACGATTATACTCAAGAATTTTCTACAATGGAAAAAAAGAACATATTAGAGTTACAATATCTTTACGAACGAACAACCATTCCGGTTGTTATGAATTGGCTCGGGTTAATAACTTTAGGAATTTTACCAATTAAACAGACCTTTCAATTCACCGTAACTCCAATTATACATGACTCAAACGGTAAAGCAACCAGCCTCAGTCCGATTCAATCATCAACTACCATAAATGAATGGAAAAGTTGGTTTTTGTTTCCTTTCGGATATACCAAATCAAGAGAAGTGGATTACCTTCAATATATTTTGTCTGAATCAATTGACTCTGCATTGAAAGAAATAGAAACAAAAAAAATCGCCCTTTCTTCTTTTAAGCCAAACTCCCCTCCCTTGGAACTTCCCTTCAGAATGTCAATGGATCCTGCCGTATGCGATGTTACGACTAGTTTTGGAAATAGATCAATTATTGCGGCGAAACCCGGAAACTTTATATGCTTTGTTTCTGTTCTTTTTGCAAACAAAACAGAGAATACCGTCTTTTTAAATACAGGGGATTTTAAAATTGTAGTAGGCGGAAAAGAGTTTACTGCAATGACTTCTGTTCCAACAAGCTATGGAAAAGAGGAAAATCTAACACAAAGCCTCAGCTTAGAAAAAGGGGATTCTGGCTGGAATATGCGAATGGTATTTTTTTTCTCTTATCCGAAATCGCTAGGTGATCCGACTGTGTTACGTTATACGGATAAACAAATTTCAACGATTCCAGTCGAAGCAAAGTTTAAATTGTTTAAAAAGCCAGGCCAATAATTCTTTTACATTTTGCTTGATTTCAAAATAAATCGTATGTTCATATGAAATTTGAAATCGGGTAAAAGAGGGTTTAAAATCCATCCAGATTTCTTTCTGGCTTCATTGACCCTCTAATCTTTTTTGCAAAACTTTATCATACACTCTGTTCTCGATAAACACATCCAATAGATCTCCGTCAATGTGTTGGTCTCTCACTTCCATCTTCAAAATGTCAAAGGCTCTTTCCAAAGGAACCGCCTTCTTGTAAGGACGATCTTTGTCGGTGAGCGCATCAAAAATATCGGCAATCGCCATCATCTTCGCTTGGACAGGAATTTCCACGGCACTGAGTCCCCGAGGGTATCCTCCCCCGTTTAATTTTTCATGATGACCATGTGCAATGGCGGGAACCATTTTCAATTCTCTGGTCCAAGGGATTTTGCTTAAAAACTGAAATGTATGTTCCACATGGGATTCGATTTCCCTTCTCTCTTCAAAATCAAGAGAACCTTTTCGAATCGAAAGAAAACTGAATTCTTTAGGTTGAAGAAGGGAAATATTTCCTCCTTCTGTAGTCTGGTATGTAAGCTTGGAAATTTCTTCTAAAAAATTGGAATTTCCTTCTTCCAAAATGGTAGGTTCGTTGGATTGTGCAATCACACGCATCATCTCTTCCATTTTTTGTTTTTCCATCTCATATTCCAATTGAATGGATTGTTCGAACTCCGAATAACCGGAGTTACCGTGCCTTTTCAGATAATCGATTTTTTTCTGAGAGAGTTTGGCTTCCACATCTTTGACGATAAAATGAAATCTCCAACGAATCAGATCCAATTCGTAGTCTTCCAGTTTTTTCGCCTTTACCAGAACTTTTTCCCGAACACCTACTTTGCCGAAATCATGCAATAAAGATGCGTAACGGATTTCCTTGATTTGAGCCGGATTGAAAATAACGTCTTTGAATCTACCTACACCGATGAGATTTACTGATTCTGCAAGTCCTACAGTGTACTGTGCCACCCGAAAAGAGTGACCCGAAGTCGTAGGGTCCCTGGATTCAATCGCGGAAACACTCGCAGTAACAAAGCCTTCGAATAACGTTTCTATTTCATGTACAAGATTGTTGTTTTGAATGGCGACTGCAGCTTGGCCCGCAACAGCCATCACCAATTCTTCCGAATATTTGTCATATTCCAAAACATGACCGGTTTTCATTTGTTCCAGACTGAGTTTGGAATGGAAATTTTTCTTCCGGTTGATCAGCTGAATGACTCCTACCACTTCATCATGATGATCCTTCATAGGAACAACTAACATGGATTTGGAGTAGTAATTGCTCATTTTATCGAAATCATTATTGAAATGATATTCTTCTTTGCCGGATAGCTCGTAAACATTCGGAATGTTGAGTTGTTTTCCGGTAAAAGCAACATAACCTGCGATACTTTTTTTATTGATGGGAAGAATGAATTCGTCGGAAGTCAGATCAAGTGCGGAAATTTTAAAACGTAGATTACGCGGGTTTCCTTTTTCATCTTTTTCCACGAGATACAATGATCCCGAATCGGAATTGGAAATCTCACGTGCCGAATTCAGAATATCACGAAGTAGTTTTGTAAAATCCTTCTCATTGGCGAGACTGATCCCAATCCTTGTGAGTTTGGAAATTTCATTCGTGGAAATATTGATTCTTTTTTGAAGTTCGAATTTATCCACAACCATTTGCAAGCTGGTGAATGCGTTTACGACCGCTTTGATTAAAAAGATAACCGGAGCATCGTCCGGAACGTTTGTAAAAAACAACTCTTCCTCAATCGACAAAGCCTGAAACCCGGTGTAATCAATGGGAGCTCTGACGATGAAAGAACACATCACGGAAGGATGAAGTTTCAAAAATTCATGAATGGATGCGTGATTTTTTTCCAGTTCGTAACGGGAAAGATAAAAAAGCACCTTAGCAATGTTTTGCTGTGATTCCTCTTCTATTTTTGCAAGCTCGGTGAGAGTGATTACTTTAGCTCGGATCTTTTTGAAGTGGTCGGAAACTCTTCCCTCAAAATAGGGATCGTCGGTGATGATATATTTATGTTCCCGTAAGTTTTCCCTATTCACATTTCAAATATCGTCGTAGCCTCGGAGGAATGTCTATTCTTTTAAAAAAAAATTCAGTTCTTTGATTGTTTCCTGAAAAAGAACAGAAGGGAAGCGGATAAGGAAGACAACAAAAACACTGTTAGCAAACCGATTGCCTGTACCCCTAACATGATCAAGGGGGGATGCGGAAAATCCGTTCTCTGCCAAGTAAGCAGAGGAGAAAAAACGCCCGCAGCACCCGCCATTAGAAGACCGGTAAACAAACAGGCTGCTTTTTGCGACCATAACTTTGTCACAAGCCACTGATGAAACACTTGTAACAAAACTCCAAGTGCAAAACCGAGCGGCAAAAGCAGTGCCAAGGAAAGACCGTTGGATGCCGAACCGAATGTTATGCCCGATAAAAATCCGATGATGGGAGAAAACGAAACATTCTCCGGTTTTCTAATTTTAGATAATAGAAAAAAACCGAAGGAGGAAGCTCCCCCTAATAGAAGGAGTTCCAACCCCAGGTTCAAGTACACTTCGTTTAGTATTGATTTAGACGAAACAAGACAAGCCCAAGGTACAAAAATTAAGTAAGGAAAACCGGAATCCGATTGATTTGTAGGAACTTTTTCATTTTGCCCGGATCCGGGAAAAAAGGTCTCATGGAACCAAACCAAACTGCCGGCAGCCAAACAGACAGAGAGAAATCCTCCTCTGTCTGCAAACTGTAAATTCGCCAAAACGCCGATATGAAATATCCAATAAAGAATAGGAAACAAAACAGTTCCCAAAACTAGAATATAGGGAACTTGAAATTTCATTTTCAACTCGGGTAAAACGGAGTTGGCTCCGAGAAATGAAAATCCCAAAAACAAAATCAAATTGGTTAAACTAACAATCGGCTGTTCCAAATAAAAGAAAGGCACCTGGCAAAGTCCGAGAACTGTTACCGCATAAAAAAGAAAATAAGAAGTCACTAAGTAAAACAAAGAGATAAAAATAAAATCGGACTGGAATTCTTTATCGTAAAAATAATTAAAGATACCTATCAAAAACAAAATCGCGGAAATAAATCCGATCATACTGAGTTCCGGTTGCAAAGGATGAAGATTCATGTCATTTATCACTTAATGTATATTTGGCGAGAGTATACGGAGGTTCCCCGTTTCGATCCAGGCTTTGGAAATTATGATGAAATCCTCTTACGGATTGGTATCCGATCAAAGTAAATTTACTTTGTCCCTTAGGTTTTAACAAAATGCTGCGATTGAAAAAATACAAAACCGGATTGTCTTTCAGCTCGGTCGCTATATCCTGAAAATGAGGCTGGATCTTGGCGTAGGTTTCGTAAATATCGATGGAATTTGCAGCCCGTATAATAACAGTTTTATTTTTGACGGTGGGGATATTACGATTACTTAAAATCCAATTTTTAGGTTCGTAATATTCCTTATTGAAATTCCCTACTCCGTCTGCGGCGAGAATCCGAATGTTTCGAAACGAATAAAGCTGCTGTTTTTTATCCATGGGAACTTTTTTCAAAAACAAATCCACTTCCTTCGGTAGTTCCCAAAGAACCACTTCCATCTTGGGAAAATGAAATGCTACGGACTGAGAAGTGATTCCCGGTGCATCGGGATTGTTTAAAGCGGGACCGATATCCAAGAACACTACATTCTCTCCTTTTTCATAGGAAAGATGTTTGGGAAAAATGTCTTCTTTCAGAGAAGCAAGTGCAGGTGTTCCGAAAAAATCCTTTTCCAACAAATCTCTCAAAAATTCATTCGTGTCTTCGAGTCTGTTGTCATAGGTTCTGGCACGAATCTCTTCTTCCTGACCTGAAAAAATATAACGCCCTGTATATGACCTGATTACTGACTCTTCCAAATTGGTAAAAAGATTCAAGTCGGGAGAATTCAAAACTCCGGGATAGATATAATCAGGAACCAAAGGATTGCCGCTTAATGTTTGGATCTGACTGTAGGGAGTAAGTCTGGTATAATTCCTGTACAAATTGTCCGATTCCGCGGTCGCACCTTTCTGCAAATAAATCAAAGCAAGCCCAAACAAGGATTCGCGATAAAAGATTTTATCTTCGCTGGGAAGCAACAACCGGGAAGCGACAATTTCTTCCCATAAAACCTTAGCATCGTTCACTTTACCCAGTTTGTATAGAACGGCAGCTTGCAACTGCAATACGATAAAATTCAATTCATGATTTGTAAGTTGTTTTTCAAATAAAATGCTACGGGATTTTTGCAGACAATCGAAGGCGGAAGGATATGCTTTCAGATCATATTCCAATTTGGCGAAGTCAAAATAAAATAGCGCAGATTCGAAATCTTTCTTTTGAGAAAAATAAGATTCCAACTGGAAAAACCCGCCGAGAGCAACTTCCTTTTGTACCAGGCTTGCAAGTAATAAAGAATGATACCAAAGATTGCGAAGAGCATCTTCGTCCGCAGAAAGGCCCAAACTTGCATATAATTCTTTTGCGGAAGTAAGATAATAAACCGCATCTTCTTTTTTGCCTTGGCGGATCAAAACTTGCCCCAAGAGGGAAAGAGTATTAGCATATTCGAAATGAAAAATTTGATCGGTTGCTTCCCGTTTTTTGCGCGCTAGTTGGAGATAGTCCCAGGATTTTTCCCAATCGGGAGAATGAAAGAGACCGATTGCTATCGAATAAGCGAACTGAGATGCATAAATGGAATGGATCGGATTTTTGTTGTCTTCCCATTCCTTCCAAAGCTCTTTGTGGCTCGCAATTCCTTTGACTGTAAAATCCCGTTTCATCCTTTCGTAAAAAACAAAGGAAGCTTTCGGAGAAGTAAGCGAAATATTGTTAACAACCGTTAGCTTTTCTTCATCCAATCCCTTTTCGGAAAAAAGAGAAACGTAGGCCAAAAATTCATCCGAAGAAAGTACCTCGGTATCAAAATCCTCTGCGACAAGTTTGGGAGGATTTAGTAAGATCCGATGAAGACGGATGGTTTCGGAAATCAAATGATGATAAGAACGGGTGATTTTAGCGGGAAAGGTTCCTAGTTCCGGCCAGGAAACCGTAAAAGAATCCCCGTTGTAAAACTTTTTGGTTTTGGGAAAATAAAGTTTGGGCCTGAATTCCAAAAAATCTTTGGTCAGAGAAAAATCACCCAATAGAATGATATGAAGATTGTCTTTTTGGGTTTGTCGCAATGTCTCCGTGTCCCCGTAAAAAACGGATCCGGACATCTCTGCAAACTGAAGGTGAACGATATTTCGAATCGCCTTAGCAATCGAATCTTCGTCTTTGTAATTCCCCAATTTCCAATCCCCAAGTGCAATATGAGGAAGTAAAGCGGGTGCATTATAATTTTTCGGCAACGATTCCTTCTGAATCGTGTCCAGAACTGAATAATATAACGGAGGATAGGCGATGGCCGCCAGAAGGATTAATGTGAGTAGGAAGTTTTTTTGAAAATGGGACAAGGACTTGCAGTTCTAAAAATAATGATTTGACCCAGTATTCTTAGAATTTTGCATAATTCAAGGAAAAAATGGGGCTTACGCCCCATAGTTCGGTTTATGATTATCGTTTGAGACCTAGAACTTCCTGGATCATCTGATCGGATGTCACGATGGTTCTTGAGTTGGCTTGGAATCCTCTTTGGGTCACGATCATATCCGTAAACTGATCGGAAAGATCAACGTTTGACATTTCCAAAAGTCCCGCGTTGATTTTTCCCCGACCTTGCGATCCTGCCTCTCCGATGTTCGCTTCGCCTGAGTTCATGGAATAGCTGTACATTGTGTCCCCTTCTTTGTTGAGACCGGCAGAGTTTGTGAAAACCGCCATCGCAATTCTGGCAAGAGGTTGTCTCACTCCGTTCGAAAATACTCCGGTTACGGTTCCTGTGTTATCAATGGAAAAAGATTCCATATAACCCATTGCATAACCGTCTTGTTTTACCGCTTTCGTAGTGAAATCGGAAGAAAATTGAGTGATTCCTCCCACAAGACCTGCTTCCCCTAAGTTCAGGCTGAAAGTCTGTTGAGTTGGATTACCCGGAATTCGGAAAGCGACTTTTGCTTGGAGTTTTCCGGTGGTTTGAGAATCCACTCCGTCGGAAACACTGATGATTTTTCCATCAGGTGTAAATGATACTTCCAATTCGTTGTTTTCGGAAACGGAAGTATTTTCTCCACCCGTTCCGGATACGTCCACGGAAAGTTGAGTGGCTTCGTTCAGATTCATTCTCATCTTCCAAACATTGTCACGAACTTTGTAAAATTCGACTCCCAACTGACGAGTGTTACCTTGCTCATCGTATACGTTGATGGAAGTCACATGACCTCTTCTTTGACGAGGGTCCGGATCGTTGATATAACGTTTGATGTCGTCTTCCGTTGCATCCGGCGGAACCGCAGGAACGTTCGCATTCAAGTTGGATTGAAAATCAACATTCTGAGTCGCACGTGCCGGTTCTTTGGAATAAAGAGGGATAATGATGTCTTCAACGGAACCTGCGGAGTTGATGTATTTATTTCCACTGTCGTCAAGTCGTGAATTCCAACCTTGCACTTTCAAACCGTTGGCAGGGTTCACATAATAACCGTTCTTATCTACGTTGAAAGCACCGGCTCTGGTATAAAACTGTTTGTCACCGTCTTTCACTACGAAAAATCCGTCGCCTGATACCGCGATGTCCGTGTTTTTGCCTGTAGTTTGCAAAGCACCTTGGGTCATGATCTTATCGATTGCTGCGATGAGAGATCCTAGTCCCACTTGTTTAGGGTTTGTTCCACCGATGTTTTCTTTCGGTTCCGACGCACCTTGCAACTCTTGGGAAATCATATCCTGAAAGGTAACTCTTTCCGTCTTGAATCCGTGAGTGTTAACGTTTGATATGTTGTTACCGATAACATCCATTCTTACTTGGTGGTTTTTGAGTCCGGATACTCCGGAGTAAAGTGATCTCATCATAGCTAGTTACCTTATTTTCCTTATCGTCTACTTTCGATTAATCCTGATATGCTTCTTGTTTTTTTAACGTATTATTGGGAAGCGCCTGAGGTGTTTGCGGTTGCATCATCGTCTCAGCCTTTAATACTTCCGGATCCGAAATCAAATTGAGTTTTGCAACATCAATCATTCTTCCGTTCACCCGAACATATGTTTTGCCTTCGTTATCAAATAGAATTGCACCGGCGATTCCGGTTACATCTTCTCCCGATACCAGATCCGGTCCGGAAACCATCTTTCCCACGACCGAATAACTTTGTTTAGATTCCATTCTTTGAATTCCGGAAGAAATGTTTTTCATCTGTTCCAAAGAAGAGAACTGTGCCATCTGCGCGATGAAGTCTTTGTCCTGAACCGGATTGGTCGGATCTTGATGGGACAATTGAGTGAGAAGTAATTTCAAAAAATCATCCTTACCCAGTTCTTTTTGTTTTTCACGGATCTCTATACCTTTCAGTCCGCTTTTTTCTTCCTTCTCCATCTGATCCAAATGTTTGCGGATATTGAAAGTTTTCTCGGTATCGAGGTATCTGCTTCGAATCGCATTCTGGCTGGATAGATCTTGTATTCCGTCTGGCATATACTATTCCTTTTTGTTTAAACGAAAATTTCGAGCCCGTCCGGGGCGGTTGTAAGTCGGGAGGAAACTTCCGACTCCTCATCTAACGCTTGTTTTTTTAGGTTGGAAGAATAGGATTGAACCGATTCCGGATCGAATTGTTTCCAACCGCCTTGACTGTTTTCGGATAAGGAAGAACCGCTGTTATCCCAAATGTCCACGAGGAGATTTTCCAATTCCAAACCGGATTCGCGTAAACTTTCTTTCAATTTTGTGATTTCATTTGTGATGAGAGACTTCATCTCTTCCGACTCTACAAGGATCCGGCCTTCCACTTTTTCACCGTCTACGGTAACTTTCAAAGTTAGTCTACCGAACTCTTTCGGGTTCATTATGATTTCTGCCGTGGACTTACCGTTCTGAACGATGTCGAACCGCGCTTGTTTCACCAATTCGTCCAGGTTCTTTTGAACGTTTTGTTTGTTCGGTGAAGTAGTTTTTTCCGCACGTGCGGATTCGTCCGCTTTTACGGAACTACGGAGTTCATTTTGAAATGAAAATCCTTCTTGTTTCAAAGATCCTTTTTTGTCTCCACCGGAAGAACCTTCTTCTTTCGAATGGAATTGAGTGGAAGGAATTTGAATTTCTGCCGTTTCTTTCGGTTTCACTTTGTCCGCTACCGATTGATTTCTGTTATCTGATTTGTTGAATTCACGGTCTTTCACACCCAGAGAACGGATCATTTTTTCGGGAGTCGCCATTGATTCGGAAACTAGATTCGATTTATCTTTGGAAGTGTCTTCTTTTGCGGAGAGCTTTTTGGAAGAAGGGGCTTCTTTCGGTTTTTCAGGATTACGATCGAACATGGAAACAATTTGTTTGGAATTGTCTTGTTTTGCGGATTCCATTTCCGGTTTAAATGCCTTTTCTCCGCTTACGGATGCGGAAGAAGAAGTAACAGAAGGTTTTGTTACCGGTTCTTTTTTGATTTCTTTCGGTTTCACATCTTCTTTTCGAAACGATCCTATGATTACTTTTTCATTTTTAGAAACTGTTTTTAAATCCCAGCCTTCGGATTTTCCGTTCAGATTTTCTAGTCCGGAATCCTTTTTCTGATTGGGCTCCCATTTTTCTTTGGGTTTGGTTTCTTTCGTCTCTTTGCGAAAAAAAGTTTCAGCCAATTTTTTAGCGTCTTCCAAAAAACTTCCCGCCTCTTTCGTATTACCAGCGTACGGCGGATTTTTATCATTTGATTTTAATAAAGCGAGCTTTTGGGGTGATTGTGCGGAATCTTTGAAACCGTCTTCTTTGTTTTTTACGGATTTTTCGGAAACGGTTGGGAAAAAAAACAAATGGGAAAGGAATTCTGCCGAGGAAGGCATATCTCTTTTTTCAAGTGAAAGATCCTCATCTTCTTCGATTTTTTCTTCTTTCGAAGAGTCTTTGATTTCTTTATCCGATTTGGAGATTTCCTGAGACGTCTCTTCTATCTGTCCTTTTTGATCCGAAACACCGGCTTCGGAAGGAATTTTGGTATCGTCATAAACAAGAGCGGAAGATTTGTTTGCGGCATCGTTGGCCGCAGGTGCAGTAGAATTGGCAGGACTCGCAAAAAGAAAGTCCGAGAATTTTTCATTTGCCTTATTCGTATTTGTTGCGACCTGAGCATCTAACACTGGTAATTTGAAATCCGGTGCGACCAGTGATAATTGTCTTTTAGGTTCTTGAGAAATATTCATAAGAAACTTCCTTACAAACTAAGAATCGAACTTCTGGAAAATTCCTTGAGACAATTATCTTCACACTTGTCCGGAATATGTCCCTTGGGGAAAAAAGGGCTGAGAAGTGGGAAAAAAGAGCTTAGGGAAAAGTTTGGAGGGGGTTGATTTGGTATAAGATGGGATTTTGGTATCCCCGCCCTGATTTGGGTGGGGTAATCCACCCGCCACCCAATGAGTTCCAACTAACACATTCGTGTTAATTTGGCAATTCCTACTTATATTTTCCCAAAAATTCTAAGAAAAAGTTCGGCTTTTTGCCTTCTAAAACAAAATAAATCCACAAACCGGATGAAATAAAATCAATCATCCGATCTGTGGTTCTTTGAATCGAGAAAAAGAAGAAGTCCGGTTATTTGCAATAAGGAGTCATAGGAAGCTCCGTCTCCGTTTTGACATCGAAAATATTCAAATTGCCCGATGATGTTATCAAGAAGGGCGTAGAATATTTAAAATAAGCCTTTTGTCCGGGTTTTAAATTCAAACACCCCACAACTCTGCCTCCGGAAAGATAAGTCATTTCAACCTTATAATTGATAGCTCCCTCTTTGAGTTCAAAAAATTGCGCCTCTGTTTTATAAGGAACTATTTTCGGATCTGCGTCATTGAACCAAACGTTCAATCCATTCGAAAAATAGAGAATCCATTGAAGGGGTGAATGTGTCGCCGCTACGTAAATTCCTGTCTTTTTTTCATTTTCTGTTTTTTCTTTCACATCGGGAAAGGAGGAGCAGGAAACGAAACCTAATATCAATGCAACTAATATATATTTTTTCATATTTTATCTTTACGTCACTATTGTTAGCTTACCCCACATAACAAGTATATTCGCATACCATCGGGATAATAAATCCCCCGCGCCCCGGATCGACCGAGCGCCCTCGCCGAGGGAGAGCCGGAAAAGGCGCCCCAATCTTTCAGAAAAATATTGATCGGAAGATTAGGAAACAAATTGACAACGGACAAGTATCCTGAAATCTAGCCGAAAGCTCCAATAAATTGGATAAAAAATCCGATTTAGCAGCATAGGTGATACGAAAATGGATAATAACACTAAAAAATCGGGAAAATCAAGAATCGGTAAAATCGGACAAGGGATTTCCTTCCTTACAGTTTTTGCGAGTCTGTCTTTCTCAGGGATCTTCGGGCAAACACTTCTGAACGTTTCTTTTGATCCTACAAGAGAACTTTATGAAGATGTGAATAAACAATTTATCGAAATTTGGAAAAAGAAAACCAAAGCCACTTTGGAAATCCAACAATCCCACGGCGGTTCCGGAAAACAAGCCCGCGCGGTAATCGACGGATTGGAAGCGGATGTGGTAACTCTTGCACTTGCCTATGATATAGATAGCATTGCCGAAAAATCAAAGTTAATCGATGAAAATTGGGAAAAACAATTTCCAAACCACTCCACACCTTACTACTCTACCATTGTATTTTTAGTTCGAAAAGGAAATCCGAAAGGGATCAAAGATTGGGATGATTTGGTAAAACCGGGAACCGGACTCATTACACCTAACCCGAAAACTTCGGGAGGAGCTCGCTGGAACTATCTTGCTGCTTGGGGATATGCTAAAAACAAGTATAAAACCGAAGAAAAAGCGACTGAATTCATCAAAGCTATCTTCAAAAACACATCCGTATTGGACACGGGAGCCCGCGGATCAACGACTACATTCGTACAAAGAGGAATCGGTGATGTTCTGATTACTTGGGAAAATGAAGCCGAACTTGCGTTATCCGAGTCCAGAAAAGAAAACGGCGGAGTTGCTAACTATCAAATCGTTTACCCTTCGGAAAGTATCAAAGCGGAAACTCCCGTTGCGATCGTATCCAAAGTGACTGCGAAAAAAGGAACGAACGAAATAGCAAAAGCTTATCTTGAATTTCTCTATACTAAAGAAGGACAAGAAACCGTGGCGAAACATTTTTTCCGCCCGATTGATGCAGGCATTTTAAAAGCGAATGCTTCCAAATTCCCTGCTGTAAAAGTTTTTGATATTCGTGAAATCGAAGGATCTTGGAAAAACGCTCATAAGAAACATTTTTCTGATGGGGGAATTTTTGATTCGATTTATGAGCCAGCGCCAGGAAAGTAACAATTAATTATACTTTTCGCAAATGAATTTAACAATTCGACCTTACTCCAAAACGAGTTTCGGTTTAACCCTCGGAACAACTGTCTTTTACATCAGTATCATGGTGGTTGTTCCGCTTTTGGGACTCTTCTTTCAAACCGCTTCCATCGGCTGGGCCGGGCTTTTGGATGTTTTCCGGGAAGACCGGATTCAAAAAGCACTGGTCTTAAGTTTTACCGTCGGAGGAATCTCCGCGATCATCAATATGTTCCTCGGATTCTTATTTGCCTGGGTGCTCGTTCGTTATGAATTTCCCGGCCGCAAACTGATCGATACCTTAGTCGATCTTCCTTTTACACTGCCAACCGCTGTCGCGGGAATCGCACTCGCTTCCATCTATTCTCAAAACGGATGGATTGGTAAATTATTCGCACCTTTCGATATTAAAATCGCATACACACCCGCCGGTATCATCATCGCTTTAGTATTTATCGGTTTTCCCTTCGTGGTTCGCACCGTACAACCGGTGTTAGAAGATTTACCTAAGGAATTGGAAGAAAGCGCTTATTGTCTGGGGGCCACTTCTTTCCAAACATTTAGAAAAATCATTTTTCCCGAACTCTGGCCGTCGCTTCTTGCGGGAACGGGAATGGCATTTGCCCGTAGCATCGGAGAATACGGGTCCGTAGTTTTTATCTCGGGAAACCTGCCCGGAAAAACGGAAATTTTACCCCTACTCATTGTCACCAAACTGGAACAATACGAATACGGAAAGGCCACCGGAATCGCCGTGGTAATGCTTGTGCTTTCCTTTGCCATTATGTTTCTGATCAACTACTTCCAAAGTAGATTCACAAGGAAGTTTTCATGAAAAGAAACAAACTTCCCGTTTCGAAATTTTTACTGATAGGGCTTGCCTATTTTTTCGCCGTCTTAGTTCTGATTCTGCCGATTGCCACGGTATTCATTGAGGCATTCGCACATGGTGTGGACGGTTATGTCAAAGCGCTCCAGGACAAAGACACCCTATCGGCCGTTTGGTTGACTATCAAAGTGGCGCTTATCGCGGTTCCTGTGAACACATTGTTCGGACTCGTTGCCGCTTTCACTCTCACTCGTTTCGAATTCCCGGGCAAAAACATTATCATCACAATTTTGGATTCTCCTTTCGCGGTCTCACCTGTCATCTCCGGTCTCATTTTCCTACTCATCTTCGGAAGACAGGGTTGGCTCGGAGAAACGTTGATGGAATACGATATCAAAGTTGTTTTCAATACACCGGGCCTTGTCATCGCTACCATCTTTATCACTCTTCCTTTTGTGGCACGGGAACTGATCCCTCTTATGCAAAGCCAGGGAAAAGAAGAAGAGGAAGCGGGGATTTTACTCGGAGCATCTCTTTTTCAAACCATCAGAAAAATCATCCTCCCCAATATCAAATGGGGACTCATGTACGGGATTATCTTATGCAATGCGAGAGCCATGGGAGAGTTCGGTGCGGTTTCCGTTCTTTCGGGGCATATCCGCGGAAAAACAAATACTCTTCCTTTGCAGATTGAAATGCTTTATAACGAGTATAATTCGGTCGGTGCTTTTTCCGCAGCCACATTACTTGTATTTTTATCTTTACTCACTCTTGTTTTAAAGATCTTTCTTGAAAAAAATATAAGGGCTAAGTGAAATCATATGTCTATTGAAATTCAAAACCTAAACAAATACTTCGGAAGCTTCCATGCCCTAAAAGATATCAATCTTTCCATCAAACACGGAGAGCTTGTTGCCCTACTCGGCCCGTCGGGGAGCGGAAAGACAACTTTACTTAGAATCATTGCAGGACTGGAAGCACCTGACACAGGAAAGGTGGTTTTCCATGATGAAAACCAATCCGCTTCCGAGGTAAAAAACGGAGAAGTGGGATTCGTATTTCAACATTACGCACTGTTCCGTCACATGAATATTTTTGAAAATGTTGCATTCGGTTTGAAAGTAAGACCCTCCAAACAAAGGCCTTCCAAGTCGGAGATTGAAGACCGGGTTTACAAACTTTTAAAGTTAGTCCAGTTGGAAAATTATCATAAGAGATATCCGAGTGAACTCTCCGGTGGACAAAGACAGAGAGTCGCTCTCGCCCGTGCTCTTGCTATTGAACCAAAGTTTTTATTATTGGATGAGCCTTTCGGCGCATTGGATGCAAAAGTCAGAAAAGAACTCCGAACCTGGCTCAGACGATTGCACGACGAAATTCATATAACAAGCGTTTTTGTTACACATGATCAGGAAGAGGCGCTGGAAGTAAGTGATTCGGTTGTCATTCTAAGAACCGGAAAAATAGAACAGATCGGCAGTCCGGACGAAGTTTACAACAAACCGAAAAGTCCTTTTGTATTCAACTTTCTCGGCGACGTGAATTTATTTCACGGCAGAGTCCAGGAAGGCAAAGCGAAGATCGGAGACATCCACATGGAAACTCCCGAACATTCCGAAGTCCGGGACTCGGAAGCTGTGGCATACGTCCGCCCTTATGATGTGGAAATCCTTCGTTCTGCGCAAGATGGAATTCCTGCGGACATCCAATACATTCATTCCACCGGTAGAAATGTTCGTATCGAACTGAAACGTCTGGACACTGGCACTCTCATCGAATCCGTTTTGGAACAGGAAAATTTTCGGGAGCTCAACCTTTTGCCGGGAGAAACGGTCTACCTTAGGATACGAAAGGCGAAAGTTTATGTGAATGATTTTACGATTTGATTCCTTCTTTGCCTTAAGCGAGAAACTTTACTCAATATACTTTACAATCCATCCAATAAACAATACATTGTTTAATATATTGATTCTTTGCCACAGAGATCCGTTCTATGACTATGATTGATCCCGCACCTCTTGAAACTAAAATGCAAAATCTAGGATTGGAAGAATCCCTTTCCTTTCTGGATAAGGAATATGGAAGCCAAGCTGTGTTTTCCACAAGTTTCGGTTTGGAAGACCAAGCGATCACGCACGCGATTCTTTCCGGGAATTTAAAAATCCGAATCGTAACTCTTGATACGGGAAGACTCTTTCGGGAAACTTACGAACTTCACCAAATCACAAACGACAAGTACAATGCCAGGATCGAAACTTATTTTCCCGATGCGGAAAAATTGGAAAAATTTGTAAATGCAAACGGGCCCGATTCATTTTATGCATCCGTAGACAATAGAAAAGAATGTTGTCATATCAGAAAAGTGATTCCCTTGGAACGAGCATTAAACGGTGCCAAGATTTGGATTACGGGAATCAGAAAAGAACAATCGGGATTTCGAACGGAAATGTCTAAATTCGAAATCGATTCCGCCAAACAAATAGTAAAGTATCACCCCATCCTTGATTGGACCTGGGAAGATACGAAAAAATACGTCAAAGATAAAAACATTCCTTACAACCCCCTCCATGACAAAGGTTATCCCAGTATCGGATGTGCTCCTTGCACGAGAGCCATTGAACCGGGAGAAGATTTCCGCGCAGGAAGATGGTGGTGGGAAAACGAATCCGCGAAAGAATGCGGTCTCCACTGGGTGGATGGAAAATTAACACCTAAAAAAGGATAGAACTCATGACTACAAAATCCAGACTTTCCCACTTACAACAGTTAGAAGCCGAATCTATTTATATCCTCAGAGAAGTAGCAGCCCAATTTGAAAGACCGGCATTACTTTTTTCCGGAGGAAAAGACTCCATCACACTGGTTCATTTGGCTTTGAAGGCATTCCGTCCTGGCAAATTTCCCTTTCCCCTTGTTCATATCGATACTGGCCACAACTTTCAGGAAGCATTGGACTTTAGAGACGAATTGGCCGCTAAAATCGGAGAGAAACTGATCGTACGTTATGTACAGGACTCGATCGACCAGGGGAAAGCCGTAGAAGAAAAAGGAAAATTTCCAAGTAGAAACGGAATTCAAACGGTAACATTACTGGATACCATCGCCGAATTCAAGTTTGACGCTTGTATCGGCGGAGCAAGACGCGATGAAGAAAAAGCGAGAGCAAAAGAAAGAGTATTTTCAGTCAGAGACGAATTCGGTAGCTGGGATCCGAAATTGCAAAGACCGGAACTTTGGAATATTTACAACGGTAAAATCCATGTGGGAGAAAACGTAAGAGTATTTCCTATCAGCAACTGGACAGAGCTGGATGTATGGGAATATATCCGTTCGGAAAACATCGCATTGCCTTCGTTATATTTCTCTCATAAAAGGGAAATCGTATGGAGAGACGATCTTGTTTTTCCAGTCTCGAAATTCATCACCTTGGACAACACGGACAAAGTGGAAGAAAGAACGGTTCGATTCAGAACAGTCGGCGACATGACTTGCACTGCCGCAGTGGAATCCGAGGCAAATCATATCGATGATATCATTCGCGAAATTCAAATCTCCCGCACAACGGAAAGGGGCTCCCGATTGGACGATAAAAGATCGGAAGCCGCAATGGAAGATAGAAAAAGAGGAGGTTATTTTTAATGGATTTATTAAGATTTATCACTGCAGGAAGCGTCGACGACGGCAAATCAACCCTAATCGGTAGACTACTATACGACAGCAAATCCGTTTTCCAAGACCAATTGGATGCGATCGAAAGAGCAGGCCAAGTCAACGGGGAAATCAATCTGGCTCTACTCACGGACGGCCTTAAAGCAGAAAGAGAGCAAGGCATCACAATCGACATCGCCTATAAGTATTTTTCGACTCCCAAAAGAAAATTTATCATCGCAGATGCACCGGGCCATGTGCAATATACGCGCAATATGGTAACGGGGGCTTCTAACTCTGATTTGGCGATCATCCTGATTGATGCGAGAAAAGGTGTGATCGAACAAACTTACAGACATTCCTATATCGTCTCCCTTCTTCGGATACCTTATGTTGTAGTTTGCATCAACAAAATGGATTTGGTTGATTTTTCGGAAACGAGATTTGAAGAGATTAAAAACCAATACACCGAATTTGCAAAAGACCTCGGACTTGAATCCATAGAATTCATTCCTATCTCAGCTCTCAGAGGAGACAATGTTGTCGATCCTTCAACAGATATGGGTTGGTGGAAAGGAAATACTTTACTCGGTTATCTGGAAGAAGTGGAAATTCTTTCCGATGAAAAAAAACACCAGCCGCGATTCCCTGTTCAATATGTAATTCGTCCGCAAACAAACGAACATCACGATTACAGAGGTTATGCGGGACAAATCCGCAGTGGAAGTTTCAAAAAAGGCGATCAAATCACGGTTCTCCCGAGCGGTTTAAAATCCAAAATCAAATCCATAGATACGTTTGCCGGTTCCATTGATGAAGCCCATGCACCTATGTCGGTTACCATTTTATTGGAAGATGATATTGATATCAGCCGGGGAGATATGATCGTTCCCGCAAACGAAGAACCTTCCGTCTCTCAGGAGCTCGAGGCGGATATCTGTTGGATGGATGCAAAATCACTTTTACCTGGGAACAAATATCTTCTCCGCCAAACAACTGGTTCGGTGAAATCGGCAGTAAAAGAAATCAGTTTCCGAATCGAAACACAAACTCATGAAAAAAAGTCAGCTGACCAACTCTCCTTGAATGAAATCGGTCGGATCAAAATCAAGACCGCCAAACCGATTGCATATGATCCATACGCACACAATCGGGGAACAGGAAGTTTCGTTTTGGTGGATGAAGGAACGAACAACACCGTCGGCGCTGGGATGTTGATTTAAAACGTAGAAAAGGACAGATCGGATACTCTCTTCGCAAATCCGAAAAGGCCGGCGATTTCCGGCAAAAAGGCGAACTTTTTGTGAAAAAAAATCCGGGAAACCGATATCCCGATTGCCGAAAAATATTTTCTGTGTTAGGTGTTTTCCGGCAGCCCACGAGCCACACCCCCCAACCCTACACAGGGCGGGGGCCACAGATCCACCCCCACATTATGTCGCATCCCAAAACCCATACTCCCCGTCTAAATAAAGGAACATCATGACAGAACCTCAAAATATACTTCTATTTGACGGAGTCTGCAATCTCTGCAACGGTGTTGTCCAATTCACAATCAAAAACGACCCAAAAGGCAAATTCAAATTTGCCGCCTTACAATCGGAAGCAGGTCAAAGTCTTTTGAGAAAATTCAATCTTCCGAAAGAGGACTTCGACTCATTTGTACTTGTTCAAGGAGACCGGTTTTATCTTCGCTCCACGGCAGGTCTCCACGTATTAAAAGAGTTAGGTGGTCTCTGGAAAATCTTTTACATACTTATCCTCTTCCCCCCTTTCCTTCGTGATTTTGTATACACTCTGGTGGCAAAATCCAGATACAGATTGTTCGGTAGAACAGAAGCATGTATGATGCCAACACCAGAACTTAGATCCCGCTTTCTGAATTGATTCCAGGACTCGTCCAATATCACCAAAAAAATATCCAATATAGCAGAAACGACTTGTAATAAAAAAACAGTCTTTTGAAACTGGAAAAATGGTAGTCCGCAGCACAGTCAAAAAACCTTCGATTTTCGAGAAAACTTTCCTATCGGAAGAAAAACTTCCCATTGTCTATCGTGCAACTGAGGGAGCGAATAAAGATTCGATTGTAAATTGGATCGGTAAAAACGAAAAAGAATGGCAGAGGGACCTGGGACTTTACGGCGCTATTTTGCTCCGGGGATTCGGGTTAAAAACCGCTCTGGATTTTGAAGCGGTAGCACTTGCCACAAAAGATAAGTTAGGTGATTTTTATCTGGGAACTTCTCCGAGAGACAAACTTACCGATTATGTTTTCACAGCTAGCGAACTCCCAGCCCACTACCCTATCATGCAACATGCCGAAATGAGTTTCTTGGACAACCCTCCCAAAAGACTTTTTTTCTTCGCAAAACAGGCCAGCTATTACGGTGGAGAAACTCCGCTGACAGATCTTAGAAAAGTTTATAGTCTGATAGACCCTGCAATCAAAAAGAAAATCGAAGCCAAAGGGATTCGTTACCAAAGAAAATACGACGGGCCAAGTTCAGGATCCAGATTTTCTTTATGGAAAACAAAACGTTGGGATGAAATGTTTAATACAACTAACATTTCCGAGGTGGAAAAAATTGCAAAAAAGAACCGTTTCGACTTGAAATGGGAAGGAACAGATTCTCTTACAATCTTCAATAAACAATCCGGCTTCAGAAAACACCCTAAGTTGGGAACCACTGCATGGCATAACCATACCCAAGTGTTCCATTTTGATACACCGGTCATAGAAGTCTGGAAAATCTTCAAAAGACAAAAAACTTTGCGCTCACTTGGCGTAGCCCTTCTTCTAACGGTCATTACTTGGTTTAAAAAACTCGGCGATTCCTCAAACTATGCGATGCATGTCACTTACGGAGACGGAGAAGAATTCACTTCCAAGGAAATCTCCGCCATTTGTAATACCTTCTGGGAAAATCTCTCTGCATTCCGTTGGGAAAACGGGGATGTTCTCATCATTGATAATTATTCCGTATCCCATGGACGTCTACCATTCAACGGAGATCGTGAGATCTTAGTAAGCTGGACCGCATAAAATGGATCTAAATGATGTTAGGTTAAATTTCAACAAAGACAGCTTATTTTTACTCAATCTGTTTGTGGCTTTTATTATGTTCGGGATCGCTCTCGACTTGAAAAAAGCCGATTTTATCAATTTACTAAAAAATCCGAAACCGGCTTTTGCAGGAATCTTCAGCCAATTCATACTATTACCACTTCTAACACTTGCTATACTGTATACGGTCAATCCGCATCCCGGCCTCGCTTTGGGGATGATACTTGTGGCGGTTTGTCCCGGCGGGAATATGTCCAATTTTTTCAGTTTGCTTGCCGGTGGAAACCTGGCACTTTCGATCGGGCTCACCGCTTTTTCCTCAACGGTGTCCGTTTTTACAACTCCGCTCGGATTCTTTTTTTGGGGAAGCTTATACCCTCCTTCCCAAACTTACCTTCGTTCCATCGCTTTGAATCCGGCCGAGATGTTCGTATCGATTTTATTTATACTGATTACACCTTTACTACTCGGGATTTTATTCAGTTACTTCTTCCCTAAAATCGCAAACAAATTGAAAAAACCGATCCGTTATTTCTCCTTAGCATTGTTAGTTGTATTTATCATAGGTGCACTCTCCGCCAACTGGAAGTATTTTTTGAATTATATCCATATACTTTTCGGACTAGTCTTTTTAATGAACGCAGCCGGTTTGTTCGGCGGTTATTTTTTTGCAAAAATCCTGAAATTGCCGATCGCGGACAGAAGAACCATCGCGATTGAAACAGGGATTCAAAACTCAGGGTTAGGGCTTGCACTTGTTTTCGGATTCTTTGACGGGTTGGGAAGTATGGCTTTAATCTGCGCGTGGTGGGGAATCTGGCATTTGATCAGCGGTTGGTTGCTCTCTACTTATTGGAACTACCGATCCAAAAAAGAAAGTCCAACAACCGCATAACAAACGATTGCTGCTTCTCTTGAAAAACTATCATCTATCGTAAATTTTCGGGCGCCATTTCCGGCTGTCAGTCGGCGAGGGCGCTCCTTCCATCCGGGGCGCAAAAAGAAACGAATTCAGAATAGAACCCGTTTCTCTTCAAAAATATTTCTTAAAATTCAAAATAGGGAATTAATTCAAAATTCCGATCCGATTGGTAAAATCACCGAAGGATTCTTTGCCGTTACGATCTTTGGAAAAACGTCCGAACAAATTGTCCAGCTCTCCCAAGATCGCAGTCTCATCCAAATTCTCTTTGTATTTTTTATTCAATCTCATCCCTTCCCAATCCGCTCCCAGATGAAGGTTGTATTTTCCGTAAGCGGTTCCCACAAGTCCTATCTCGGAAATATAAGGTCTCGCACATCCGTTAGGACAACCGGTCATTCGGATCGAAATCGGTTCCGATTGTAAATTATGTTTGGAAAGAAGTCCTTCGATTTTATCTACCAGAATCGGAAGGTATCTCTGTCCTTCCGCCAATGCCAACGAACAAGTGCTCAATGCCACACAAGCAATCGAATTTTTGCGAATGGGAGAGGCTTCCGTGGTTTTTTTGTGGACACCGTATTTGACAAGAATGGATTCGATCGTATCCTTATCTTTCGGAAAAATATCGGAAAGAATTACATTCTGGTTGCAGGTAAAACGAAATACCGCCCTTCTTGTTTTGGAAACTTCCAGCAGCGCGGTTTTTAAAAGATAACCGTTTTCATCCAATACTCTACCGTTTTCCACAAAAACAGTATAATGCCAGTTACCCGCCTTATCTTGCGACCAACCGAATTCATCCGTGCGGGTAGTGAATTTGAAATCGCGGGCTTTTTCAAAACCGATCCCGGTCCTTTTTTCCACTTCCGCTTTATAAAAATCCAAACCCAAACGATCAACAGTGTATTTCAGTCTAGATAGTTTTCGATCTTCCCTGTTTCCAAAATCCCTTTGCACCGTTACAATTTCATATACGACTTTTAAAATATCCTTTTTAGGAACAAAGCCGATGACTGATCCAATTCTAGGATACGTATCAGGATTTCCATGAGTGGTTCCGAGTCCTCCACCGATGGAAACATTAAATCCCTGCAATACATCATTTTCAATGATTGCTATAAGACCTATATCATTTGTCAGAATGTCTACATCATTATAAGGAGGAATCGCAATTGCGATCTTAAACTTTCGAGGTAAATAAAGATCTTTGTATAAAGGATCAAGAGGTTCTTCCTTCTCAGCTAACTTCTCTTCATCGAGCCAGATTTCATAATACGCTCTGGTTTTTGGCAACAAAGAACGGCTGATTTCTCCCGCATATGAAAACACTTCTTTGTAGATGGGAGATGTCGAAGGATTGGCGGTGCATGTTACGTTCCTATTTACATCCCCGCAAGCTGCGACTGAATCCAAAAAAACCTGATCAAATGCTTTGATCGTCGGTTTGATTTTTGATTTTAAAATTCCGTGCAATTGAACCGTTTGTCTGGTTGTAATTTTAATCGTCCCCGTTGCATTTTGACCCGCTACATTATGCAAAGCTTCCCAATGAACCGGTCCGATCATTCCGCCTGGAATACGAAGACGAATCATAAACGAATAAAGTCTTTCCAGTTTCTTTAACGCGCGTTCGTCTCTTCTGTCGCGATCATCCTGCTGGTACATTCCGTGAAACTTCAATAATAATTGATCATCGGAACGAAGGGAACCCGTATGTTCATCCTTCAAACTTTCGGCCAGGGTTCCTCGCAAACCACGACTCAATCTCTTGACTTTTTCGGCTAATGATTCTTTTTTTTCAGGTGTGGACATATTATATATTTATCCTTAATAAACGTCTTTTTTATATCTTCCGGACTCTTCCAATTCTTTTAAAAAATCGGAAGCATCTATCTCGGTACGAAATGTTCTTCTGGAAAGTATGTCTATGAGCTTTGCATCTACGTCTTTGCTCATCGGATCTTTCGATCCGCAAAGATAAATATAGGCTCCTGCCTCGATCCATTTCAGAAGTTCCGTTGCATTTTCTTCCATCCGGTCCTGAACATATACTTTCTGTTTGGTGTCACGGGAAAAAGCGGTATTGAGTCTATTCAAAAGACCGGTGTCCATAAAAGCCTGGAGCTCGGTTTGGTAGTAAAAATCGGAGACAAAATTTCTTTCTCCGAAAAACAACCAGTTTTTACCGCTTCCCCCTGCTGATTCCCTTTCGAAAAGATAAGAGCGGAAAGGTGCAATCCCAGTTCCCGGCCCTATCATAATCAAATCGGAGTCAGGCGGAGGTAGTCGGAAGGAAGGATTTTTCTGAATGAAAAATTGAATGGAGGAACCTTCCGCAAATGAAGAAAGATATCCGGAACAAAGCCCAGGCTTTGTTCCGGTTCTGGTTTCGATTTCCAATTCGGCAACCGTTAGGTGAACTTCCTTTTCTCCATGTGCGGCGGGAGAAGAAGCAATGGAATAATATCTGGGAACCATAGGTTCCAAAATCTCAAAGATTTTTTTGGAATCAAAACCGGAATCAAACTTAAAATCGGTAAGAAGCGCATCCAAGTCCTTTCTACCGGGTACTACGGTTTTACCAGTTAATTCTTCGTATTTTTTAATCACTCTTTCCGGTAAAAACCGAATGGAAAGTTTTTTTGTCAGAAGATCCCCTGCCATCCAAGTTTCGCCTTGCCATTGGATTCGATCTTCTTTTCCCAACCCGAGCAGTTTCAAAACATCCGCCACTTCCGACTCAGAATTATGTGCGAAAAAACCGGCACTGTCTCCGGGCTCATAAGCAACGGAAGAATCCGCTTTCAATTCGATATGCCTGGTCGACTTGGTAGCGCCAACATCATTTAATACTAGATTGGTGATAACTTTCGCGTCATACACAGCTCTTCCTGCCGGTTTGGCTGCTTTCTGATTCGCAGTCGTTTTTGCCGCTACCGTATTGGAAGAACTGATGGCTAGTTTCCTTACAACATCATCAATCCAAGGCAATGCCACCGCTTCATAATCAACGTCACATTTGCCCAGTTCATGAATTCTAGTTCCACCAAGAGCGTTCAGCATTGAGTCTACGTCTTCCCCCGTTTTACAAAACAAAGGATAGGAGGTGTCACCTAGCGCCAGTATAGCGAATTTGAGATTGGATAAAGGATTTTTTCTTTCCTGCAATCCTGTTACAAATGATTTTGCAGCTGCAGGAGGATCTCCGTCTCCATGAGTGGCGATAATTACAAAAAAATACGACTCATCGTCCAAGTCGGACAGTTTGTACTGTTCGGTACTTTTCACTTTTGCGGAATGGCCGGCCGCTTTTAATTTTTTTACAAATTCAGTGGATAATTTTTTGGAATTTCCTGTTTCCGTTCCATAAACCACCATACACGAGATAGGTGCCGGTTTGACTGACTCGACTTCTGCAGGTAAAAACGAGGTGTTCGTGTCTTCACCTGCGGAACCGACGACCCTTGTCGTAGTAGGAGGAAGTGCACCTAAGGTTTCCGTAAGTGCGGATAAATATCCATTCATCCACACCCACTCGTCTTTAGTGGTCTCTTTTAAAAGCTGAAGGAATTTGGCTCGTTTATCATCCGAAAGCATGGAGCAGCGGGGTCCTTAAAGATATATTTAGTCCGATGGAGCGAGAATTTTGCGCGAAAGACCCGAAGGTTCTTAGCGTAATTTGAAATTTGCAGAAAAAATTCAGTAAAACGTCCAAATGGTCTTATAAATTAAATGATCCATGCAATTCCACCCTAGGGTAAATAAAAAAATGGGAGAATTGTAAAAAATATTGGCAGAGTTTGCTATTTCATTCGAATTTTTCGAAAGATCTTCTGCTCAAACGAACGTTGCATTCAACTTCGCAGAGAAAATCTTGACGAAGAAAAGAAACCCTAAGTAAACTATATTTAGATGGATCCCCAAATCAAAACAGAGCCCTTTCCAAAGTCCGGCCGTGGCTTTGTCAGTTTTGTAGGAGGCGGACCCGGGTCGGTCGACCTGTTGACTGTGCGTGGGTTGGATCGGATTCAAAAGGCGGAAGTGATTTTATATGATGCACTTCTTGATTCTTCTTATTTGGAAATTTTTCCGGATCATGCCATCTGCCTCTATGTGGGAAAACGCAGCGGCCAACATTCCCGCACGCAGGAAGAAATTAATTCCTTACTTACCGAGTATGCTTTATCGGACAAACGAGTTGTCCGTCTGAAGGGAGGCGATCCTTCCATATTTGGTCGGTTAGCTGAAGAATTGGAAGCGTTGAAAAAGAGCAACATCCCCTTTGAAATCATTCCGGGAATCAGTTCCGTTACCGCAGGCGCGGCCGCTTTGGAAACATCTCTTACTCTCAGAGGAATTTCCAGACAAGTAATCATTCTGGACGGACACACCATTTTGGAAGATGAGAAAAGTTGGTCGGGTATGGAAAATTTCCAAGGGACTATAGCCATACTCATGGGAACCGGAAAGATCAAAGAGCTTGCTGAAAAATTGATCGACAAAGGGATCTCACCAAACACTCCTATGGCACTAGTGGAAAATATCTCCGGTAAAAACGAAATATTCTCCATAACAACTCTTGATGAAGCAAAAACCAAAGGGATTCAAAAAATATCCACTGGCCCCGGCATTCTTTATGTCGGCGAAGCCATTCGCATTCGACCAAATCAAAAAAGTTCAGAACAAATTACGACCGTAATACGATAATCCTTTGGCAAAAAAATATCCCATCTTCCTGAATCTTGAGAACAAAAACGTTCTGCTGATCGGGGGAGGACTTGCCTGTTTGGAAAAACTCCAAGGTTTGGACGGAACCTTTGCTCGCATAACAATCATTACAAAAGAAGTCAATCCTTTCGTTCAAAATTGGACGGAAGAACATACTGACATTATTCTACAAATCAGAGAAGCGAAAGAAGAAGACCTCGTCGGTCGCGATTTGATTTTTATTGCAACCAATGATTCCGAAACCAACAAACGATTTCGATTGCACGCAAATTCCCTCGGTATTTTGGCAAATGCAGTCGATGATCCTCCCAATTGCGATTTTTATTCCTCGTCTCTGGTAGATTTAGGTCCGGTTCAATTTTCCATTTCCACAGACGGGAAATTTGCCGGTTTGACAGCCACATTACGTAAGTTATTTGAAGATATAATTCCGAAAGAAGACGGGGAATTATTTGAAAGATTGTTTTTGGTCCGAAAAACATTGAAGGAAAGATTGCCTGATCAAAATGAAAGAAGGACGGTCTTAAAAAAAATCATCCTGGAGCTTGAGGAAAAGTATTTCGGGAAAAAAGGTTTGTGACATAATTATGGCGCGGGTGGAATCGGTAGCCCCCACCCTGCATAGGGATTGGGGGGAGTGGATCGTGGGCTCGCACCCAAACACCTAACACAAAAATACCTTCCCGCCAAGGCGAATCCGCATTTCTCCAATTTTTTTCAATATAAGTTCGCCTTTCTGCCAATTACTACCGGACTACTCCTTGAATTTGACAATAATACTGGTTTGCTGAAATTCGTTTTCCCAAAAAGAAGCAAGAGGCAAATTGACAACGACTTTTCCCCCTCCGTCGTGGCGGGCAGTCCAATCCCCCGGAGTACGTGATTCGGCGAAGACCACATCTTTTACGTTAAATGGTAAAAATATTTCGAACTGAATGTGTTCTGCCAAATTATTAAAACGGTAAATATCATCTCTGGTTTTTGCTTCTTTGACCAAGGCCAAAACTTCCTCTTTATTGATTTCAAGAGTCTTTAGCAAAGGAGACAGGGAAGATGTGTCTACGGTAATAAGAAACGTGGAGTAGTCTTCTCCCTGTTCCTTATAGATGACAAATCGAATCCCCGGAGGCAGAACGGATGTTATATTTTTAAACTGAAAAGTCCTTTCTCTTAAGATCAATTCTGTTTCGGAAACAGGAGAAAGATAAGACCCAAGCCCGATGGATGACGGAGTTTTGTTTTTAATCTTTTTTTGATAGATGGAAAAATTGCCGGAAAGATCCGGATTCAATTTGATTTTGATATTTCCACCTGCGCAAAAACTAAGTCCCAAAAGTAAAAAACTTAGAATCAGGTATTGTTTCATAAAACTATACTGGAGATCCATGGAAAAGAAATGAAGTGAAAAAGAAAAAAGTAGCCTTGGCCCGTAAGCCGGATTCTGTTCTATGTGATCATTTATCTAATGCTCTCTACCCACAACCTGGCGGGACAGGCTCATAACGGTTGTTTACTTGAGATTGCACATCGGAGGGTTTACCATGCCTTATTTTTTACAAAATAAGCGGTGGGCTCTTACTCCACCCTTTCACCCTTACCAACTAAAATAGTTTCGGCGGTTTGCTTTCTGTTGCACTTTCCGTATAAAAAGGGTCTCCCCGTTTCACCCCGAGGATTACTCGGTCCGATTGTCCCCTAGTGTCCGGACTTTCCTCCCCCTAGGAAACGTTACCGTTTTTCTAAAAGGCGATCACTCGACCAAGGCTATCTTACAGTTTCTTTTTTTATCAAAAGAAGTCTAGTCGATTTATTTTGGATTATTTGGCATGATTACTGCATTAGTTACATTGTGCAACATTCTCGCCTATTATTCCAAATAATCCTCTGTCTATTTGTCGCAATAATAGGCGGGTTGCCTAATCTCTACGCAAATCCTGTCTTAGACAAAACTGCGGAAGAAATCCTTCATGAGGTTCGTCTTTCCCGCATCCCCCAGATCATCGAAGATTTAGAGGAAAAAGCAAAACATTCCATTACAACGAACCGTTACTCGGAAGCCAGAGAATATCTGAAAAAAGCAATCGTTCTCAAATCCGCAATCGGAATGAAAGATTCGGAAGGGAATGCAGAATTATTAACTATGATCTCCCGCATAGAATCCAAATTGGGGAATCAATGCGAAGCGAATCAATTGTCCAAACTCGCCAGAAAAATTTATCACAGAATCGGTGTTAACTTTGGAGCGGTCAGCTTTGAAGAAAAACCCGGCCCTTCTCCCACTGCCGTTGTAGCAAAAAACTGCGGAGAAACAGTAACCTGGCTCTCCGAATCAAAATAAAATTTCTTATCCCTATCCTTCCTTTTTAAAAGTTAAGGATAATGAATTCACACAGTATCTAAGTCCTGTAGGTTTGGGACCGTCCGGAAACACATGACCGAGATGGGCGTTGCATTTGCTGCAATGGATCTCCACCCTTTGCATGGAATGACTTTTATCCACTTCCGTTTCAATTGCAGATTCGTTGATGGCTTGGTAATAACTAGGCCAACCGCTCCCCGATTCATACTTTGTTTCGGAATCAAATAATTCCTGTCCGCAACATACGCAGAGATAAGTTCCTTTCTCTTTATGTTGGTAGTATTCGCCCGTAAAAGGACGTTCTGTACCTTTATTTCTTGTTACATGGTATTGCTCGGGAGTGAGTTTTTGTTTTAATTCATCTTCAGAGATTTGGATTTTATCAACCATAGTGGTCATTAGACGCATAAGAGCCTCGCCTTACCAAAAGAAACTGATCGTACATATCAATTTTTTACATGCTTCTCTCGGCGAATAAAATGAGAATGAGAATCAATTAAGAAAATTATTTTTTCAAAGGCTGACAATCCCGTGACAAATAGAAGCTTAATTCTGATAAGATAGAATCATGTGGGGAAACCTAATCGTATTGCATGATGATGCGGAAGATAGAGCTACGAAGGAACTGGACGGTTTCGTTTCCTGGCATACTTGCATGCGCTCCGTTTATATCGGCGATGACAGATTGGTTTCCACAGAAAACATCCCTGAAAACATTTCTCTCCACAACGGCTTTGCAGCATACCAATTGATTTTGGAAATAGTCACAGGAGTTCATTCCCGACTTTTCGGAGAAAGTGAGATTCTCGCCCAATTTCGGGATCGTTTCCGAAAGGAAAATCTGAACGATTCTCCATTTTCGAAAAACTTACACAAATTACGTGATCAAATTTTGGAACAAACAAAAATCGTTCGTTCCAAACTACTAACCGGACAAGGAAGACAGACTTACGGTAGCATTGCAGATTCCTTTTTAGAAGAAAACGAGTCTATTAGTTTATTCGGAAGTGGTAAATTAGCCGAAGCCATTCTCCCCTACTTAATTCAGAAAGGCAGATCGGTTACAGTCATAGCAAGAAACCCGGAACGATTGTCCGAATTGAAATCACGTTACTCAATTCAAACCTCACTTTGGGAAGACTATACCGACAGATCGGAATCTTTAGTGATCGCATCTTCCTATTTTCCGGAAAAACTCACTCCAAATATAAAACCGAAACGATTGATTATAGATTTTCGTGCCGAAACCGAATTGGAACACATTCCTCAGAATACCAAATATATTTCCTTTAAGGAAATCTTAGCAAATATCACCGAAACGGAAAATCATCTGACAAACCTTCGCCCTCAAATTCTTTCTTTAATTGAAGAACTAACACGAGAACGCGAAGAAGAACAAATTCATCTTTTACACGGATGGGAAGACTTAGCTTGTCTAGAAAAATAACAATTGGCGCAAGATCTTCCACTCTGGCCAAACTCCAAGCTTATACCGTCGGTAAAAAACTAAAAGATACAAACCCCGACCTTACGATCGTTTACAAATTCAAAGAAGCTTCCGGGGATAAGGATCTGACAAGTCCTCTCTGGCAAATTGCAGGAAAAGGAATTTTTACCAAAGACCTGCAAGATGATTTATTAAAGAACGAAGTGGATGCCATTGTACATTCCTGGAAAGATTTGGATCTTGAAAAAAGACAAGGAACATCCGTTATCTCCGTATTACCTAGGGAAGATCAAAGAGATGTTTTATTATTTAAAAAATCCGCCTGGCAAAATCCCGATCAGAATTTGACATTTTGCACTTCCTCACCCAGAAGAGAGTTCAATCTGCAAAAATTCTTTTCCGAATACCTACCCGATCCTTTGGCAAAATCAAACCTGTCTTTTTCCCCCATCCGTGGAAATGTACAAACCAGGATCAAAAAATTTTTGGAAAGCGACGCACACGGTTTGATTATCGCAAAAGCTGCGTTAGATCGTTTATTGAATTCGGATTTTTTATCAGAAGATATATCGGAATTTGCCGAGATCCGGAACTTTTTACGTCATTCGTTAAATCAATGTTTGCTTATGATTCTTCCTCTTTCTTTGAACCCGAACGCACCGGCACAAGGCGCCCTTTGTGTGGAAGTTCGGGAAGACGAAAAGGAAACTCAAGATCTATTTTCAAAACTAACCGATCCGAAAGCGAAACAATCTTCGGAAACGGAAAGGGAAATATTATCCCGGTTTGGCGGAGGATGTCATCAGAAAATCGGTGTATCAGTAATCATCCGTCCTTACGGCCAGGTGAGGTTTTTGCAAGGTGAAACGGACGAAAAGGAAAACTTATCGAAAAAAGGAATCGAGCCGAAACCGGATCTTCATTTTTCCATCGATGAAGTTTGGCCTTCACAAGCTAAGATGGCGCAAAGGCAAAGAGAAAGAATAGCCTACAAAATACCACCTAATTCCGATTTATTTATCGCCCGTGGTTATGCATTCCCGCAGGATCTGATCATAGATCCGAAAACACAGATAGTTTGGACTTCAGGACTCACAACATGGAGAGAGCTTGCAAAAAGAGGAGTATGGGTACACGGTTCCGTTGACGGTCTTGGAGAATTGGAAGATCTGAAAATAGAAACCTTGTTCCATCGAAAACCGAATTTTGTCAAATTATCCCATCAAGATTCGGATCTTTCCAAGACAACTTACCAATTGATACCTACTTATCACCTTTCCGCTCCGGAGATTCCCGCAAACTTCGATCCGGAAAAGATCAAGGCTGCTTTCTGGAGAAGCGGATCCGAATTCAATATCATTACATCCAAATACCCTATCCTTAAAAAAGTAATACATTTCGTGGGCCCGGGCTCCACTTTTTCCAAAGTCAAATCTGAGTTAGGTGAAGAAGCAGCAAACAGGATTCACGTATGCCTTTCTTTTGAGGGATGGATCGAAAATCATATTACAAAATAATGCAACGAGACCAATGAACCATTTACGTAGAACCAAAAACTCACACCAGCTGAGAGAACTTTCAAGCAGTAGCTCCTTAAGTGCAAAAAAATTCATCCAACCTCTATTCATTGTAGAAGATCTGAAAGATAGGGAACCGATCGGCGGGATGTCCGGAGTCTATAGAGAATCCGAATCTTCCTTATACAAACAAATTGAATCCGATATCAATTCCGGTGTGGACCAATTCCTTTTATTTACCGTTCCGAAAAAAAAGTCGGATACGGAATTCAGTTCTTCTTTCTATCATAATGCCATATCCGGTATCAAAAAGGAATTCCCCCATATTTTTCTCTGGTTGGATACTTGTCTTTGTTCCGTTACAACCCACGGACATTGCGGTCATCTGGAACCGGATGGGAAAATTCACAATGCAAAATCCGTGAAACGATTGTCCAACTTAGCATTGTTATTTGCTGAAGCGGGAGCGGATGGAATTGCACCGAGCGATATGATGGACGGACGGGTCGCTTCGCATAGAAGCATCCTGGATTCCAACGGTTTTCATCATGTACCTATCATGAGTTATTCGACAAAATTCAAAAGTAATTTTTACGGTCCCTTCCGCGATGCTGCGGAATCGGCCCCTAGTTTCGGGGATCGTTCCACATACCAATTGGATGTAAGAGATCGGGAATCTGCAATTGCAGCATCCATCCGGGATGAAAAGGAAGGTGCGGATTTTTTAATGTTAAAACCGGGGATGACGTCCATAGACCTGGTTCTTCCCATAAAAGAAAAAACAAATCTTCCCTTAGGCGCCTACCAAGTCAGCGGAGAATATGCATCCATCGAATTACTTGCAAAAAACGGATTCTTAAAAAGAGAGGAAGGCCTTGTTGAAACCTGGAATGTATTCAGAAGAGCGGGAGTTTCGTTTTTGATCAGTTATGCGGCAAGAGAGGCCAAGAAATTATTTATATGAATTCCAAAGATTTATTCGAACGTTCCAAAAAAGTTTCTCCGGGAGGAGTTCATTCCCCCGTTCGTTCTTTCGCCTCTGTAGGAGGTACTCCCGTCTTTTTTCAAAAGGCGGAAGGCGCAAAATTATTCGATGTGGAAGGCAAAGAATATATCGACTATTGCCAAAGTTTCGGACCTTTATTATTCGGTCACAGACATCCGGATATAGCAGGTGTTGTGCGAGAGACCGTGGAAACCGCATGGTCTTTCGGAGCTTGCGAACCTTATTCCCTGGAACTGGCGGAGTTTATCACATCCAAGATTCCTTGGGTGGAAAAGATAAGATTTGTAAACTCAGGTACGGAAGCTGTCATGAGTGCTCTCCGTGTAGCACGAGCCTCAACGGGAAGAAACAAAATCCTGAAATTCGACGGATGTTATCACGGCCACTTGGACGCGCTTCTAGTAAAAGCCGGCTCAGGGCTTGCGGGACTGAGTTCCAGCGATAGTGCCGGAATAGGAATTGAAATGATTCAAAATACTTTGGTTTTGCCCCTTGACGATGAATCTTCTCTCGAAGCACTCTTTCAAAAAGAAGGAGAACAAATCGCAGTCGTAGTAATAGAACCATTACCGGCTAACTATGGATTGTTGATCCAAAGAAAGGAATTTTTACAAAAGATCTCCATGCTTGCAAAAAATTACGGAGCATTGGTTTTGTTCGACGAAGTGATCTCCGGATTTCGAGTTGGCTTCCAGGGAATGGCGGGAGAGCTGGGAATCGAACCAGATCTGGTCTGTTATGGAAAAATTTTGGGTGGTGGATTTCCGGTAGGAGCTTATGCCGGTAAAGCCAAATATATGGATCTGGTTGCTCCGAGTGGTCCTGTTTATCAAGCAGGTACATTATCCGCAAATCCTTTCGGAATGAGAGCGGGGCTCGCTTCTTTAAAGAAAGCTTGGAATGAAAATCCTTACAAAACATTGGAAGAAGACTGTCGTTATTTTACCGGAGAGCTTGCGAGTCTATTGGATCGTTATACCGGTTTAAAATGGCAAGCGATATGTCACGGGTCTCTTTTTTGGTTTAAAGAATTCAGCGAAACACCTGTTCGAAATTTAACTCAAATCCCGAAAGGGCATAAGGAAAATTTCGCGCGATTATTTCATACATTGCTTAAAGAAGGAATCTACCTGGCACCTAGCGGATATGAGGTTGGGTTTCTTTCTACCGTTCATACAAAAGAGATTTTGAATGAAACCTTGAACAAAGCCGAATCCGGTTTAAAAAAGGAGTATTCCAAATGAAACTGGAAACCGTCACCCAAATCAGAAATCCCCGTTTTGCAAATGCTCTCGCAGGAATCCCACAAGACATTCCTCCGATCTGGTTTATGAGACAAGCGGGAAGATATCATTCCCATTACCGAAACTTAAAAGAAAAATACAGTTTCACCGAACTTTGCAAAAATCCGGAACTAGCCGCAGAAGTAGCATTAGGTCCTGTAAAAGAATTCGGATTCGATGTATCCATACTTTTTTCGGACATTCTGTTCCCATTGGAGGCATTAGGGATGGGATTGGACTACAATCCAGGTCCCGTATTATCCTTTCGCTTGGATTCGGAAAAGGATCTTTCCAAATTGAGATCATGTTCCGAAGCCATCGCCGGATTGGAATTTCAAAAAAAAGCAATGCTTCTGACTCGTGAAATTTTACCGAAGGAAACCTCTTTGATCGGATTCCTCGGCGGACCTTGGACTCTTTACACGTATGCATCTTCCGGAAAACACGATGGCAACCTGACTCATTCCAAAGTGAACTCCGGTTTGATTGCCGGTTTCTTTGAAATGATCATTCCCTTACTTTTGGAAAATCTACGCCTTCAATTGGAAGGTGGTGCGGAATTGGTTATGATTTTTGACACTGCTGCGGGAGATTTGAGTCCTTATTATTTCAAAGAGTATGTTGCCAAACCTCTGCAAAGGTTGGTTTCCCGATTCCCGGGGAAAGTAGGTTATTACGCAAAAGGAACCACCGAACATCAATTAGATCTAATAAAAAATATGGAAGGCCTTGCAGGATTCGGAATCGACCATCGATTCTCCATGGACCAGCTGCTAAAAGACGGTTACTCCCGCGGATTTTTACAAGGAAATTTCGATCAGTCTCTCCTCTTCTTGCCCAGAGATGAATTCAAAAAAGCACTCTTGAATTATTTGGAGCCTATCAAACGTCTAAGTAAAGAAGAAAGAAAAGGATGGGTATCCGGACTTGGGCACGGAGTACTGCAAGGAACACCTGAATCCAATGTCAAGGAAATGATCGAAATCATCCGCGAGGAATTCCATGTTAGCGCGTAAAGATTTATTAAGAAAATACGACATTCCGGCACCGAGATACACCAGTTATCCGACGGTTCCTTATTGGACGGATATGCCGAGTTCGGAGGAATGGATCGATTCTCTGGAAAACAGCCTTGCAAAACAAGATTCTTCTCTTGCGATTTACGTACATATACCTTTTTGCGAAACTCTATGCACTTTCTGCGGATGTAATACTTCCATTACAAAAAACCATACCGTGGAAGAACCGTATGTGGAATCAGTGATCAAAGAGCTGGATCTTTATATTTCCAAGATTTCCAATCTAAAGAACAGATCACTCGATGAACTACACTTAGGTGGCGGAACTCCGACTTACCTCTCGGAAAAAAATCTGGAATACCTGATATCAAACATAACCGGGAAATTGTCTCCCAATAAAAATGCAGAGTTTTCCATCGAAGTCGACCCTCGCAGAACGAGAAGAACCCAATTGGAGATCTTATACAAATACGGATTCAGAAGAATCAGTCTGGGAGTTCAGGACTTCGATGCGGAAGTACAGCGACTTGTCAATCGAATCCAACCGTTTGAAAATACCGAAAACATTACAGAAACCGCGCGTGAATTGGGTTATACTTCCGTAAATTTCGATCTGATCTACGGTCTTCCCAAACAAACAATCGCTTCCATGGAAAAAACGATCGAGCTCACTCTTTCTCTCCGCCCGGATAGAATCGCTTTTTACTCTTATGCACATGTACCTTGGATCAAATCATCCCAAAGACTTTTTACGGAAGAAGATCTGCCGAAATCCGAAGAAAAACGAGAGTTATACGAAAGGGGCAGAAAATTGCTGGAAGCCGGCGGCTATCAGGAAATTGGAATGGATCATTTCGCATTAAAGACGGATTCTCTATGGAAAGCTTCCGAGGAAGGCAAACTACATAGAAACTTTATGGGTTACAGTTCACACAAAACAGATGTTTTGCTGGGACTCGGAACATCTTCCATTTCGGAAACATCGGATTCCTTTCATCAAAATGAAAAATTGGAAATCAAATACAGAAGAATTGTGAATCAAGGAATCATTCCCAGCTTTAGAGGCCATAAACTGAACGACTCCGATAAAACAAGAAGACAGTTAATTCTGAAACTAATGACCACTTGGGAAGTTAAAATTCCAAGCGATTGGAAAGAGAATCTTAAAAATTACCTTCAGGAAATGGAATCGGACCATTTGATCGAATGGGATGAGGATCGGATCAAAATCACCGAAGACGGTCGTCCTTTCCTCAGAATCGTCTGTACCGCGTTAGATGAAAAGCTGAGAAATTCACAACCGAATTTTCCTATCTTTTCAAAAGCGATATAAGTGTCGGATTCGGTATTAATCGTCGGAGGAGGAATCAGCGGACTGGTCGCCGCATACTCATCCGTAAAACAAGGCAAAAAAGTAACTCTGATAGAAAGTTCCGATCGTTTGGGGGGAATGTTGGATACCTACAAAACGGAATTCGGATTAGTCGAAACTGCAGCAAACGGTTTGTTGAATTCCTACGCAACGGAAGAGCTACTTCAAGAATTAGGTTTAAATCCCATCCTACCCAAATCTTCCTCTAAAAAAAGATACTTTTGGATTGGAAACCGCCTGAAACAAATCCCTATCTCTTTTTTTTCCATCATTCGCGCCATTTTCGGTTTTTTATTTTTGAATGCAAAGCCGGAAGAAAACGAATCCTTCGAAAGTTGGAGTTTTAGAATATTCGGGAAAAAAGTATCCGCAAATCTCATTGAACCGGCTTTAGGTGGTATATATGCGGCAAAACTGAAAGACATGGATCCTAAGATGGTATTTTCCAAATTTTTTTGGAAAGAAGGAGATTCGGTTTATCGTAATTTCAAAAACTCGAAAAACAAATCCAAAAAAAAGCCCAAAACCAGAGGTTCGATATCATTTCAAGGAGGAATGAAGGATTTGATTTCAAGTCTGGTGAAAGTGCTGGAAGGTAAAATAAAATTTCGTTTAAAGACAGAAATTGTCGATTTGGAAACTTTAAAAAAAGAATATCCCGGTCATGAAATCATATTTTGCACCAACATCCGATCCACTTATCAGATATTAAATGAAACGAATCCGTCAGGATTTTTGAAACATGATATAAAACCGATTCCTCTTCTTTCGATTGCGACCATCACTTGTTTTACAAAAACAAATCTCTTGAAAAAACCGGGATTCGGGATATTATTTCCGAAAGATTCGGACGTCACCGCCAATGGAGTGCTCCTCAATGATTATATTTTCGAAGGAAGAGTCTTTGGAGAATTCCATTCGGAAACGTGGATTTATGCAGGTGATTTTCTTGACCACCTAACAAATGAAGACGTAATAGACTTGGTTAAAAAGGATAGAAAGAGAATATCAGTATCTTCCGCGGAAGAAGATATCGTTTCCGTCCACGCCAAAATATGGAAACAATCGTTTCCGATATATGGAAACGAATTACTCAAGTTCAATCGCTATCTTGATGAAATGGAAAACGAATCCTCATCCACTTCCCAACCGGTTCGCTTTTTAGGAAATTACAGATACGGAATCGGATTAAGAGGACTTATCGAATCCGCACTGAATCTATAGTTTCTGTTCCCAGAAATATGCAAAAACCCGATCCATAATGAATGGAATCGGGTTTTATCAAACTGATTCCAATATGAGATCGGAAAGTAGATCGATAAACAAGGGATAGGTTCCAAAGGAAGGAATTCTATGATAGGAAGATGCACCCGACTCTAATGCCAAATCCCTGAGTTCCACTCCTATCTCTTCCAAAGTTTCCAAATGATCGCTTACAAAACTGATAGGATACACTGCGATTCGTTTGCCCGATCTACCCAACTCGTGTAAAGTAGTCTTCGTATTAGGCTCCGTCCATTTGGCAGGACCTACCCTACTTTGATAAGACAAATGAACTTCTCCTGAAAATCCTTTTTCCCTCAGTCGTTTGGTGATTTCGGATACGGATGTTTCTATTTCATTCACATACGTATCTCCTTTCCGAATGAGTCTCATAGGAATTCCGTGGGCGGAAAAAACCAAATCAATCGTCTTCCAATCCTCGATCCCTTTCGTATTATCCGGATGAAGAAAATGATTTTCCGAAAGTTTTCCTTGAAAGTAATCAAGTATCAAAGAAGCGGATACATCCAGAAATCTGGTGTCCAAGCCGAATGGTTGCAACCAACCATTCCCATCTAACGGGTATTTACCTATAATTGATTCGGCAATTTTTGCAACGGACAAAACAGTCGAACGGGAATATTGCGGAAAAAGAGGGACCCAAATATGATTTGGCCCCGGGCCGTCCTCTTTTTTCAAAATATCTTTTAAGTTCGGGTAACCGCAAGCCATAGCAACCTGACCGAACCATTCGTCCGAAGTTTTTTCATTCAGAACTTTTACAACGGCAGTCGTTTGTTTGATCGTCTCATCAACGAGTGGACTCCCTCCTCCGAACCCCATGGACTCGTAGGTGGAACGCACCTTTGGCGCCCTTTTTTTGGCAATGTACTTAGCAAGTATTTGGCGAAGCGGCTCCCAAAGAGGAAGATCGAACACATAAGGATCTAAAAAAAGATCTCTTAAAAAAGTTTCGATTTCGAGAGCGGTCCTCGGACCACCCAGATTCAATAAAGTAATTTTTCGTTTCAATGATTTTCCTTCGATTATTCTTCATAAGAAGCATAATCACAATGCGGATAACGGGAACAAAAATAGATCGTTTTTCCTGTTTTTGAAAACTTGGCTAAAACCTTTCCCTCATTACAAGTTGGACAGACCCTGGTTCCTTTTTGCGGAATCGATTTCCCTTTGTCCTTAGTTTTTTCTTTTTTAAGAGTCGGTTTTAATTTTTTTAATTCCAAAACTCTTTGATAAAACGATCTGATCAGTTTGACACGGGCACCTTGCCCTCCTGCAAGCAGGTCCAATTCTTCTTCCATCGACTTTGTAAAACTTTCTCCTACAATTTCATCGAATCGTTCGACAAGCAGATCGTTTACTTTTTCGCCTAACGCCGACGCTCCTATCTTTTTTTGGTTTTGGAAAACATACTTACGTTTCATCAGGGTTACAAGAGTCTGTGAATAAGTGGAAGGTCTGCCCACTCCCGTTTTTTCCATTTTTTGGATCAAACTTCCTTCCGTATAACGAGAAGGAGGTGAAGTTTTTTTATCTTCCCAAATCCATTCGGAAACGGAAACCTTTGCTCCGGGTTTTAGACCTTTTCGGGGATCCGCGGGAAGTTTTTCTTTTCCTAAAAATCCTTTAAAGCCGAGTGATTTCCCCTCTTTCTCTTTGGTGTTCCATCTCTCCCCTTCGGACTCGAAAATATAATTTCTTTCAATTCCAGTTTCCGGTAATAGAAAACTTTCCAGAAATCTTTGCCAAATCAGTTCGTACAATTTGAATTCGTCCGGCTTTAAGGAAGATCGCAAACTATCTGGAGTCAAATAAGGATCTATCGGGAGGATCGCTTCATGCGCTCCCTGGCTATGCAGCTTTTCCTTTCCTTTAGTGGGAACACCTCGGATCAGATCGGGAGATTTATCATTTAAGAATCGTAATGCGATCTTTTTTTTGCCGTCTGTGACATGGGTGGAATCGGTTCTCATATAAGTAATGAGTCCCTGGTATTCTCCATTCTTCATCCGCTTCCCTTCGAACAATACTTGAGCGATCTTCATTGTATGAGATCCGCTAAATCCGAAAACCCGCGAAGCTGTTTCCTGCAACACCGCAGTAGTGAAAGGAGGAGGAGGGTAATTTTTATATTCCTTTTCCTCAATCGATTCCAAAGTCAAAAAAGTATCGGGAAGAGCTTTTCCTTTGCCGGAGACTCCGTATTTGGAAAGCACTGATTTTGCTTCTTTTTCGTTTAACTTCTCTTTCGATTTGGGTAAAACATAATCCAATTCGAAATTTTCTTTTTTGTCAGAAACCTTTGCCTTTAAGGAAACATAAACTTCAGGAATGAAATTTCGAATCTCCGCTTCTCTTTCGCATATCCATCGTAATACGGTAGACTGAACTCTTCCTGCGGAAAGAGATGAGCCTCCCAAATATTTCCAAAGAAACGGAGAAATTTCAAAGCCGAAAATCCGATCGATCACTCTCCTTGCGACTTGCGAATCGACCAGTTGCCGATCGATAACGGATGGATTTTTCAAAGCGGATATTACTTCCTGTTTTGAAATCTCTTTCAAACGAATACGAAACATATTCCCTTTTTTATCACCAAGCTCGTCGGAGATATGTTCTGCAATCATCTCCCCTTCCCGATCAGGGTCAGAGGCGATGTAAACATGGGAACTGGACTTGGATAATTTTCGAATATTAGAAAATAATGTTTTTTTGCCTTTTAGCCATTCATAACTTGGCTCGAAGTCGTTGGTAAAATCAATTCCGTATTGTTTGGGAGGGAGGTCTTTGATATGACCCTTGGTTGCAACGACTTTCCAATCTCCGTCTAAGTAAGATTGTAAAGCCGCCGCTTTGGTAGGAGACTCAACTATAATTAATTTTGTGATAGTTGTCGTCCTGAAAACTAAACGAACAATCCTTCAATCGAAAGGTATCTTTCTCCCGTATCATAACAGAAAGTAAGAACCTTTGATCCTGCGGGAATATCCTTTAGTTTTTTAGCCACTGCCGCAAGACTTGCTCCGGAAGAAGTTCCGATAAAGATACCTTCTTTTTTTGCAATCTCAACTGCCATAGCAAATGATTCGTCTTTTCCTACAGTGATGATTTCATCCAAAAGTTCCGTTTTACAGTTTTTTGGAATAAAACCGGCACCTATCCCTTGTAAGGGGTGCGGTCCCGGTTTGCCGCCGCTAAGAACAGGAGAACCTTCGGGTTCCACTGCAATGATTTTCAATTTAGGAAATTTTTTCTTCAGGTTCTCGGCACATCCAGTGATATGACCGCCCGTTCCTACACCTGTGATGATATAATCCAAACCTTCCGGAAAATCTTTTGCAATTTCTTCCGCAGTAGTTTCTCTATGAACTCTGATATTTGCCTCATTCTCAAACTGTTGAGGCATCCATGCTTTCGGATTGGAAGCGAGTATTTCTTTCGCTTTTTCAATCGCTCCAGGCATTCCTTTTTCACGAGGGGTAAGTTCGAACTTGGCACCATAAGCAGCCATGATTCTTCTTCTTTCGATCGACATATGTTCCGGCATAACGAGAGTTATAGGATAACCTTTTACCGCAGCAACCATCGCAAGTCCTATCCCGGTATTTCCGGAAGTCGGCTCCACAATCATGGAATCCTTTGTCAGTTTACCCGTTTTTTCAGCATCCTCAATCATGGAAAGAGCGATACGATCTTTGATCGATCCGCCCGGATTTTGACGCTCCAACTTCAACCAAACTTGATGGTTTTCTCCGAAAAGACGAGACAGGCGAACATGGGGGGTGTTTCCGATTGCTTCTAAAATACTATTTAACTTCATAAGAACTCCGCAAAAGTTATTACTTCTGGGAAAACTGATTTTGTCCACGAAGAAAATGAGAAACAAGCTTCTCATCACTGTCTCCCCTCACCCTGGCGCGAGCCGTGAGTGAGGTACAGAGTCCACAGGATGTTTAAAATACTGGAGAAATCGAAGAGGAAAGTCTAGTTTAAGGAACGCGAAAGGATTGGATTTGTTTATAATCCTCTCTCATCTGCAAAAGAACTCTTTGGTCATTTTCAATCGTAATGGCATGCTCCAAATGAGGCGCAGCAAGAGTTAGGTCCATTCGAACCAGTGCTTCTGATGCTTTTTTTCTGATCTCTGGATCAGTATCTTTCAAAGTTTCCACCACTGCCTTGAAATTCTGGTTGGGAAGTCTTTCCAGACCGGCAAGTGCACTCAAGATGGAAATTTTCGCATAAGGATCTTTTTCATGACTAAGAAGTTCGGGAAGATTCGAAATCGTTTCTTTTTTTCCGGCCAGATAGATTGCATCTGCAGCGGAGGAACGAATGTAAAAATTTTTATGAATGAGCGCCTGTTTGATTTCTTTTTCGGAATTTTCAGTCAAAGGAAGAGTTCCGAGAGACCGAAGCATCTCTCCGCAGGCCAAAACCATGGAAATATCGTCTTCTCCGAAAAAATAGGGACTGGATAAACTCTCTGATCCGTAAACACCGTCTTTCAATTTGCGGGGTTTGTTTTCCCTTTCCACAAGAGCTTCCGATTGCTTTTTATATTCAATTAACAAAGGTTCAATGGCAACTGCTTCACCTTTTCGACCGAGGGCTTTCGCTGCATAAAATTTTACTACGGGTGAATTTTGAGTGGAACTGGGAAAATTCGGTGCTCCTCTTAAGGCGGCTATCAAATCTCTGGTTCCCAGATTGCTTTTAACATACGTTAATCGATCAATGGCATCTCTGATTTCGTTCGGATCCGCCGAAGCGATTCTTTTTTGCTGTTCTACGAAAAATGCCAACCTTTCTCTGGGAACCGGCGCCCCCTCGTCTGCATTTAGTACTAATCCTGGGGAAACAATCATCCCTAGAATGGAAATAAAAATAAGCTTCACCAAACGTTTCACCGAGAACCTCTTATGATAAAGTCTGACGGTTTTTTATCTTTTTTGATTACGTATCTTTTAATTTTTCTGCGACTTCTTTTAATTTTTCGGAAAGGTCTCCGAGAGTCGGAGTTTCTTTTTCCTGTAAGCTGATGGATAATTTTTCCAAGTCCTTTTGGATTTGTTCTTTTTTCTCGCTGGCACGAGAAGCCATTTTGCGAAGCAAGTCCTCTCTGTAATGACTGAAATCCGCTTCCTTCAACTCCCCCAGATCCACCATGGAAGTAACGATCTTTTCCAATCTTTCCGAAGTAAGATAATTGGCGCCGATCCCTCCGAGCACCAATCTTTCGAATAACCCGGAGATATCTCTTCCTGTCTCCCGAATGAGAGAGGTGAGCATAAAATTTGAAAAATACTCATTGCGTTGGCCCAAACTCACCTTCAGGAATGTTTGGCCTAAAATCTTAGGGGTGATGTCTTCACTGGACATATTGTCCAAAACTTTAATTTCTTCTCCACCGATGATCATCCTAGCCACATCTTCCAAAGTGATAGTGGAACTGGTCTCGGGATCGTAAAGTCTGCGATTGGCGTAACGTTTTAGAATCTTCATAGAAGAACGAATTTTAAAATGGCTTTTCGAGAACAGGGGGTCAACCAAAATACAATCTGAATGATTCCTCTATTTGGAGCAGTTTTGATTTCCCCAGGTTCCGAGAAGGAAGGAAAATTACTACATGCTTGGCTCAAATACCACTCCCTCCAAGTTACCGAGGTACATTCGAAAAATTGGAAGGATCATTCCTCAGGGATTCTTTTTTTTTCCAAATCAACACCGGAACTTGCAAAAGAATTATTGGAATGGAGCATTGAACCATTGCTATTTGGTTCCTTTACGGAAGCGGAAAAGGAAAATTTCAGAAAGGCAGGAGTGAGTTTATTGTGGCAAGAAGATGGCAGCCGGTTTTCCGACTTTCCGATCTTTTCAGCTAACGCAAGTTCAACGAACTGGGCCGTCTTTTCCACTCGCCCCCGGTTCGACAAACATATCTTCAGTCTGCTTCGTGCAATGGGAGAAGTCGCCTATACGGAAGGAGTGTTCGAACATTTGGTTGCTAGAATCAAAACAAGCCCCATCCATCTTGTTTTATTGGATTGGGATGCAGTGCCTTCCCCCATTTCCAAATCAGTTGAAGTTTTAAAATCGATTCAAAAGGAAAAACAAGTTCTGTTTTTAGGATTGAAAAATTTCGATAAGGAAAATCTATACAGGGACCTTTCCCAAGGAATTACGGAAATTTCTCCCTCTCTATTTCCTTATTCGGAAATCCTGGAAGTGGTATCTAATTCCCTTCCTATAACAAAAAAAGAAGAAATTCCCAGATCCAAGTCTGTGAATTTCAAAAGGCTTACATTCGAATTTCAGGAAAAAAAAATTCCGGTTCGATACCAGCTGGAAGAAAGGTTTGTTGAAAATAATTACGGAGACAAAGAACAAAAAAAAATAGAAAACATCCGAAAACTTTTTACCTGGTTGTACGGAAGTTCATTCGACTAAACGCAAGTCGTCCGTAGAAAGTTCACTTGCTCCTCGATTCGGGAAAGCCTGTTCGAAAAACAAAGCTGCAAGCAAATCGAAATCTTCATCTTCCGCACGATTCTCTTCTTCCCAAAGTTCATTTCTTCTTTTGATCAAAAGCGATACCGTGGCATCTTCCAGAGAAAATTCGATCTTAGCTTTGTTCAATTCACGAATGAAATAGTTCAAATTGAAAATTACATAGTCCCGAAAGAAACGAAGACTTGCCAAAGTCGGTTCATATTTAAGCAATGCTTCCGTCAAATAACACGCGGTTTTCAACTCCTCCGTGTTTTTCGTCTCATGGTAAGTGTTAAAGATATGACTGATCGTTTCATGCATGGAAATCGTACTATGATACGACCCTTTTATGAAATCTGCATGTTCCCTGTTTTCTCGAATATAATTCCATACATCGATGATTGTTTTTTTTTCGATCGCTTCCTTTAGCGCAATATCGGATTCTTCCTCGTTAGGTTTGGGATCGACCAGAAGTATAAATAAAAACTTTGTTTCGTAAGCAAATCTGGACTCTTTAGGAATATAATATTCGATCCAGATAGGTTCTTTGTAATAATGAATCGCTTCGGTTGGGCTGAGGTCGGGAGTAACTTTTAAGGATTTGAGTTTTCTTACGTCATCGGTAAGGACTTTTTTGCCTTCCACTCTCGTCCGACTACGTTTGATTTGGCGGAGTTCGGATTTATTGAGTAACGGCTTGGGCTTAAATGGTTGCTCCATAATAGACTCATCGGTTGTTTAAAAGAGAGTCGTGAGAAAAGAACGAAGCCAAAAACTCATCGGGCTGATAATTCCGGTATCTGCAAAAACGACTTCTCCTTTTGCATTTAAAAAAACCGTAGTGGGGAAAGCGGAAATCCCCCAATCACGCAAAAGTTGGTAGTTTCCTTTTAACACAGGGTATTTGATATCATGGTCTTTGATGTACTTTTGAAGTGTGTCCGGAGAACCTTCTTCATCCGGAGCAACCACGGATAAAAACGTCGTCTTATCCTGATTCAGAAGATTCAAATTCGAATTCAAAATATAAGAATAACCTTTGCAGACAGTGCACCAAGTGGCCCAAAAATAGATGACCTTGGGTTTCTTTTCCCAGGAAATCGCCTCGCCAGGTGTTTCTGCAAGAGTTTCGATAGGAATCCGAGGATCAAACCCTCTTCCTTTGAAAAATCCGAACACCAAAGTTGCTACAAAAAAGATAAAAAAAGCTGAAACAACTTTGAGCCGATAAGGCCAATTTTTCCAAAAGATCATTTTTAGTCCCCTATTGTATGACTGGCAGAAGGACCGATAAGTTTCCAAACACCAGAAATAACACAAGGCATAACCAAAGGAATCCGGAAGCCAATACGGATTTGTCGGTTAGAATCGCCTTAGTCGGGTCGTGTCCCATATTTTTGATATAAATGATATAAAGACTTCGAAAGATCGCATAAACCACGATGGGAACGGTATACACCAGATTTTCCGTACCCAGATTTTTTGCAGTCGACGGGCTGACGGAATACATAATATAACTAACCAGTGTTAATGTCGAAGTAATCGCCATCATCAGATCCAAAAATTCCAAAGAATATTCATCCAAAATTTTTCTGTGTTTGCCGGCGTTCTCCTGAAGGATATTGATCTCTCCCCTTCGTTTGGAAAATCCCCAGAAAAGTGCCAATGTAAATGTACAAAGCAATAACCAATGGGAAAATTGAACATTGATCACAACGGCTCCTGCGATCGCACGAATCACAAATCCGATGGAAATACTCATCACATCAAGGATGACTATATGTTTCAAAACCTTGCTATAAACAACATTGAAAACCAAATAAAATAAAGTGAGAAAAAAGAAGGTAGGAGAAAGCCAATAAGACCCGATCAAAGCGAACGGCAATATAACTCCGGTTATGGCAAGGGCAAGGCCCGCATCCAATGCACCGCTGGCAAGAGGACGATGTTTTTTCTCAGGATGTCTTGCATCTTCATCCTTATCCAAAAAATCATTAAATACATACTGGGAACTGGCTACGAAGGAAAATAATAAAAATGCAGCACATACTCTGGTAAAGGATGTTTGATCGAATATTTTTTTTGAAAAGATAAGCCCCGCAAACAGGATCACGTTTTTGATCCATTGCGGAAGCCTCATCAATTTTAAATAAAGTAGAATCACGATCTTATTTAGTTACTAAATTTTTTATGTGCTTCTAAATGGCGCATCTTCAATTCAACGGAAGAAGCTCCCTTTACATTGGGAAAATAAACGATAAAATAAGGATCGTTTCCGGTAGATTCCATTTCGATCGGTGAACCGGCTTTAGCTTTTCCTCCGGTTTTCATATCACTGATTGGACCGAATTTATCTCTATCTTTGGGAAGCAATGTTTCATCCAAAAGGAAATCCCTTTCGAATAAAACCGTGCCTTTCGCATTTAAGATCCTAAGACTTTCGATCGAATACCGCATTTTTTTCTGTTGGATGGGATCAATACGAATACCGTTTAACTCCTGATTTGCGGAAGTAGGGAATTTATAAACCACCCACTCTCCCTTCTTAGTCAGATCAATCGGAGCAGTTTCAAAAGCTTCGTCTACAGGATTGGGATTTTTTTCAGATAGAAAATAAACCTGAACATCGGTTTGTTTCATTTCCGGACGGGTAATTTTTCGATAAGCATACGTTACCAACCCTGTTCCCAGAACAAAAATCACAATTGCCGTTTGAACGAAAATCCTGCTTTTGTATTCCGTGAGAGCGGTATAGAGATCGGATTTTTTGATCTGTTTAAAATGGCTGTTGAGTTCGGAAATCAGATCGGAAAGTTCGGTTTCCGCTTTTTCCAAATCCTCTTCCTTTAAAGAAACGGAAACGGATAGATTCAAAACATTCGGATAACTTTCGTAAATTGATGTTAGTTTATCATTCCCCAATTTCGAAATTTCAGATTTCCAGTCGGCACCCATTTTTGTTTTGGGTTTTCCGAAAAAATCCAGAGAGAGATTGATCGTATCTAAAGCGAGTAAACCGGACAGGATCGAACTATCTTCAAACTTTTCATTTGAATTCAAAATCTCGATCGACTCAAGTCTGGAATGAACCTTTTCGAATGACTCTTCCAGTCTGCTTCTTTTGTTTTCTTTTTCTATCTCATCCGAAGATAGATTCGGTTTTTTAAATCCGATTTTGATATAATCTGTAAATGCCATAACCCTTTCCAATCCTTCAGATTTTTAAATTCATACAAGCTAAGTAAAGTGATTTTCTTAGCCGACCTGGATCTTCACTCCGTCGTCCACTCCACCCATTTTAGGAACACCGGAATGCCCTGTTGCGGAAATCAAAATAGTAAAAATCCCAACCCTACCTACATACATGATGAACGCGTAAAGTAGCTTTTCCATATCTCCCAACTGAGGAGTCAGATTGAGGCTGAATCCGACTGTTGAAAATGCAGAGATCATTTCGAAAAAAATCACATGCAGGGAATGTTGATTCCCGTCCAAAACTCCCAACACTATAAAAGCAAATGCCAAAGCGAGTGTTGCTAAAAAATAAACCCGAATCGCAACCGCCACCGAATTTTTAGAAACAACCTCTCCGAAAAGCATAACCGGTTTGTAAGGCTGGATTACGTTTTTCAAATAAGCAAGAAGTAAAACGAACGTAGTGATTTTAATCCCTCCCGCAGTACCTTGCGGACCACCTCCGATAAACATCAGTACGGTGATAATAATGACGGAAGCATCGTTTAGATTTCCCAAATCCATTGTTTGGAAGCCCGCGGTTCTTGCACAAGTAGAGATAAAGAAGGCGTTTGCGATCTTATCAATCTGTCCGAGCGGGCTGAAGGTATGCGGATTTCCCTTTTCCAAAAAATAAACTCCAACGGCACCAAACAATAACAAGATGGCCGACCCGAATACAAGCAATCTCGACTGAATCCTGGTGGATTCTCCTCTCAAATGCTGGTTGTAATTTTCAATCCTTCCTTCCAGAAATGCGGATACCTGTGCCGGCAAAAGAAATAGTTTGGGAATCTCTCCGGTTGTTAAGGTTTTTTTCAAGAGAATGGTTTCCGCCGCGATTTCAATTTTGCTTACGATTCTGAAAATAACCGTTAGCAAAAATTTTTCGAGTAGTATGATAACGGGAAAACCGATACCTCCCAAAATGACAAGACCGGAAACAATGTACAAACTGAACGGATCATGCCGCAAAGCGGACAAATCGTTCGTGATCGAAAAACCGGCGTTATTGAATGCGGAAATTGCGGTAAAAATGGAAAAAAACCATCTCTCATTTCCGCCTTCCGCGCCATCGGGCATATGAAGATACAAACCGATGGCTCCTAGTAGCTCCAAAGTGAATGAAATATTGATGATGGAAAGAAGCATCCGGTTCACTTCATTCGATTTTAATTTTTCAGTCTCTTCTCCCTTATCAATTGCGGCAGTCACGAATGCGTTGAATTTCGAATTTCTGGAAATCCCTTTGATGATTAAAAATCCGATGATCACCGTAAAACTGATGATCCCTAGTCCTCCCAGTTGGATGAGAGAAAGGATGATCCAATGGGTTCCATGATTCAAATGGGAGAGATTGACCGGAGAAAGTCCGGTAACGCAGAGTGCCGAGGCGGATAAATAGAAGGAATCGATATAGGAAATCTCTCCCCTTTCACTGCTATAGATGAAAAAAGATCCGATTATGATTGCCGATAAAAATCCCAGGCAAACTACCCTGGCAAAGGACATGGTTCTAAAAAATCGCCTAAGACGTGATAAGATCAAATGGATCAAATTTCTCCCCAAAGTCCTAGGATTTTGCCCTGGCTAAAAAGCCCAAGTACTTTACAAATGAGCCTAATTTCAGAATTTGGTAGAATCTAAAAATTTTTTTCATAGAATATTTTCGAGGAAAGTATGACCTCTGCTGCTGCAACAAAACGCGACCCAAAAATTGAGAAAATTCGTAATATTGGGATTTCTGCTCACATAGACTCGGGTAAAACTACCCTAACAGAACGGATTTTATTTTATACAAACAAAATCCACGCCATCCACGAAGTACGTGGAAAAGACGGTGTGGGTGCAAAGATGGATAGTATGGAACTCGAAAGAGAGCGCGGGATTACAATCCAGTCTGCGGCTACCTATACCACTTGGAAAGATATCCAAATCAACATCATCGATACTCCGGGCCACGTGGACTTTACCATAGAGGTAGAGAGATCCCTTCGTGTACTAGATTCGGCGATTATGGTTCTTTGCGGTGTGGCGGGAGTTCAATCCCAATCCATTACCGTAGACCGCCAAATGAAACGATACAGCGTTCCACGCGTTGCATTTATCAATAAACTGGATAGAACCGGTGCCAACCCGTTCCGAGTCATCGACCAACTCAGAGAAAAATTATTTCTAAACGCACATGCGGTTCAACTTCCGATCGGATTGGAAAACGATTTGGTAGGAATTGTGGATCTTGTGGAAATGAAGGCTTATTACTTCGAAGGTTCGGCAGGACAAGACATCCGAATCACCGATATTCCTGCGGAAATGCAAGAGCTTGCGAACGAAAAGAGAGAAGCACTTTTAGATGCAGTTTCTCTTTTTAGCGACGAACTCACGGAAGAATTATTGGAAGGCACTCCTACGGAAGCTCGTGTCAAAGAAGCGATCCGAAGAGGAGTTCTTGCACTTAAATTTGTTCCCGTATTTATGGGTTCCGCTTTCAAAAACAAAGGGGTTCAAAAACTTCTGGATGGAGTTCAGGATTACCTGGCTTCTCCTTACGACGTTGTCAACAAGGCAAAAGAAGTAGGAAACGAAGCAAACGAAATCATCATGGAGTCTGAAACGGACAAACCGTTGGTTTGCCTTGCTTTCAAACTGGAAGACGGAAGATACGGTCAGTTAACATATGTTCGGGTATACCAAGGTCGCCTGGAAAAAGGTATGACGATCTACAATTCTTCCAATAACAAACGTCATAATATCGGTCGTTTGGTGCGAATGCACTCGGACGAGATGGAAGATATCACAAAAGCGGAAGCGGGTGATATCGTGGCTCTTTTCGGGATCGATTGCGCTTCCGGGGATACATTCACTGACGGTAAGACAAAACTGACTATGGAGTCTATGTTTGTTCCTACTCCGGTGATTTCACTTACCATCGAATGCAAAGAGTCGAAACAACTTCCCAACCTTGCGAAAGCTCTTAACCGTTTCACAAAGGAAGACCCTACATTCCAAACGGAAATCGACAAAGAGTCCGGCCAAACCATCATCAAAGGGATGGGAGAGCTTCACTTGGAAGTTTATATCGAAAGGATGAAACGTGAGTACGGTGTGGATCTGGTAACAGGTGCGCCGCAAGTAGCTTACAGAGAAACCATCACAAAAGCGGCAGAATTTGATTACACTCATAAAAAACAAACCGGTGGTCAAGGTCAGTTCTCTCGTGTAGCTGGTATCATCGAACCGATCCCTTCTGAAGAAGGAAAAGATTACGAATTCGTAGATAAAATCGTAGGTGGTTCCATCCCTCGTGAATACATCGGATCTTGCGATAAAGGTTTTCGTTCTTGTTTGGAAAGAGGATCTCTCATCGGCTTCCCTATCATTGGAGTTCGTTGCATCATCAATGACGGTGCTTACCATGATGTGGATTCATCCGATATGGCGTTCCAAATTGGTGCTCGTTACGGTTTCCGCCAAGGATTCTCGAAAGCAGCTCCGATCATTTTAGAACCGATCATGAAAGTGGACGTGGAAGGACCGACTGAGTTCCAAGGAGCGATCCTTGCTTCCATCAACCAAAGACGTGGTATGATCTTGAACACTACGGAAGAAAACGGATACGCGAAAATCGAAGCGGAAGTTCCTCTTGCGGATATGTTCGGGTATTCTACGATTCTTCGTTCTTCTACCCAAGGAAAAGCCGAGTTTGCTATGGAATTCTCCAAGTATGCTCAAGTTCCTAGAAACGTAGCGGAAGAGTTGATGAAAAAATACAAGGTGAACAACAGAGAAGAAGAGTAAAACGTGAAATGCTCCTGCCTCCTGCCCGTGTAACCTCCTGTTACAACGGGCGAGCTTCGGCCGTCCTGGCCTCGCCACCACCGGCAGAAACATTTCACTTGTTTTAAGACTCGTTCGACTAAAAGCCAAACCCCGAAAGCGGTTTGGCTTTTTTATTTTAAGATAAGGGGAAAGGAAAAACTTTCGGGGATTCGCTATTTATGTTTACTGCCCGAAAATCAGCTTTGCTGATGATTCTTCGAATGTTTCTTCTCGCTTATTGGATTTTATTCTGGTATCCCCGCCCTAATTTGGGTGGGGAACTAGACCCGCCACCCAATGCATTCTCTCTATCATATCGCCTTTCTCTTGTAAAGCGATCCATCTATTTGTAAAAATTTAATTCAAATAAGTTCGCCTTTTTGCCAGTCCCTATCCCTTGTGGGTTTCATTTTTCCGGGATAAATTCCTTATCCTTTCGATGGGCCAGGGACCTGCGCGGGGACGCCACCGGCGGCCGTCCGCAAGGACCGAAGCCGAAAGGCGGAGCCTTGCGGAAGAGCCCGGTCGAAACGAAGTTTCGAGGCCCCCATCCTCTCCTAATTCGCCCCCAAAAACAAATGTATGAATTCGTAAAAATGTCGAAGTTAATACTAGATTCTTATGCGAAATCGATTGATACAAATCTGCATTTTGTCCTTTTTTTTGGGGATCGCTTCGGAGCGAACTTTCGCAAAACAAAAACCGACGGATAAGAACACCTATCGGGTGCAAGCTGGTGATTCCTGGTGGGGAATTGCCAAAAAGTTGGGAACCACGCCGAAGGAACTTGCTGCGATCAACGGAAGGACCGAAAAGGAAGGTCTCTATCAAAATGAACTTTTGCGAACCGGCGGAAACACTACAGCTTCCAAGTCGGAAGCCCAAAAAACAGCCCCCAAATCGAAACCGAATTCTCCCCTTCCCGGTTATGAAAAAATTGCAAAACCTTATTCGGAATTAACTTATGATCCTCATAAGGGAGTTCGTTATTCCAGAGAAAATTCCGGCTGGGTGCGTGCGGCACTTCCCGGAAAAGTAGTTCATATCGATTATATGGACGGGTATGAAAATTATATCATCCTGGAACATGAGAATGGCTGGTATTCCGTGTATGGAAATTTAGAAAGAGTGCAAGTGACTGAAGGGCAAACCCTAGTCGCGAAAGAACGTTTGGGTACTCTCATAAAAGACAAAGGACTGTATTTCCAAGTGAATCATAACAAATCTGCAATCAATCCCTCTCTTTTTCTACAACAAGGAAGCTAACATGAGTTCTTGGACCATTTCGAACGCCCAAGTATTTCAAAACGGAAAATTGGCCGACCTGGATTTAAAATTGGAAGGAAACCAAATCGATTCTCTTCAAAAAAGGGAATCTTTTCCCGGCTCAAAGCCCGATTCCAGAACCTTTGATTTCAAAAATAAAAAAGTTTACCCTGGGTTTTTCAATTCCCATGACCATCTCCTTGCAAGTTATCTTCCTAAAATCGGAGGCACCACAAAACACAATTCCTGGCTTGCTTACGATAATCTTTATAAATCTTCAGGAGTATTTGCGGAAAGACAACAGTTGGATAGCGAACTACTCTATTACCTGGGAGCTTATAAAAACTTGCTGGCGGGAGTTACGTCCGTTCATGATCATATCCCTCATTCCATTCAAAAACCTTTCGTGGATATATTGCCGATTCGTTTGCTTTCCGAGTTTACTCTCGCCCACTCCGTAGGAAATTACAGTTTGAGTTGGGGAGAAGGTCCCGCCTTGGAATACAAACTTGCAGAAGCGTCTAACTTACCTTTTGTGACTCATTTGGGAGAAGGATTGGATGAAGATTCCCTCAGCTCTCTGAAGAAACTGGAAAAAATGGACGCACTGGGCCCTCATTCCGTTCTGATTCATTGTTTGCCGTTCGGTCCCAGAGAGGTGGAAAGAATTGCAAAAGCAAATGCTTCCGTAGTATGGTGCCCGGGATCCAATTTGCACATCTTCGGCAAAACAACTAACATTAAATTGTTTATGGACGCAGGAGTCAATGTTTGTCTGGGCACGGATTTTTCCCCTTCGGGGTCTTTGCATATATTAGAAGAATTGAAACTAGCAAAATCCTTATTTCAGGATTTATATGAAGAAGAATTGCCCGAATCTACCTTACTCAAATGGGTGACGGAAAACCCCGCCCAAGCGTTTAGAAAACCGACTTTGGGAAGCATCAAGGAAGGGCAAATTGCCGATTTAGTTGTCATAAATGACGGGACAAATGCCTCTGAAATTTCAATTTCCCAACTCGGATGGGACAATGTGGATCTGGTGATCATCGATGGAATGCCTGTTTACGGGTCTTCCGCCTATAAAAAACTTTTTTCTGAGCTGGGAATAGAATCGGAACTGATTTCTGTGAAAGGTTCTGAAAAGATAGTCGCAGGGTCTCCAAAAGCATTACTAGACCAAGTTTCTTCGAGTGTTGGGTACAAAAAGGATTTGGCTTTTTTACCTATTTTATGAATTTTATACGCTAAGAGGATAATCTTGTCTGGCCCCATTGTTCGAAATTATAAAGGCGGTTCCATTGTCTACTTTGAGAAAGACAAAGCGGAAGATATTTTTGTTCTCCAAAAAGGACGCGTAGTACTCACCTACTCCAACGTAAACGGCGTCGAACTGAAAGAAGACGTTAAACTGGGAGAATTTTTCGGCGTGAAAAGCGCGCTGGGAAGATACCCCAGAGAAGAAACAGCCCAAGTGATCGGTGCTGCCACTGTACTTGTATTCAAAGTCCCCGAATTTGAAAGATTCGTAAGTGATAAAACTCATCTTATCATCAAGATGTTAAAAGTTTTTTCAAGCCAACTCCGCCAAGTGCACAGACAAGTAAGAGAAATTTTAGGCCAAGGGGAAGCAAAAAACCCTGCCTTCGAACTTATGAATGTTGCGGAAGTGTTTTTCAAAAACGGAAATCATGAACATGCAGCTTATGCATTCAGTCAATACCTACAACATTATCCGGACGGACAGTACATCGATCGCGCAAAACAATTGCAAGACTTGGCCGCAAGAAAAGGATCTTATCCTCTCACCTTACCGGAATTAGTTTATAAACCGGAACCGGGTGCTGGGAACGGAAAACTACAGGAAATGCTAAAAACAATGGCGGTTCAAAAAGACCCGTCGACTTCTACGGTAGATCCGAACTCCATTCAGGCCCAACATGACAAAGCTTCCACAATGATGAGCGCGGGCAAATTTGCGGAAGCGAGTTCCTTTTACAAAGAGATTTCGGAAAGAACCGACTCGGTCACCCAAGAAGAAGAACAATTGGTGGAAAATTCCTTATTTTATCTGGGAAAGGCTTACTATAAAGCAAAGGACAATGCTTCTGCGATCAATACCTTTTCCAATTTTATCAAAAAGTATCCGAAAGGCCAGCTATTGAAAGAAACCGTTTACCACCTAGCGCTTGCTACAGAAGCAAACGGAGAGAAAGACAAAGCATTGCAATTGTATCAAAAAGTAACTCTTCTTCCACCGACCGATGATAGCATTTCCGAAGATGCAAAAGCAAAAGTCAAAGCGGGTAAATCCTAATGAATGATCAAATGCTGGAAGCGATGTTCGGAAAATTCGGAAAAGTTTTTGAGCCGAATGATGTCTTGTTTTGCGAATACGAACCTGGAAATGATTTTTATTTGATCAAAGAAGGCAAGGTAAAGATCACAAAAACAATCGGAAACTCGATCAAGACCCTGGATGTGCTGGAAGCAGGCGATATCCTGGGCGAGATGGCGATTCTGGAAGAACAACCTCGGTCCGCCACCGCTACGGCAGTCACTGAAGTGAAAGCACTCAATTTCAATCGTGCCAATTTCGAAATGCTCATGACCAAGAACCCGGCGCTTGCGATGAAATTACTCCATATTTTTTCCTTTCGAATCTACGACCAAAAACGCAGACTCATGATCCTTCTTATGGATGATATACTGGGAAAAGTATGCGATGTATTCGTCATGCTCTACGAAAAACAATATTCGAACGATGTTTATAGTGAGATCGTTCTTACTTCCACTGTAGAAGACATCGCCAGTTGGTGCGCGCAACCCGTCGGAGAAGTACAAAAAGTCATTATGCAATTTGTAAAAACAGGCAAATTGGATCTATATCCCGACAAAATAGTTATTCACAATATCAATGATTTCCAAAGGATTGTGAATCAGAAACGAAAACCAGGTTAAGCTCCCGTAGTTCAGGTGGATAGAACAATAGTTTCCTAAACTGTTGACACAGGTTCGAATCCTGTCGGGGGCAAGGTAAAATGACCGAACCAAACACTCTACTTTATTACTTAAAAAGATCCACGGAATTTTTAGAAAAAAAAGGAATCACAAACCCAAGGGTAGACGCCGAATGGCTGTTATCCGATCTCTTAAATCTTCCCCGCATAAAACTCTATTCCCAGTTCGAAATGCCTTTGAGTCCTAAAGAAATAGAAACTTACCGGGAACGCATCGTAGAAAGAAGCAAAAAGAAACCGGTCGCGTACATTACAGGTAAAAAAGGTTTTCATAAATACGACTTCTACGTCAACGAACACACGTTAATTCCCCGGCCGGAAACCGAAGAATTGGTGGATTGGTTCTACAAAGATTCAAAGAATATTTTTGCCGAAATAGGAAATCCGAAAATACTCGACCTATGCACCGGAAGCGGGTGTATCGCCGTTTCTCTGTCCCGTTTGATTTCCCAGGCGGAAATCTGGGCTACGGATATTTCCGGTGATGCCTTGCAAGTTGCCGAAAAAAATGACAATGAAGTCACTCCGCCCGGCACTCGCCCGATTCATTTCCTGGAATCGGATCTTTTCAAAAACATCGCTTCCGATTTGAAATTTCACGCCATACTTTCCAATCCTCCTTACATACCCTCGGAGGAAAAAAAAGATATCATGGAAGACGTGTTAAACTTCGAGCCCCATCTCGCACTCTTTGTGGATGATTTCAAAATATTCCATTCTTCTCTTCTGGAAGGTGCTCTTTCGCATTTGGAAAACGGAGGAACTCTGGCGCTGGAAACACATCCCGATTTTGCGGAATGGATTTTGGACGAAGGTAAAAAAATCGGTTACCGCGAAGGGGAAATCAAAAACGACTCCTCCCAAAAACAAAGGTTTGTTGTTCTGAAGAAGTAGGCGTTTCGCACACCACGCTCTTTTTCGCGGAACATCCTGTTCCGACGAAAAAACTCCGGCATCCCTGCCTCCGTCACCGCGAGATGTGCTGCACTTGCTTATAAGAGTAGAATACTTGAGCTTTATTCTTTTAATTAAAGGTCGGAGGGAGGGCGCCTCGGATTTGTTAGATGACAAATAAATCATCGATCCCCCCGACCGGGCTCTTCCGCGACTCCGCCTTTCGGCTTCGGTCCTTCGGACGACGACCATCCGGTCGTCCCGCTGCGATCCCTGGCGGGGAGAGTTTTTAGTATAGCATCCCCGCCCTATCGACATTGGGTGGGGTTAACCACCCGCCACCCAATGTCTTCTCTCTATCACATCGCCTTTCCCTTGTAAAGTGATCTCTTTATTTATGAAAATTTTATTCCAATAAGTTCGCCTTTTTGCCCGACCACACTTACGAACCGCTTACGGATTTTGCGGAAGCGATAAATTTTACATACCGTCTTTCGTGTTGAAAACGCGAGTAAAAGGACTAGATCCTGTGTATTTCTATCTTGTATCAATTATTTCCGAATTTTCTTTTTGATCTCTGAAAACAAACTACGATGCGAATTTGTGGCGGACTCACCGAAAATCGACCCGCCCAGGCGGACTGTTTTTTGAATGCGGGGAATAAGTGCATTGCGATCCTTGCGTACTGCTTGCAACCATTCATGCGGCAGATCTTTCTGAGCTACTCGTTTCGCACCCCATTCAGCCAAGTCAAGAAGTATGGGGACAAGATCCAATCCGTCTTCGGTAAGCTCATATATTTCTTTGCGCTTGTCTATGGGATGCGGTTTTTTCACCAACAGCCCTTTATCCTGCAGCTGAACTAAGCGGTCGGCCAGGATATTACGTGCGATAGCCTCTTCGGAAGCCAGGAATTCATTGTACGTCTTTTTACCAAAGTAAATGATATCTCTGAGAATCAATAGCGACCAGCCATCTCCTAACATTTCTAAGGAGAAATTGATGGGGCAATTGGATCGTAATTTATGCTTCATGATTATTCGTTGCTTTTTATTCAATAGGTACATAGCATATGTTTTAGGTTGCAAAATGCAACCTAAAAATAACAATGCAGGGGTTTTATATGGGAAACGTGGTAGCATTTGAATGGCTGAGTGGAGACGGAGTTTTTGATGCAGATTTTATGGAGGAATGGTTTTTCCCCTACGATAGTCCCGAACGACGGAAATTCATCAAAGAAACATACCGGGAGGCTAACGCATTTCTAATGGGCCGAAATACCTATGAAATGTTAGCCCCTTATTGGTCGCAGTTACCTGATGAAGATATGGATGGTCTTGCAGGTGTACTTACCCATACTCCAAAATTCATCGCCTCACATGGACCTCAGGTAGCTCATTGGGGAGATACAACTATACTGAAGGGAGATATTAAAGCCCAGGTCAAAAAACTAAAGAGCGAAGTGAGCAACATAATGATTATCGGAAGTGCTACTTTAGCGGAGTCACTCGCACAGGTCGGACTTATCGACGAATACAAACTGCTCGTCCAACCATTCATAATGGGAACAGGCAAACGTTTCTTTACGGAAAGTATGAAAACACCGTTAGAGCTGGTAGAAGTTAAAAAGCTTCATCAAGATATGGTGTTACTCCATTATCGTGTCAAAAAGTAACGTCTTGACTTTCCTGCAAGTTATCGAGAATCTCAATCCCATGAAGACAGGGGCAATGATTGTTGGTTTGGTGTTTTGCGTGTTTATGGGAATCATGGTGATCTCAGTTGGCCTGGGAGCTGCTTTCCCATCAATCAACCGGATTGCCAAACCGGTAGTATGCCCGAATGGAAACATGATACAGGAATCTCGCATCTACAACCCTTTTCCGGGAAAAACCGTCAGCAGCCAAACGTGGTATTGTGTTGAGGAAGGTAGCGGTTCCAAAAGACGGTTAAGTATGTTTCCGATTTCTATGTTTGCCGGCACGATTTACGGTTTGCTACTTTATGCTGCCCTATTTGTAATGAGATTGATCAGAAGTCGTCCGTCTGCTTGAAAACTAAAAACATGGACATTCTATGTCCCGCTTACGGCCCACTCACGCATCTTGCCGAGGCGGAAGCGGCGCCCTTTCCATATTGATCGTAAAAACCGGTAGTAGTTACAATCGCATGAGCACTGGTCGTAGTGTCCTGTCTTGTAGTACTGGACCAATAGTAGGTAAATGGATTGGGAAAATAAGTCTCATGCAAACGACTGCTACCTGATTTGGTATGATCTACGATACTAAGAAGTTCATTTCTGTTGGGAAGCCTCCAGGTTTTGCCGGCAAGATTTAAATCTCTGCAATAGACCAATGCGGACGTCCAAGTAGGAGTCGCTGTCGCCGCAGGAGTACAATCCGTAACACCTTGTCCATAGCTGCATTTTTGCCATATCAGCTTTGTATTTTTATCCAGGATGGTTCCATTCCCGTTGTCCGTATAATTTCCGCTAGGTTCCCTAAGTGTTCCTGATACGCAACGTACGTAATTGTTCCCGGCAGGAGCTTGCTCATTCAGCGCACCGATGAGGAAGCTCACCATATAATAAGAGCCGGCGGTTGCCTGTGAAGGAGTGGAAGACCAATAGTATCCGCTCGTTCCCGTTCCCGGGAAATAGGTGCCCGATATGGAAGGAGAACTGACGGAAACATCCACGAGACTAGCCAATTCGGAAATAGAGGGAACCCGGAATCCTTTCGAAGCACATAGAGAGGATGCTGTAGCATAAACATAACTGGTGGCACCGGCACAACTACCCCCACTTCCCCCTTCCGTACATTTCTGCCACAAAAGTCCCGTTATATTATCGAAAACGGTTCCATCTCCCCTATCCGTATAACTTCTTGCCAAATGCAGTTGGAGATCCCCGTCTTGTCTAGGAAAAGAAGAGTTTCCACAAGTTATAGATGTGCTCGCATTAAAACAAGATGTCTGGCCGGTTTTCAAAAGTCCGATCGCATTTGCACCCAAGGTGGTGACTTCTATGTTAATCTTAGTGGAGAGACTTCCCGAAGAATGCGATGCTGCCACTTCATACTCCGTTGCAGAACGGGAAATGGAAGGCGTTCCTTGCAAAATACAAGTTGTCGGATCCAAAGTCAAACCTGTGGGAAGGCCGGGAGAAGCAGTGCAATTGGAAAAGCCGGAGGATAGACTCGGCTTTACATCATCGATTTTAATATGTTGGGAAAAAACAAAAGGACTCCCCGTATAACCAAAAGAAGGTTTTGGACTGGCAAGACAACCCGGAGTCGCAAGGCATTTGAACAATTGATTGGGAAGATAGGAGCTTGATCCGGGGTCTTCCGGATTGTTATGAATCTGGTTTGAACAATTGGAGATAGATAAGACGGAAATGAGATTTAGAAACAGTAAAATTTTTCCCAGTTTCAAGTCCGATAGAATATTTTTTCCCAAATCAAATCCGAAAAAGAGCATTTTTCCAGAATTTCGGGTTTAGTTACGAGGCAAATGATTTTTTATAAACTGGAAATAACTTTCCAATTTGCAAAACGAAACAAAACAGATGATAGTTGATTTTATTACAAAATTTGTTCTTGGTAAAGTCTGTCCGCCGGAAAACCGGCGAACAGGATAGAAACTTAGTTTTAGATCATATCTTTTACTTCGGCTTTTTCTTCCTGAAGTTCTTTATGAGTGAGATCAAACTTCTCTTTTCCAAAAGCATTCAATTCAAGACCGCTTACGATCTCTACTTTTTTGCCATCGGAACGCAGAGGATATCCGAAGATAAGTCCTTTTTCCACACCATACTCACCATTGGAATGGCATGCTGCACTGAACCAGTCGCCTGCTTTCGTTGGAGTTACAATATTATGTACGGTATCAACCACTGCATTTGCCGCGGAAGCCGCGGAAGAAGCACCCCGGGCTGCGATGATGGCCGCACCTCGTTTTTGTACTGTAGAAATAAAATCTCCCTTCAACCAATCATGATCCGAGATCGCATCGGTAGCAGGTTTTCCGTTGATTTTAGCGTTATAAAAATCAGGATACTGAGTAGCCGAGTGATTTCCCCAAATGGCAACATTTGACACTTGTTTTACGGCAACGCCAGCTTTCTGCGCTAACTGTGTTTTTGCGCGATTTTCATCCAAACCTGTCATCGCGAACCAACGATCGGAAGGAATTCCTTTCGCGTTATTCATCGCGATCAGAGCATTCGTATTACAAGGGTTACCTACTACCAAAACTCTTACATCGGAATTCGCATTCTTTTCAATCGCTTTACCTTGAGTTGTGAAGATTCCACCGTTGATTTTGAGTAGATCCCCTCTTTCCATTCCCGCTTTTCTGGGAACGGAACCGACGAGCAAAGCCCAGTTGATATCACGAAAAGCTTCGTCTATATTTGAACTTACGGATACTTTCTGAAGTAAAGGGAAAGCGCAATCATCCAATTCCATGATCACACCTTTTGCCGCAGGAACAGCTTGTTCCAATTCCAATAATTGCAATTCCACCGCAGTGTCGGGACCGAACATTTGTCCTGAAGCGATTCTGAATAGTAGTGCGTATCCGATTTGACCTGCAGCTCCAGTGACTGCTACTTTTACTGTATTCCCCATTGTATATATTTCTCCTGATTAGTTTTTTAATTCTTTTTCAATGATCTCTTCGAAGCTTTCATAAGGAAGAGCTCCGGAAACGAAAATGCCGTTGATGAAGAAAGCGGGAGTTCCGCTTACACCTACTTTTTGACCGTCCTGGATATCTTTGTTTATCTCGGCTTGAAGTTTGTCTTTATCATTCATACAAGCTTGGTATTTCGATTTGTCAACACCCGCTTTGGTTACCAAAAAATCCACGTTAGACGCAGAAAGATTTCCCGAGTTTTCAAAAAGGATAGGGAATACTTCCCAATATTTTCCTTGAGAGAGGGAACAGTTTGCCGCCATATGAGCATACATCGCATCTTGGTGAAAAGGAAGAGGAAAGTCGCGGAATACCCAACGAATCTGATCTTTGTATTTTTCACGAAGCCTTCTGTTTACATCTTGGCTGCGTTTGCAATAAGGACATTCAAAATCGGAAAATTCAACAATAGTGATTTTTGCTTTTTCAGCACCGATCGAAGGATTGTTTTCCGTATCAACCGTCACACGAACTACGTCCGGTTCTTTGATCAAAAAATCCACCGGATATTTTTGAACGATTTCTTTGTATACATTACGACTATGTTCTTGCTCTTGTTGGTTTTTTAAGAGACCTACGATTTGATCTTTTGCCTGAGCAAGAGATTTTCCGCCCAACTGCGCCTTATACGTGTTATATATATCGGCTATTTCCTGGTCGGTAGGTTCTTTCGGGACAAACCCTTGTTTCAAAACATCTGCCGCCGGAATGTTTTTTTCCGCCCCAACGATTTCAAAAAGTTTGTCTTGAGCAAACTCAGCAAGAGTGTTTTTGATTAGATTTGCGTAATCGGTTTGGTATTTTGAATATGCAATCGGAGACGTTTTTTTAACATCTGTTATATCATATTTTTTGCCACCAATCGAGACGGCATCTTGGTTGAATTTTGCCTGGATGAACGAAGGGATTGAAACCCCTGCGAGCACGGCCAATACTACGATCGCACCCACTGCCAATTTGGAGAAGGGTTGTTCGATCCATTTTTGAATACTATTTTCCATCAAAACCAGCTTCTTAGCGCCAAATTCCGAGAGCAAACCGAAAAATTTTTAAATCACGCACCCGGGAATCCGTAAAAAAATGCGATTTTTCTCAATTCATTTTGGGGTTTACCGATGATCTAATTGGGAGAAAAGGAATTCTCTCCTGCGAAGACTATCAAACGGAGGTTTGGGCATATGAATATTACACCCGTTCCAGCGGCTGTCCCCCAAATTCTACCCTCCCATCTGGGAAAACAGAGTGGAGAGGAAGGTCCCCCGGTTCCCCAAGAACAAAGTTTACCTTTGGTCGCGGAAACCAAAAAAGACAAAAAAGAGGAAAAGGTTCCCGAAGTCAAATTGGATGATTTGCTTATGAAACCGACCCCCCTTCCTTTGGAAGAGAGATTGAGTCAAATCATCTCTGCGGAAGAAGTAAAGGATTTGCTTTCTCTTGTTACGAGAAGCCCTGCACTGAACAAAGACGATGAACACAAAGTTGATGTAAAAAGGTAATCCGACCTGGTTCCTCTTCTCATTGCGATCCAGGATAGTTTTTTAGTTATCCTAGGTTGTGTTTTGATTCTTTCTATTTTAGGCTTCCTGGCCGTACTATATACTCAATTTATTTTACCCATTATTTCCAGACAGGATTCGGATCGTTTTAATCCCGCTCACACAGGAGACCATTACGATTTGGTTGTGGATGAGTCCACAAGATTCGCTCAATTTACAATCGGCTGTAAGTCGGGAAATATCGCAACCAGGTGTAATGCGATTTCCGAAGATCAGCTGATCTTTCAATTTAAAAAAGCAAAAGATAGCGAAGATTATTCGATTACCGTTCTCAGAAACGGCCCTACTTTCTACAAACCTCCCCGCATGGAGATTTATCATAAGATGGAATCGAAGGAAACATTCGATTCTTATGAGATCATCGGACATCCCGTAGAATTCAGAATTTCGGACAAGATTGTAAAGGAAAGGATGGCGAATTTTATTGAGATAGCGCTGACTTCTTCGTTTTACTTCAATAAACTGGGAAAAGAAAGGATGAGATTCACTTTTACCATAGGCAAAATACAGCCGGGTATCAACCGTAAGGTGAGACTCAGAGGGGATATTTATGCGTTCGGGAAAGAGGAAGACGAGGATTCGGAATAAACGGGTTTCTAAAAGCTGGAGATCTTCGTTCCTAAATGATCCGCTTGGATTTTTTGAAACGAATAGGAAATCGATAATTCCTTCATCTTTGTTTCTATTTGTTTTTGCAACTTGGGAAAAATATTCGAAGTATGTTTTCTTTCCGTAAATAAAAGCAAACTAGGTCCTGAGCCGGACAGACAATACCCGATTCTTTCCTGTTCCAATACTTCCGTGATGGGCTTCAGGGGAGAATTTTCATAGATCCTGTAAGGAGTATGCATCTTATCTTCCAAAGCAACCAAAAGATCACTAAACTTTCGTTTGTCGAGAAAATGCATCCAAGCTCCGATTCTGGATAGATTGAAAATCACATCAGCAGTCGGATACTGCGCCGGTAAAGTTTTGCGGGACTCTTCCGTAGAAATATGCAAATGGGGAGTCAGTATGAATAAGGAAACCGAGGACGGGAATTTTTTTCTGAAGTAACGAAGTGGTTCTTTGTTTATGGAATAGGCAAATACAAGCCCTCCCAAATAAGCAGGCAATGTATTGTCCGGGTGTCCTTCCCATTCCGCTAAAAACTGCAAAAATTCTTTTTCCGTAGGAATCGAGATTTTGGTTTCTTTTCTTTTATGGACTTCCCGCGCCACACACAAACCGGCAACAATGGCGGAAGCGCTGGAACCCAAGCCCCCTTTCAAGGGAAGAGAGAGTGCCATCTTACAATGATATGTTGGAATCTCTACGTTCGGGAGAAAATGTTGGAAGTAATCTTCGTAGGCTTCCCGAACCAGGTCTTCTTTGGAGGAAAAAGGAAGCGGTTCTCCGTTTTTTTGAACGATTGAGTATCCTTTTTCCTTCGGAAAGGTGAATTCAAAATCATTATAGATCTTCAAAGCCATTCCCATCAAATCGAAACCCGGTCCAAGATTGGCGCTAGTTCCGGGAACCCGAATTTTAATTTTTGGGATGTGAGTCATTGCTTCCGCCCAGGGTTTTATTTCTAAGAGTAAAATCAACCTCTCTTTGCTTAAAGAAAAAGAAGACCCTTAAATAGAGGAGAATTTGCAGAAAGGAAAATAAGGGCAAAGTGGTTTGCAATTTATATTCCCCGCCCGAATCAGGGTGGGGAACTAGACCCGCCACCCAATGCGTTCTCCTTACCATACCCCCTTTTGGTTGTAAACTGAAGCTGTGGATTTGATAAATTTTATTCGAAAAAGTTCGCCTTTTTGACCTCTCTCCTCCCGCACTGAACCGATTGTAGTTATGTTCCATAACTTTTGCCTTTCCCGGCACGGCTGGCACGAGTTATGCAAAATGTATGGGAAAAGGACAGAAATGGAAAATGTCCCGAAAAACATAGAGGCGATGCTCATAAAAAAAGCAAATTGCCATTTAGGAACACAGATATGGTTTCAGAATCTCTCAAACAAATAGATCCGGCCACTTTATTATGGAAAGCAATCTCGAGACAAAATGAATTTCAGGCGGGCAATCTCAGGCTAAATCCGGAAATTACCATCAGAACTTTCAAAAACCAGGCAAAACGATACCTTCAGTCCGAAAGATATGAATTCACAGTTGCAATGAAGGAATTACTCAAACCGATCGCAACTCTAGACAACGAAAAAGTGGAATATTTGATTTTTAGAATTTATGAATCTTTTTACAGAGAACTGCATTACTGGGAAGATCCCAGATCCAGATTTTCCATCGATATCGTATTTCAATTTATCGAGTTTCTATGTACGGAAGGACCGAAAGAAGACCTGGCAACCGTTTTACAAAGAGAAACCAGTTTGAATAAAAAGGAAGTTGAGTCCATCATCACTCACATAAAAGTCTTTAATAAGTTAGGTGCTTATTTTACAAAGTCCCCTTCTCTGAAAAAAACAATTGAAAACGGAGAACCCATCCTCACAACCATTGCCGCCGCACATACGGAAGTGACCTGGCTTGCTTTGGAATCCATGTTTTATCTTTTGGTTGCACAACATGCTTTGGCGAGCAAATATTCCTGCGAATCCTTGTTACGCGGTTGGATGACGGAATACGGATTTGATGAAAACCAATACGCGGTCGTTGCGAACTACTTTCCACCGGGAACATCCCTTCATGACTTCAGAGGAAATTACACGAGTGCTCTCAGGACTCTACACGGCCTCGCGAATAAGGAAAAACCGGATTACGATTTGTTATTATTGAGATCAATCGGAAACTATTTCAGTTCTTGGATTGTAAGGGTAGCCCACCAGATGGAGGCAGGCTACCAGGCGGCTTAAAAAATCAGCCGCCCCACATTTTTTTCAAATCGGAAGCTATGTTTTTTTGCATGGCTTCGTTGGTTCCACCGCCGATAGAAAGTAAAATCGCATCCCTGTGAAGTCTTTCCACGGGATACTCGCGGCAATAACCATATCCACCTAATACTTGTATTGCGTTTCTGGAGACCCGTTCCGCCATTTGGGTTGCTACTAGTTTTGCAGATGCTGCTCCGAGTGAATTTCTCACTTCGGGAGAAAGTCCCGATGCCACTTGATAGACAAGTGCCCGCGCCGCAGAATAATCCGCATACGACTCGGAAATCAATCTTTGAATCTGTCCGAATTCGATCAATTTTTTGCCAAATGCTTCTCTGTGGCGAACCGAATAATCACACATGATATCGATGCATCTGCGTGCGATCCCGATGGATTGGGCGGCAAGAGTCACTCTTTCGATTTCCAAGTTACGCATCATATGAGTAATGGCGGAATTTTCATCTCCTAGAAGATTTTCCACAGGAACTTCCATGTCTTCAAACACAAGCTGGGTCGTCGGAGAAGAACGCATCCCCATCTTCTCTTCTTTTTTTCCTACCGAAAAACCTTTGTAAGACGACTCGATAACAAAGCTGGTCATCTTCTTCGCATTTTTATCAAGTTTGGTATAAAGTAAAAAAACCTGTCCGATGGAACCGTTCGTAATGTACTGTTTCACACCATTGATCACATAACGATCCCCTTTTTTAACGGCGTGAGTGGTCATGCCCAGAACATCCGTCCCTGCACCTGGCTCCGTCATACCCATACCACCGATCCACTCCGCAGAAATCACCTTATCCAAATATCTCTTTCTTTGATCCGCATTGGAGCTGTGGTAAAAATTATTAACGAATAATACTTCGTGAGCTAAATAGGAAAGAGTAAAACCCGGATCAAAACGGGACATCTCTTCGTGAATGATAACGGCAGCAACGGCATCCAGTCCGTGTCCTCCGTCCTTTTCCGGGACAGTGATTCCGAAAATTCCAAGCTCGGCACCCAGTTTTTTAAACAAACCGGTGTTAAATGTTTCGTGCTCATCGTGTTCTTTTGCCTGTTCGTCCATTTCTTTTTCCGCGAAACCGGAAACAGATTCGCGTAAAGATAAATGGGCATCTGTGGGATTGAAAAGGTCAATCTGGTGGGAAGTAGAATTCGAAGCGATCATATTCAGAAAGTCTTAAACCAATTCCTTACTCTGTAAAGGAAAAAAGTGACAAAAGGTCCTTTATTTAATTCTTTAAACCGACAAAATAATGATAAAACTCATTATCTTTTTCGAACCCGTTTCTTTCATAAACACTTTGTGCTTGTTTGTTATCTGCGGCGGTAGACAACCCCAACCCTTTTGCTTTGATCTGTTTTCCGTATCTTTTTGCAGCATTGATGAGAAGCTGGGCGATCCCTTTTTTTCTATATGCTTCCAGAACATAAAGATCGTTGAGAATCAAAGAACGTTCTATGGAGAGAGAAGAGAAAACAGGATAAAGCTGCGTAAAACCCACGATTTTATCTTTTTCTGAATCTATTACAATGAGTATCACGGATTCTCTATGTTCGAATCGTTCGAATAAAAAAGCTTTAGCGGCGGGTAAATCCGACTTTTGTTTGTAAAAAATCCTGTAGAGATCGAATATCTCCGTCAACTGGTCCAAGTCTTCTATGGTTGCGTGTCTTGTATCGTATGTCATATGTTAAATCATTTTCTCTTTTCGTTCGCTATATCTGTCTACCAAATAACCGGAAATATCGCGAGTCATATAAGTGAACTTAATTAATTCCTCCATCACGTCGACGAGGCGGTCTCTATAACTTGACTCTTTCATCGTTCCGTTTTCATGAAACTCATTGAAGGCCTTTGCCACCGAAGATTGATTCGGTATGGTAATCATCCGCATCCATCTTCCTAAAATTCTCATATTATTCACAGCATTGAAACTTTGTGAACCGCCTGATACCTGCAATACTGCCAACGTCTTACCTTGCGTCGGACGAACTGCTCCCATGCTAAGAGGAATCCAATCGATCATCGTCTTCATAAGTCCCGTCATATTTCCATGCATCTCCGGAGAAGACCAAACCTGGCCTTCCGACCATTGGCTTAAATTTCTAAGTTCGATCACTTTCGGATGTTTCGCAGATCTATCACCATCATAAACCGGAATTCCATCCGGATCGAATATTTGAATTTCCGCACCGAAGTATTCCAAAATCCGTTTCGATTCCTCGGCTAACAGACGTGAATAGGATCTGGAACGAAGAGATCCGTAAAGAATTAAAATCCTCGGCTTATGTAAAGAATGATTGATTTGTTTTGGAAATTCTCCGAATGTATGATTTTCCAAATACTGTGTTAATGATTGATTCAATTTAAAATTTCCAACCTATTCCATTTTTATATTTTCTTTTACAAACTTTTCGCAATATTTTCGGATTTCTTCGCGAACAGCACGAAATTCATTTAGTATTTCTTTATCGTTCCCTGTTGCTTTCGCAGGATCGGAAAAGTTTTGATGGAATCGGATTGCATTGGAAGGGAAATAAGGACAATTTTCCTTTGCATGATCACAAACAGTGATGACGTAATCAAACTCGATTTCCTTGTATTCATTGATATGATTCGAAGTATGATGCGAGATATCTATACCTGCTTCTTTCATAATCAAAACCGCCTTCGGATTCACACCGTGGGTTTCAATCCCCGCGCTATAAATATTCGCATTCTCACCGGAATAATACTTAAGCCAACCTTCGGCTATCTGACTTCTGCAACTATTTCCGGTACAAAGTACAAGTATATTTTTGATTTTCATCAACAACAGTTCCTCTTCGTTCTTGGTTTGTGTTTCTTTAAGCCCGCAAAAAAATCTTTCGCATTCTCTTGAAATTCTTCCAAAACGGGCCAATTGATACAATAACAGGATTTTTTACCTTCGACTTCACCGGTAATCAATCCGATCTCTTTTAATTCCTTCAGATGTTGGGAGACGGTAGCTTGTGCAAGCGGCAGAACGTCTACAATTTCACCGCAGATACATGCTTCCCTTTGGGCGATCGTTTGCAAAATCGCAATCCTTGCTGGATGTGAAATCGCTTTGGCAAAAAGAGAAAGCGTTTGGAAGGTTTCATCGAACTCTTCCTTTTTGTTAACAGACATATTGTATATCGTAATTATACGATAATAAAAAGCAAATAAAAAATCCTCAAAGTAATTTCTTGACAAAGAAAAGAATAGAAATATCTAATTTCCACCCACAGGAAACGAGTATGAAATTCAAATTACCTCCCCGTTCTTATCTCAAAATAATATTCATTTTTATACTAATGATCACTGTACCGAATTCGGCGCGTGATTCTTTAAAATCCGCACTTTTACTGAACGAAGGCATCGAATTATCCAAAGGCGGAAACCTAAAAGAAGGGATTTCGAAAATGACGGAATCATTGAAAGAAGACGATACCAATGCGGCCGCTTATTCCTGGAGAGGAGTCACCTACTATCAAAATAAAGAATACGAGAAAGCTTTAAAAGATTATTTAAAAGCTAACGAGCTGGATCCCGGAAAAGAATCCCATCTAGGCTGGATAGCGAGCATTTACGATGCATTAGGTGACAAAGACAATGCAAAAAAATACAGAGAACAAAGTGCCAATCCGCCTAAGACTCCTCCTGTAAAATTACTTCCTTTGGAAAAAATAGAAGGAGACTATCTAAAATCAGGACTCGCCTATTTCAACGAATTTCAAAAATCCATCGGAGGTAAACCTACAAAGCTTGATACTGCATTGAATAATGCAGCAAAAAAACATGCCGAATACCTTTATCAAAATCATTTCGGGGAAATGATCACCACACAATGGCATAACGAAGAAAAAGGAAAGCCGGGCTACATAGGAAAAGCACCGGAAGATCAGGCAAAAGTTTTCGGGTTCAAATCTTCACCAGGTTATTTTACGGGGAACACAATGGGAGGTTTTAATAATTACGATCTGTTTTCCACACCGGAATATTTGTTTCGCCACCTTGCCAATACATTGTATCACAGGGGTCTTGTGGTGGCGCCTAACTTCGAATCCATAGGACTTTATAGATGGAAAAAGGGAGAGACTAGCATGCTCGTATACTTTATGTCATACGAGTTCTCTCCGGAAAAAGACAAATTGATGCACTATCCGGGAAGCGGACAAACGGACATTCCTCCTATGATGTTTCCTGAAATCCCTCACCCGGTTCCGGGAGACGATTCTTTGGGTTTTCCCGTAACAGTACAACTTTTTTCAAAAGATTACGAAAATCATCTGAGCATTACCGAAGCAAATATCAAAGATGAAAATGGAGAGGACATTCCCAGTTATCTGTTGGATCCATCCAGCCCGGACCAAGTAGGTTCCATGATGAAGACATTCAAAATGGCGGGACTCATCCCCAAAGATCCGTTAGATACAAATAAAAAATATACGGTTTATATGAAACTTGCGGATCGCAAAAAACAGATTGTTTTTGAAAAGGAATGGAGTTTCACAACTGCCAAAGATACGAACTTCTTTTGAAATAAATTTACCAAACTGTTTTTCAACACTAGTTAAAGCCACTAGTATATATACTAGCTTTCGTAGATTGAATGTACAATCGAGGAGCTTGATTTCTTCGATTGACAACAAATACTTTTCAAAATTGTAAATTTATTTTACACGGCTATCGTTATAATTTCCATAGCAAGGGAAGCAATTCCATTCGCTTTATGTTTACGATCTTACAAGAAAACATATTTAGGGATTTGCCTTAAGGGCAATATTGCCAACAAACGGAGATTATATCTTGAACGGCCCAAACCAAGTCTCTAAAGACAAGCTCGCCAAATTCGAGTTAACCGAAGAATCTTTAAACAGTTTCCGTAAAAACAACAGCATACCTCTCGATCTATACAATAAAGACGGCCAGATACTTATTCATAAAAAAAGAAATCCAACCGTGGACGATTTCGGCAAATTACTTAAGTTCGAATTGCAGGGAGTTTACTTTTTAGTTTCAGAATTAAACAAAGGAAGATCTGCAAGTAAACTTGCGGAATTAAGCAAGTCACAAACGGTCAAATTATTCGATCAGGAAAAAACAGCGAAGTTTGCAAAACAATCCGCGGCACTGATCGAAGACCTTCGAAAAACATCCTTCTCATCCGATCAGGCCATTATGGTTGATCGTTCCATTAACGAAATACTTACCGACTTCACAAGCAATCCCGATTTCGAATCGGGCATATTCAACATTCTGGAAATTTTAAGCGTTGCTGGTGTTCCTTTGGAATCGGAACTGATGACAAAAAGAACGATCGTTGCAATGGGTATGAAGGTAAGAACGAAAAAAATAGTTGAAGATAGCAATAAAAAACCGGACAAGAAAGATCACCTAACATTAATGATGGCAAGTTATTTGGCCGATGTGGGTTATACTAAACTGGACGTGAAGGAACATCCCAAATTGTCCAAGGAAGATTACGCAATCGTCCAACAACATCCTATCATCAGTTATCTGATGACATTGAGTGCTCCCGAAATTTCCACAGACGTAAGAACCCTTATTTTGAACCATCACAGACCTTATCGTAGCAACGGAGTGAACAATAATTTTCCCGATACAAGAACCATTTTCACCAAACTGATGTCAGTTCGTGACAAGTACAATAAGGAAATTGGAAAGGAAAGAATTGTAAACGATATCGAAAGACAACTCCATCTGCAGGAAAATAACGTATCCTCAAGCAGCAGGGAAGAGGATATCGCGATTCTTTCTTTGGCAAGCGAATATGCCTCTTTGACTTCCGACCAAGCTTGGAGACCCGCATTCAAATCCTCCACAGCATTAAAAATGATTTTGAACGACTCGTTTTTTTCCTACAGCAATAAAAATATCCGTCATTTACTCGATTATGTGGGTTCCAGTCTGACCAATAACCAAAATATCATCAATGTGGGCGACTTTATCATCACTGCAGCGATGGATTCGGAAAAACATGTCCATTTTGATATTTGCGAAGTATTGGAAGTGGATCGGTTTCAAACCAGACCGAAATTGCAGAGAATTTGTACGATCAAACCCATATTCAAAAAATCAAATAAGTATAAGATTGCAGACTTTGATTTGAATCAGATCAGAATCGATAAGAGGAAAGCGATCATTGATCTTTCCCACACAGCAGGTTCCACAAGAGTGATTTATATCATAGACAAGGAACTCAACGAACCGCTGTTTAATGCGGTCTATAAGATGAACAAAGCGAGCTAAACCTCTTCCGACCACTTATAAAGATTTACCTGTTTTTCTTTTCCGGCAAGTAAGATCGATTCCGTTTGTCGGAAATCATCCGGTCTCCCTATTTCCTCCCAAACCTCTTCCGAAATCAGCAAATGAGCGGAAACTCTTTTGCATGCGGACTCGATTCGCGAAGCGGTATTGACAGTATCACCGATCACAGTATACTCCATTCTTTCTTCGGTTCCTATATTTCCTGCAAACACTTCTCCTGTATGAATTCCGATTCCTATCTCAATTCCCGGTTTTCCTTCCGACTCCCTTTCTAAATTGAATTTTTTTAGCTCAGCTAACATTCCCTTGGCGGCAAGCACTGCGTTTTTGGAATCCAATCCGGGAACTCCCGCAGGCAAAGGAGTTCCGAACGTAGCCATCACAGCATCTCCTATGAATTTATCCAGAGTTCCTCCGAAATGAAACACAGCCTTTGTCATTCCCGACCTGTATCCCGTTAGGAACGTGGATAAATCCTGCGGGTCCATAGATTCGGACATCTTTGTAAAATTTCTGATATCTGAAAAAAGTACGGTCACCTTTTGTCTTCTTCCGCTTTGAATCACATCCGGCTGTGAAGTGATTTCTTCCACAAGGTCGGGAGAAAAATAACGGGCAAGGGATGTTTTTTGCGCTTCTGCATTTGCCAAACGTTTGAGCATCAAAATCGTTCTGTAAATTCCGTAGGAAAGACAAATTGCCAAAGAAAAGTATATGATCGGACGAGTCACAATCGCATCGGTAACAATCAACTCATCTCCTAAAACGTATTTGTACCAATCGTTTCCGATAGGAGATCCGATATGAAAGGTGTAAGCCAGAAAAATACAATGTGCGAAGAAAAAACAAAGAAAGGAAAACAATACCAATCGAATCCTAAATTGAAACATGGACAAAGCAAGAGGCAAAAGATAAAAAGAATAAACGGGATTTTTTAAAATAAAATTAGGGTTCCCTTCTCCTTTTAAAAGATGCCAATTCAAGATTGTGATGGACACCAGAAAATTATCAAAGAATATACTAATATACTCATACTTTTTCACCCAATACTCGTATTGACATCTCAAAATATAAGCATGAATGTAAGTGTTTACAAAATAGAAAAACAAAGCTCCGAAATTGACCGCATAACCCCAAACCGTATCTATGTTCGGAAGATTTGCGATAATACTCACTGTCATGGCCGCACCGATCAAATAACGGAACTGGTTTGCAACCTTGGCACCGTTTCTTTCTTCTTCCTCCAAAAGCACAATCATGGTAGGACTGAGTTTATTTTTAAAACTAAGCTTAAGGTCGATTTTTTTCCAAAACGATGTCATATTCCCCATTCATAAGATGAACTTTTCAAAAAGGAAAGATTTTTTTTAGTGATTTATAAGACAAAGAGGGGTGAATGAGATAGGCGAACCAAAAATGGAGTCACGGGTCCTTGGTTAAAAAATTATTATTTCCTTTTTTCTATCTAAGCGCGGACGTTCTATTATCCGTATTCGGCAATGTCGCCTTACTTAGCTTTTCCCTCTCCGTAAAACCGAAGGTTCCGATCCTAGTCTGTTTGGGACTCGCCGTTTTTTCCATTTATATTTTGGACCGGTCCTTCGATTCCATCAGGGAAAAAGGAGGAGTCAAAACGGAAAGAGGGATCTTTTACCAAAACAAAATCGGTTTGACAGTTTTTTTCGGCTTACTCTCGTTAGTGATCTGCCTTACATTGAGTTTCTTATTTTTGCCTTTCTCGTTTTTTCTGGCAGGAATCATTCTCGGTTTTTTGGTATTTTTGTATTTTATATCCACTCAGTTCTTTCGTATTTCGTTTTTACCCAAAGAAGTGGTTCTTTCCCTACTCTATACTTTGGGAATTTCCTTCCCCGTACTACTCGAAAGATTTCCTGTCTATGAAGAATATCCTATTTTTTTCACGTTATTTCTTTCCGTCCTTTGCAATGTACTTCTCACTTATCGAAATGATTCGGACTGGGACAAACAGTTTCATTTCAAAACGATCACTCTCTATTTGGGGAAAGAATATACCACAATGTTATTCTATACTCTCTCAGGAATCGGAATCGGACTTTGTATTTATTTCGGATTGCAAGAACCGAATCATCATTTGCCTGCGCTCGGTTTGTCGTTTACTTTCTGTTACTTGATCTTTCTCGAACCTTGGGGAAGAAAAAATTCCCCCGTTTGGTTTAAAACATTTTGCGAACTTGCCTATACTCCGTTTTTGTTTCTTTGGATGATTTAATTTTTTCTATTCTTCAAAGTCCGAATGGGATTTCTTTGCCATATGATCTTAGTGTTGATTCATATTTTTCTGTTGATCGGCCTTTCTTTTTATATTTTTTTCGTGGCGAAAAAAAAAGAACCTTTGGTATCCCAAGGTTTTTTCCCCACACTTTCCGAAAGTCCGAAACATCTCAAGGCGCCCGTCCATTTTATCGTATTTTTCTCCTTCTTACTCTTTTTACTCCTCCCCTTAACGCTCGGACTGAGTCTCTATCTCAAAACGGACGGAAATGTGCTTGTGGTCATTTTCTTTATCATTTGGGCGTACAACTGGTCCAAATACGTTTTTCTACGAGAATAAAAGACTTCCCTTCTCCCTTCGCTCTCATTTTCTGGTTGTAAGGTAATCCAGGAAAACGGGGTTAAGGAATGAAAATTGTTGTTCTTGTAAAGCAGGTTCCAGATACGGAAACCTCCATTAAGGTGGGAGATAAGGCTATTAACGAAGCCGGTGTCAAATGGATCATCTCCCCATATGATGAATTCGCTATTGAAGAAGGGATTCGTATTCGTGAAAAAACGGGCGGCGAGGTAATCGCGGTTTCCCTTGGGCCAGACAGAGTTGTAGAAGCGCTTAGAACCGCTTATGCAATGGGTGTTGATCGTGCAGTTCACGTAAAAGTGGACGATTATGTTACTTTCGACTCTACTTATACTTCTGAACTGCTCGCAAATTTAATCAAGGCTGAAAATGCGGATCTAGTGATTGGTGGTCGCCAATCCATCGATACTGACAGCTCTCAAGTAGTTATTCAAATCGCAGAAAGATTGAACATCCCTCACATTGCAATGGCTCTCAAACTTGAATTTGACGGCAAAAAAGTAACTGCAACACGTGAAGTGGAAGGTGGAACTGAAACCGTAGAAACACAAGCACCAGTGGCTGTGACTGCTCAAAAAGGTCTCAACGAGCCAAGATACCCTAGCTTAAAGGGAATCATGTCTGCTAAGAAAAAACCAGTGGACGTTAAAAAACCTGACGAGTTAGGAGCTACTGCTTCTAAAATCGAAGTGGTTGGTTTGGAACCACCTCCTCCACGTATTTCCGGCAGAAAATTAGAAGCAGCCGATGCACAAGGTTTTGCTTCCCAACTCGTAAAAGCTCTTCGCGAAGAAGCGAAAGTTATCTAAGGAGAAGATCATGGCAGACGTATTAATAGTAGGCGAACTCAAAGACGGCGAACTTAAAAAAATTTCCAAAGAACTTACTTCCGCAGGTAGAAAGATTGCTGATGCAATCGGCGGAAAAGTTCATGCAGTCATCATCACTGACAACGTAGACAAATTTGCAGGAGACTTGAAAGCAGCCGGTGCTGATACCATCGTAGGTGCAAACCTTGGTGACTTCAATCCCGAAGCTTATGCAAACGGAATCTACTCAATCATCCAAGAGAAAAAGCCTTCGGTAGTTCTTATACCTCACTCTTCTCAAGGAAAAGAATATTCCGCTCGCGTTGCGATCAAAGCCAATGCGGGAATCGTAGCGGATGCAGTTGGTCTTTCCGTTGACGGCGGCAAAGTCGTTGCGAAAAAACCAATCTACTCCGGAAAAGCTTACGCAAATTTCAAAGTAACTTCTGACATTCAAATTTTCACAGTTCGTGCCAACTCCCAAGAAGTAACTCCGAAAGACGGAGCAGGTGCTGTAGAAAAATCCGGTGCTACGGCTGGCGAAGTGAGAACAAAATCTCTTTCCAAAGACCTAAGCGGCGGAAACAAAGTGCAGCTCGCAGATGCATCCATCATCGTATCGGGTGGTCGTGGAATCAAAGGACCGGAAAACTGGCCTCTTCTCCAAGACTTAGCGGATACTTTAGGGGCAGCCCTAGGAGCATCTCGTGCGACAGTTGATGCGGGTTGGATTTCCCACTCTCACCAAGTAGGTCAAACCGGTAAGACGGTTTCCCCTAACTGTTATATCGCATGCGGAATTTCCGGAGCCATCCAACATTTAGCTGGTATGGGATCTTCCAAATACATCGTTGCTATCAATAAAGACGGAGATGCTCCGATCTTTAAAGTTGCAACTTACGGTGTAGTTGCGGATTTATTTGAAGTAGTTCCGGCTCTCACTTCAGAATTCAAAAAAGTGCTGGGGTAATCCCATGCGTTCTTTTAGATGGAAGCCGTGCTTCTTTCTCTAAGATTAATTTTCTCGTTTTCCCTCTTGTGCCTTTTTTCCTCCGGGATTTTGGCACAGGATGGAAGAGACAAACTCAATTCAGTCATCGGTCGTTTGAATTCCCTGGAAAGTTTCCGCGCCACAGTCACTGTGAACGGAGGACTCACCGGAATCATCTCCTACAAAAACCCCTACCAACTCCATGTTCGCCTGAATGACGGAAGAATTATTTCGTCCAATGGTAAGACATTATGGTTTTATAATCCGGATTCTTCCATTTCGGGGAAACAGGATCTGAAAGGTGTGTCTGGCGGACTCGGTGGATTTTTATCCGGTTATGAAAATGTAACCGTAAGCGGCAAAACATTTCGCCTGACTTCGCCAAACAAAAGATATACAGAAGTCATTTTAGTTGTGTCGGATAACGATATGCCAAGGGTTTTAAAAATGAAAAGGGACGATGAAGAAGTTACGGAAATCGCTTTTTCCGGAATTGCTACCAATATAGGTCTTGGAACTTCTCTTTTCAATTTCCAACCCCCGACCAGTTCTCAAATCGTTGAGAACCCATTAAACCAGAAGGAATAACGAGTGACACCCGTTTCACGCACAGAAGCTCACCGAGTCTTTGCCGATTTGTATCGCAAGACAAGAACACCGGAACACCAACAACTGATTGATGAAGCTATATTAAAATCCAACGATGTATTCATTCGAATCGATTTGATCCGAAAAGTGGATGAAGACATACTGAATAAAAAAAGAGGGATAGAAGAGAAAAAAAAGCCGGCCTCCGAAGAAAGACAAAGTTCCAATTCTTCCTATTCCCGGGACAACGGATCTTCTTCCCAAGACAATAAACAAAGATCCGAAAAAAGATTAAGATCTCCCAGCGAACTGGTAACAGTCGATAGCATCAAACAAAAACAAGGCGCAATAAAGAAAAAACCTAACGAAACGAAATCGGGGGGACTACTTGCAGGACTTTTCGGAGGCGGTGGCGGTGGCGCTTCTTCGATAGGAAAATTTGCGAAAGATACCGGTGCCATCGATATAGGACTTTTCGGAAGAAATCCAACTATCTCCAGCGGAGTGGAAAAATTATTCCGCACCTTGAAAGAAGACACAATCATCCCGACAATTCAAGCGCTTCGTATGGCGGAACAACAAGGATGGAGATTATGGACCCCTCTTGTTTACAACGTAATCAATAATTATAATAAATTTTTTAACGCATTCGTATCGCTTGATTCCTTATTTTTGGATAAAATTTCTCCCGAGATATTTTTAGATCGTTCCATCAAAATGCAAATGTTCTATGTGCGATTTTTGCAGAGAGAAGATGCGCGCCAAATCATTCTGGATCATTTGCCGGAAGTGGTAAAACAAGATGACAAACTCGTTTCCAGACTTTCCACAGTGATGGACGGAATCAGTTTCGGGCTTTCTCTGGAATCCACCAGACCCAAACTCTCGGATGCCATCACTGCATTTTATATTGTTTCCAAAAAGAAAATGTTTTCCTGGCAAGAGATTGTCGCGGACTTAAAAGTACCTGCGATCCAGGAGCATAAATTCCAAGCGGCACGCGAGATTCAAAAAGAAGTGGAGATCACTGTTGCAAAAATTTCAGACGATATCAACACGAGGGTTTTCAAAAAAGAAGAATTGCAAAACCTTCGTTCCCGATATTTTACCATTGATGATAAAGGCAAAATCAGTTTCGATTTTTTGAATGGAGTTGTGGACGATTACATGTCGCACCATATGCCTGATAGCGCCCGCAGTCAAACCATCAAAAACTCATACAAATCCCAACCGCATCGTTTGGTATATCTGCTCCTAAGAGACATCCAAACTGTTTATATCAACCTGCTGGAAGGTTATGTAAGACTAGGTGATAAAAATCAAAACCAGGATTTGTTACTGGTTCAACCCGGTCTTTTCAAGGAAGAAATCGAAATCATGAACAACCTGGTGAGAACGATTGACAATTTCAATCGCAAGTTTCCCAGCTTTCAATACACTTTCCAACAATATAACGGGGATTATAACAAAGGCACTGTCGACCAGATTGCCAATACGATTTTAACCGCGCTTACGGAAGCCTCCGAGTTTTTCGGAAATTTTGCAAACAAACTCAATATCATCATAGAAAATCATCTGATGGCAAAAGAAACGGAGACCAGAGGAAAAATATCCGACAAAATTTCCACAACGAAGGAAAAGGTAATCGAAGAAATCAAAATCATGCAAAGATTTATTCCTCATTACGAAAAAGCGGTCGTAGCCAAAGAAAGAATCAACGGAATGTATGTGGAAGATGTTTTAACTCAGTTCACAAAGTATTTGTACAATTATGCGGTGATCTTCAAGGACCAACAGACAACAGCCAAATTGACTGCACATAGAAAAATAGAACAGGAACTCATCAAATTGCACAAGGAATACGAAAGACTTACCTATTCGTCTTTTAATTCGGAATCTTATAAAAAATCTTCCGATGACTCCGAATCCGGTTTTATAGAAGATTCGGAAGAAGTGTCTTCGGAATCGACGTAAATACAAACTTAACTATTTCATGAAAATTTTAACAGGCGTACAACCCTCAGGCAAACTTCATTTAGGAAACTATTTTTCTGCCATTCGGAAAATTCTACATTACCAAAACAAAGCTGAGTTGATGCTGTTTATTGCCAACTTACATGCATTAACGACTTTCACATCGAAAGAAAATCTGAAGGAAAATACGATCTCTGCCGCACTCGACTTATTAGCGCTGGGAGTCGACCCGGACAAAACCGTCTTTTGGATTCAAAGTGATGTTCCGGAAGTTACAGAACTCACTTGGTATCTATCCCAGTCCATTACCGTTTCCCAATTGCAGTTGGCCCATTCCTTTAAGGACAAAGTAGCGAAAGGATTTGTTCCGGGTGCGGGACTATTCACCTACCCTATCCTTATGGCTTCCGATATTTTACTCTATTCTGCGGATAAAGTTCCGGTAGGAAAAGACCAAAAACAACATCTTGAATTTGCGAGAGACATCGCAGAAAGATTCAATTCAAGTTATGGAAACACACTCACTGTTCCCGAACCGGATATTGACGAAAACACCGCCACCATACCCGGCGTAGACGGTGCCAAGATGTCAAAATCCTATAAAAACACGATCGATTTGTTCGGAACCGAAAAAGAAATCAAAAAAGCGGTCATGTCGATCGTGAGCGATTCCAAAGAAGTTTCCGAACCGAAAGATCCCGATACTTCCATCATCTTCCAGATTCATTCTTTATTCTTAAATGATGAAGAAAAACAAACTCTTAAAACCAGATACGTATCCGGTGGCGTAGGATACGGTGATTTGAAAAAATCCCTTTTGGATCAAGTGATGAATCATTTCGAACCGTTCCGAAAAAAAAGAGAAGAACTTTCGAATGATCTAAGTTATGTGAATGAAACTCTGGCAAAAGGAAAAACCAAAGCAAGTTCGATTGCACGTAAAAAAATCGAAGATGTCAGAAAAGCTTTGGGGATTTATCCTTTTTAGTCAAAACCACGAACCTTTCTTTTTTATTTTTGAAAGAACCTCTCCAAACTATTTAGTTTTTTACCTATTGAGGCATGAAGTCCTCACCACTTCCTCGCATTCTTCCCGCTTCCGAAGGGGGAATGATTTCCTTGGGGATTTGTTCGATAGCGTCATTGTACCGGATTTTTCCGAATGTCCCCGGCTTTTCCATTCTTATTTGTACCGGCTCCATTCTACTTTTGTTACTTCCTCCTTTCTTTTTCCGATTTATAAAATTACATCTTAGAAAAAAATTCCTCTATCTGGTAATAGGATTTTTGGTTTTCGGATGTTTTCAAATTTACTTTCCCAAAGGTATCTCAAAGGAAAAAATTCCAAACCGAAACTCAAATTCTTATAAATTTCAAGAAGAAGTAAGAGGTTTGCTTAAAGAAAGCAAACTCCCCAAAGAACTGACATTAGTCGCTGAAGGATTGGTTCTCGGTTCGGGCAAATCTTTACCGAAATCGGTCAAACAGGATGCAAAACAAGGAGGTGTATTGCATTTGTTTGCCGCCTCAGGACTACATCTGGGAATCTATCTGGGCTTTTGTCTGTTATTTTTAAAGAGAGTCTTCTGGTTTTCCAGAATCCTTCCCGTTCTTATTTCCCTCTTATTCGGATATTTTTATCTCTATCTTTTGAATTTTCCTGTCTCCTTCGTGAGAGCTTATTCATTCGCGCTCTACAGTATGTTAGGTGTTATTTTTTACAAAAAGGCGCAAGCCTCTGACACGTTATTTTATTCTGCAGCCACCGTGGCGCTCTTCTTTCCTTCCGATTATCTAAGCGTAGGATTTTTATTGTCTTTCGGAGCGGTCTTCGGAATTTTTTTTCTAAAACCCGCCATAGACAAAGTTCTATTCCCGAATCTCTCCCACTTCTTAAAAGACAATTTAACCTTGTCTCTTTCCTGTTCTTTCGGGACTTTCCCTTGTCTCGCTTATGTATTTCACTCTTTTTCTTTCGGGAGCATTCTGATCAATTTGATCGTGATCCCTCTTGCAGGAATCATCCTACCCTTACTTTATCTTTCTATTATCATTCAGAAATTTTTATCTCAAAATACGGCAGACCTTTTTTGGGTCATCATCGATTTATTACTTAGGATTTTACTGAAACTAGTAACTGCATTGCCCGGAAAAATAGGATTCTATTACGAATGGAATGACAGACAAATAGTAATTTGGTTGTATTTCATTTTCACGATCTTCCTTTTTCTCATTATCTATAAAATCTTCAAATCGGAAAGTATCGTTCAAGATCGGAAAATCAATTATTCGTTTCTTCATTTTCTAATCCTATCGGGTATTATTCTATTTTTTCCTTTCGGAGGATTGGTTCTTTCTGCGAAAAACGGCTCGGACGGTCTGCCTGCCCATAAAATCCAAAAGGGAAATGCATTCTTTTTCGGAGAGGGAAAGATTTCAATCCTGGGAAATTGTTATTCCCAAAACCAATTTGAAACATTTGCAAAATCATTAAAATTAAAGGATGCGAACTCTATCTTTTTTGAAAAAGAGTCTTGTCTTCGTTATGTGCTGGATTTAAAAAAGGAAATCTTAAAAACAAATGTCTCGGCCAGGATCTCCATTATTACCAGTGAAGAGAAACTGAAATCCTGGATGGAACAGATAAATGTCTGGAATGAAAACTTCCAAATCGACAGAACGGCAATTCTTCCTATCGTTTTTTCGGGGAAGGAAAATACGATTCCCATACTTCGTTACACAGGAGACAAAAAGAAATTTTCCAAACTGCTGGAGATAACGTCTCTCTATGAAAAAAATTGGGAAAAGTCGGGTTTGGATGCAAAGACCCAACAGGCGGGAGTATTGTTACTTGATTTTCCCAAATGGGTGAAAGAAAACCCGGAAGATTGGAAAAAATACCAAAAACTTCTTGGGATTTCTTCTTACTGGAAAATTATAAGCGTAGAGGAACTACTTGTACGCTCCCATAACCAAACTCTCCGAGATCAAAAATTTTCTTTCCTCTAACTCTTTGGTTGCGCAAAAGAAATTCGGACAAAACTTTCTCATCGATCAGAATATAGTTCGTTATATTGCGGAATGCAGCAGGGATTTTTTCGAAAAGGAAAATGTGGAACTGGCTGAGATAGGAATCGGACTAGGAACACTTACCTATCCCATTTTGGAATTCGAAAGACCTACTTATCTTTTTGAAATTGATCGTGCTTATATCGAACTCGCAAAAACAACCTATCTCAATCTTTTTCCGAAAGCAGTTCTCTATGAAGGCGACGCTTTGGAAAATCTGCATCATATCTTTTCCAAAGAAGTATTCATTTTCGGAAACCTCCCCTATCATTTAACAAGTGAAATACTGACAATCATCGCTACCGAGTTTGAAAATTGGAAAGGAGGGGTTTTTATGGTGCAAAAGGAATTCGCCGAACGAGTCACAGGTGAAGTATCCTCCCTATCCATATTTTTAGAAGGTATGGGTAAAATAGAATTTCTGAAAAAAGTAAATAAAAAATGTTTTTACCCAGTTCCCAAAATCGACTCCGCGTTGATTCGGATTCTTCCCCGGCCGAAGGAAGAACGCCTATTCCATTCCAAAGAAGACATAGCAGTTTGGTCCAGACTACTTCGCACTTTTTTTTGGGGAAAAAGAAAACAAATCCAAGTTAGTTTAAGAGATTCTCCTTTTTCACAAGATCCGAAATTTCAGGAAGCAGTGAGAAAGGCCTGGGAAAAAACAAATATTTCCCCCACTTCACGCCCGGAAGAGTTGAACAGAAAACAATTTCTGACTCTTGGTCAAGAATTACTTGACCTTTTGTCATAAAACGGGCAAAACTATTTCGTTATGTTCGAAAATTTCACACCTCCGCCATTTGTAACATTCGCTATCCCGGTTTTCTTTTTACTGATCGGGATTGAGGTACTCATCGGTATCAAAAGACAAAGAGAACTTTACCGATTGAACGATTCCATAGCCGATCTGAGCACGGGGATTATTTCCCAGCTCTGGGGGTTATTTCAAAAAGGGGTCGGGCTGTTTGCCTACTTTTACGTTTATGAACATTTTAGAATTTTCGAATTCGCACTCACAAACCCTCTCGCCTGGGTCATCTGCCTTGTTTTACAGGATTTCTGTTACTATTGGTTCCATAGAGTTTCTCATGAAGTGAATTTTTTCTGGGCAGGACACGTCATTCACCACCACAGTGAAGAATACAATTTGGTAGTGGCACTCCGCCAAACCGGACTCGGTGGACTTTCTTCCTGGGTTTTTTACGTTCCAATCGCACTACTAGGATTTCACCCTTGGATGTTCTTAGGAGTAGGCCAAATCAATCTCATCTACCAATTCTGGGTACATACAAAGGCTGTGGATAAGATCGGAAAAGTAGGAGAATATCTTTTGTCCACTCCTTCCCATCACAGAGTTCACCACGCGATCAATCCGAAATACATCGATCGCAATCATGGAGGAATTTTCATCATCTGGGATCGCATGTTTGGAACCTTCCAAGTGGAAGAAGAAGAATGCGTTTACGGCACGGTGAAACCTCTCAAAAGTTTCAATCCGGTATACGCCAATTACCATTATTACGCGGAACTTTGCAAACAAGCATTTCATGCCAAAGGAATCCTAAACAAAATCAAAGTTTTTCTAATGCCTCCCGGTTGGTTTCCCCCGGAAGGAAATAAAGCAGGCGGCTTTCTTCCTATTCCGGAAGTGAGCGCGAGAAGCTTTGTAAAATACGATCCGAAACCGAATGCGGAAGTCCGCTCTTATACGACTGCATGGTTTGTGGGAATTCTTTTGGGATCTTTTGCGTTCCTACTTTTCGTAACCAAATTTACAATGCTTTCCCAAGCGCTTTTTGCCATCTGGGTGACCCTTTCTCTCGTTTCCATCAACGCAATGATCGAAGGAAAATCCTGGGGAGGCACCTTGGAGATCATTCGTTTGATTTTAGGATTCGGACTTTTGGGCTATTTCGGTCTTGGTTGGGTGTCTTATGCCATAGGAACGGTGTTCCTAGTAATGGCTGGGTTCTATCTCTACCGAAACCAAGCCCATTCTCACCGTTCTTTACAGTTGCAGAGCCAATAAATAATTTATTTACGAAAGAATACCTTCCTTACAATAAAATCCTGTAGGAAGGTTTTTCATTTCTCACTCAAACAAGTGAGTCCCTCTTCCTTTCCCTTCCCAAACCGCAAATTTTGAGATTGTCTTTCTACTGAACATGGTTAATTATGTGACATAATTCTACATTTGAGTGCCAAAAGAGAGAGTCCTTTTCCTTGACCAGAAAGCTTTCTATGAGAATTTGGCAGTGCACAATAAAATGTGAGGCTGAAAACGATGAAACGAAAAAGATATTTGTTCACTATTCTGGCGGCGATGGTATTTGTAGTTACCTTCTCTGCATTTGCTTCTTACCAGAAGCGAAAAAACGAACCTGCCTTTTTAGATAACCATGATTTCCAAAGATACCAAGAAAGATGGGGCCTTTGGGTCGATTTTCGAGCAGAAAAAAAGTCCTTATTGGAAAAGACAGTCGAATTCGGAGCGGATTACGATGATGTGATCAGCCTCAATGCAATTACAGAGAAAGAAAAAAAGAAATTGAACCGACTTGTTTTCATTCCCTACAGTCGCGAATATTCTAATTCCCTACAGGAAGCAGGTAGTTACAGAGAAGCGATCGACACTCAAATCGATCAGTTCATCTGGCCCGTATTACCAAATAGCAAAACCAGAATCTCTTCCCGAATCGGAAGAAGATGGAACACACTTCATACCGGAGTGGACATAGCAATTCCCAAAAACTCAATCGTTCTGGCTGCCGCAGACGGCCTTGTCGAAGTTTCCGGAAGAAGCGGTGACTACGGAAACGCAGTTAAGATCTATCATAATGATCTCAATCACTTCCATACAGTTTACGGTCATAATAATGTGGTGCTTGTAAAATCGGGTGATTTTGTGAAAAAAGGACAGATCATTGCACTTTCCGGAAACACTGGAAAGTCAACAGGTCCTCATGTTCACTTCGAAGTGAGATACCATAATGTTTATTTGAATCCTGAGAACTTCCTAACTCCTTTCGAAGAAGGTGTTGCCACAAGTATGGTGAGTTTCGCAAATTGATTTAGTGACTTCTTTTCCCCTTAAAAGTTGGGCTCCATCCGTGCATGCGAGCCTAACTCAAATCATTTCCTCTTCCCCCGGTATTGCCTGTTTTGATTTTGATAACACTCTGATCCGAAATGATTTCGGTGAAAAGATCATGGATTCGATTATCTCCGAAGGAATGTTATTTCTTCCTGATGACCTTTCCTTTTTTTTTAGGGACAAGGAATATTGGAAAAACCATAGAACCAAACCGATTTCGGAAAAAGAACATTTGGTTTGGGAAGAATATACTTACCAACTGAAAGAATTCGGAATTGAAAACGGATATCGATGGACCTCGTTTATCTTCCAAGGTTATACCAAAGAAAGTTTTTACGATCTTTCCCGAAGGACTTGGGAAAAAGTGGCCCGATTGGAAGAAGGATCCGCAGTACTCCCTCAAAAAGAGATGCTTGATCTCATTGCATTTTTAAATTCCAATCATTGGAAAGTTTATATCATCACCGCTTCTCCGGAAGACGGGATCAGAGCTGTAGCCCATCACTTTCCCGTAAAAGAGGAAAATGTAATCGGGATGGTTCAGAAAAAAAATCCGAATGGAACTTATGCACATGAAATCATCGAACCGTATACTTACGGTGAAGGAAAAGTAAAAGCGATTGCATCCAGAATCGGAGAGGTTCCGGATCTTGTGTTCGGAGACTCTTTCAACGACTATCCCATGTTATGTTATGCAAAGAAACTGGGTGTGGCAATTGATAAGGGAAATCCTGAATTTGTAAAAGCCTGTTCCGAAAAAGGGATCTCCATCCAGCCTTATTTTGCTTTGGAAACTCATACGAGCTAAATAGGTCATGGATCAAAACAAACCTACACTCTATCTGGTTTCCAATTCTCTCGGGGATGATCGTGATCTACCTCCCAGAACAAAGGAATTACTCGAAAAAGCGGATTGGATTTTGGGAGAAGAGCCCAGAACCACTTCCACTCTATTGAAAAAATTAGGAATCAGCAAATCCTTCGATCTATTGAATGAACATACCACAGAAGAAGAATTGCAGGAGATGGCATTTCGTCTCTCCACAACTCAATTAACGTGTGTTATTTCCGATTCAGGAAGTCCGGGGTTGGAAGATCCGGGCAGAAGACTGGTTCCCCGCGCCTGGGAGATGGGGGTCACAGTCAAGTCGGCACCGGGACCTACCGCTGCCATTGCAGGACTCACCTCTTCCGGATTTTCCACTTCTCCTTTTACATTCCTCGGATTTTTCCCGCGCGACCAAAAAGAAAGAGAGAGAGAAATCAAAACCTATCTAAACCTCGGACATACATTGGTTTTTTATGAAACACCTTATCGCACAAAACACCTTTTGGAATCTCTTTCAAAACTAGTTCCTGGTGACAGAAGGGTATTTTTAGCACTGGGAATTTCTACGGAAACAGAACTTAGCTTCCGTGGAACGGCAAAAGAAGTGTTTCAAAAGGCTTCCAAAATCCCCAAATCCCCTCCCGTCTTTGTAATTGAAGAGAAAAAATCAAAACTCTTCCGATAGTGGATTGACTTTTCCTCTGTTATATTGGATTCTTGAGCAATGGCTACCAAACTCGAACCTCCCACTGATGAACAAGAACAAGCTTTCGCAGAATCGGGAGATTACATTACGGATGTGGTCAAAGAAAATCTAAAGCTCATCCGCCATACAAAAGGGTTCTCCCTGGACAAATTAGCAAATCGTTGCGGCGTAAGTCGTGCCATGCTTTCTCAAATCGAACAGGGCAAATCGGTTCCTACGATTTCCGTTTTGTGGAAAATCGCAAACGGATTGAATGTTCCTTTTGCGGAACTACTCAAAGAGAAAAACCAAGAAGGCATTCATGTATTGAAAGCGGAAAACTCAAAAGTGCTTTTTTCAAACTCGAAAGTTTTCGCAAGCAGAGCTTTGTTTCCTTTCCTTGGAAATAGAAAAACAGAATTTTATGAATTACTATTGAAACCGGGCGGACATGAAGTCGCCGAAGCTCATAAAACGGGAACAACCGAAAATATCGTCGTTGTTTCCGGCAAACTACGGTTACGCGTTGGTGAAAAAGTAGTCGAGCTAGAACCGAAAGATTCGGTATTTTTCAAGGCGGATGTTTCTCACGAATATTCAAATCCAACCGACCAGGAAACGTTAATGTATCTGGTTATGGATTATACGGATGAAGTAGGATAGTTCCTACCGAACCTCTCACCTAACTTGGAATATAGAGAACTTAAAGTCAATTTGCCCAAAGAGGGTTCGGATAGTTTGTACGAACTATTGGACACCCTCTCTGTCGCAGGGTATTATGAAATTCTATTTGACGGAGATGCTCCCAAAGAGCCGAACCAAGAAGGAATTTTACGGGAAAATACAAATATCCGAATCTACTTGGACAAAGATGATATTGAGAAAGAACTCAAAATCATCATCTTTCTCAAAATCAATTTTTTAGAATCCGCAAGTTACGAATCCAGGGAAATTGAAACCAGAGATTACGAAGAGGCGTATAAGGAATTTTACAAACCTTTTGCCGTGGGCAAAAAACTTTGGGTCATTCCTACTTGGGAAAAAGATTCTGAAAACACAAAAGCACTTTGGGAACCTATCGGAGGAATTCCTCTATTCATCAATCCGGGTGTGGCATTCGGAACAGGTCATCACGAGACCACCAAACTTATATTAGAAAGACTGGATACAATCAAAGAAACGGAAAAAACATTTTTCAAAACGGCTTGCGATTTGGGAACAGGTTCGGGGATTTTATCGATTGGCCTCGGTAGATTGGGAACGGATAGAATATTTGCACTCGATATCGATCCGAATGCAGTGAAAGCCGCTTGGTCCAATTGGCAGGAAAACGATTTTGGTAGAAAGATTCATTTTACGGTAGAAGAGTCCGGGTTATCCAATCCGAATTTAAACAATTACGAGTATGAACTCGCCATTGCAAATATCACATTCGCGGTTTTATCACAAAATATCCGTTCACTGGCAGAAATCAAAGCGCCTAGATTTATTTTTTCCGGTATCATTACGGAAAAAAAAGACGCATTCGTCGACCTATTACAATCCCATCTTCCCGGCAAAATGTTGTTTGAACAGGAATGGAATGAATGGTGGGTATTGGATTGGGTTCGAAACTAGCTAGGTTTCTTTAAATATTTGATCAAACTCACCTGGTTTCCGGCATCATTGTATTCCACCCTGTCAAATACCGAACGAGTCATCAGGATTCCCCGGCCATGTTGTTCCAACGCGTCGTTCAATTCTTCCATTGTTTTGGAGAAAACTTTCTGATGATCGAATCCTTTTCCTTCATCTAATATCCGATATGCGACGTATTCCTCGTTCAGAACATAGCTGATAAATACTTTTTTGCGGTTGTATCTTGCGTCTTCCTGACGTTTCTGCAAAAACTCCAGATAATTTCCTTCTATAAGTGCATTTGATTTTTCTTCGAACCCGATGTTTAAATTTCCATGTTCTATCGCATTGATAAGTATTTCCCGAACCGCCGTTCTTACCTCCGTTTGTTCCACAGAATCCATATGTTGTGCGAGTTGGGATGTAATCTTTTGAGAAATCAATTCCGCATTTCTCAGATAATTGTTCATGGAAAATTCGATCCTTTCGGAAACAACCAGTTTGGAAAGAGTGTCTTCATACTGAGGAGAAAGTTTAACCAGTATTTCCCTTGTATCCTCCAATTCTACAAACTGAATGCTGCACTTCATATCTTTCGGTTCTTTCACGTATTTTTGAGCAAACTCCGTTTGGAAATGGACGACTTTCTTGGTTTTGTTCAACTCATCGAATTTATCGTTCACGTACAATTCGTTAAAGCCCGCTTTCTTTTTTGTAGAATAAAGTAAGTGGGTTATTTTTTTACCTTTAACGTCATCCAAACGAAATCCCAAATGTCTGGAGAGAGATCTATTGGCATTCAAAATTTCGAAAGACTCGTTTAACATAAAAATCACTTCTTCCGAACCTTGAAAAATTTCCTTAAATCTTTTTTCCGATTCTTCGATTCTAATTTTGTTACCGGATAGTTCCCTGATATTTTCCCTTAAAGTACGGGAAAGATAATTGATACGATCCGCAAGTCCCAAAGAGAGAAGGACCAATTCCAATGCCGTCCCGATTTGAATCATCCAACGGGTGACATGATTGTCAGGAAGAATTCCCAGGCTTTTCAAAGAAAACAAAAGACATCCTAATAAAAAGAAAGTCCAGGCGATCAGATAAAACCTAGCCGTTCTGGATCTTTTTAGAAGCGCAATGATACCGCTTATGATCATAATGATGGCAGCGGGAACGGCGAAACCGATCGAAGTCAAAACCGCAATCCGATAAGGGAGAAAGAAAATAACGATACTCACTGCGACTAAAATTCCGAACCAGTATGTCAGTAATTTCGCAAATAAAGGAGCATGCTTTTTCAAATTCAGAAAATAGGTGGCGAAAGAAATTCCTGTAAAACAGGAACTACAGATAAAGAAAGGAAGACAATAGTTTGCCCACCAAAGAGAATTCGGCCATAAATACTGGAACGCAAAACCGTTGTTAGAAAGATGAAATAAGGAAATGGACGTTATAAATATCACGTAAAAAAGATAACTATAATCTCTGGTAAAAACAAAAATGGAGAAATTATAAATCGCCATGACAGACAGGATTCCGTAGAACAATCCGAAGAGAATCTGTTCCTTTGTCATTTTACTGATCAATTCTTTAGTAGACCAAGCCTCCAAACTGATGGGAATCGTGGACTCCGATTTGATCCGTATGTAATAAACGGATTGAGTCTTCGGTTTTTCCACAAGAGGAAACACCACATTCCGGTAATCCGCATTTCTTTCGGAAAAAGGAAAACTATCACCGGTTATACTACGAATTCCGGAAGGAAGATGATTTCCGTAAATTTCTATCTCATCAATCAATGGAAAATTGTACTCCAACATCCATTCCAATGTATCGGGAGAAGGATTTTGGACAGGCAGCCGGATCCAAAACTGTGAAGAAGAAAACCCTAGATTCGGAGATAAGAGCTTTGAAAATTCGGAATCTCTTTTGCCTGAAACAATTTCATCTTTGGAAAAACTTGCGGAAGTATCTTCCAAAATCAAAGTATTTTGCCAGGCGGTTTTTCCTTCCATATGATGGTCCAAAACCAAAGGAGCTTGGGAAAAAATAGGTACCGTCGGCAGAAAGAGAACTAAAACAAGAGAATAAAATACATTTTTCAAATTAATTTTCAAAGAGTCCTCGGATTTGATGCAAAAAAGCAATGGCTAGTAGAAACGAATTTGGTAATTTTTCTAGCCTTTTTTGTGAATTGCTAGAATTTAGGGGCAAGATTTATGAATCGCAGAGACTTCCTTAAAAAACTAGCAATCACTACTTCCGTTTCCGGTGTTGTATTTTCCCGCAACTCTTGGGCAATTACCCCCGTAGCCGCAGAGACAAAGCCGGCGGGCAAACCCTCTTCCTCTAAAAAAGCAATCGTTATGGGAGCGGGACTTTCCGGTCTCTACTCCGCGTATCTACTTCGCCAAACAGGATATGATGTGACCATCGTAGACCGATCGGAAAGATTGGGCGGACGAATCTTCACCCATAGGGATAAAATAAATAATATCGTTCAAGACTTAGGTGCCGAATGGATCGGGGACGGACAATCCGATATCAAAAGTCTTGTAAAACAACTCGGACTGGAGTTGAAAACTTCCCCTCTAGCAGAAAAATTCCAAATCAAAAAAACGGGAGAGTATTCTTCTTTGATTCAGCTTTCCCAAAGTTCGGTAGAAACCTTGGAAAAGGTGATCGATCTGCATAAATCTCGGAATGAAAGCCAAAAGCAAGGGTTGGATAAGATAAATTTTTCATCTTATGCCCGCTATCAAGGATTAGCCGAAGAAGAAGTTCGAGCATTAAGCGAATGTTATAGGATCTTTTTCGGGGAAGATCTGAATCAAATTTCAAGTGAAGCCGTTTTGAACGATCTCGCTTCTTCCGAGTCCGCACTTCGTCCCGGTTTTTATGTTTCGGGAGGAGCGGACAAAATCATTTCTGCGCTTGCAGCTCAACTAGGAGATACTGAAATTTCACTCGGAGATCCGATCACAAAAGTAAGCCAAATGAAATCCCAAGCACAAGTGGAACTTGCATCTGGAAAAATCATTCGGGGGAACCTGATCATTTGCACACTTCCTCCTGCAGCGGTTCTGGACATCAAATGGTCGCCGGGACTTCCTAAGGAGTTGGTTTATTCCGCACTCAGAATGCAATCGGGTAAAATTTCCAAAAACATCATTCAGTGCGTAAAAAAAGAAAATCTATTCCCCAAATTCTTGTTAACCGATACACCTGCCCAAGCACTCTATGTTGCGAGCGAAGAAGCGATCGGAGAAAAATCATATCTACTCACTTCCCTTGCCACAGGTGACAGGGCATCCCTTTTTGAAAAAGGATCTGATGCGCAAAAAAGGGCGATGCTCAAATTGTCTCTATCGGAAACAAAAACGGATGAGATCTTGGAACTGACCGATCATTCTCAGTTTGTATTCCATTCTTTTCAGAAAGCGACAGGAAGCCAAGGATTTGTATCCTTATTTCCTCCCGGCTCTTTGGGAATCAAGGATGCCTGGGCCGAACCTTACGAAAGAGTGTTTTTTGCGGGAGAACATTTGGCAAAACACAACGGAACCATGGATGCCGCAGTCGCCTCCGCCATACAGGCTGTTAGTCGCACCTGATCAAAAAAATTCGAAAGTAAAAGCAGGCTTTTCGGTGGAAGGAATTCACTTAACACCGAAAAGTTTTTTCAAACCGATTGAATTTCTCACAATCAGGTCGTAAAATAAAAAACTAAGGCTAAGAACAATCAAGAGATGGAATGCAAATTTGCCCGCCACGGGGAAATCCCAATTTCTAAAATAAAAAGCAACCGAAAGTGAAATGGGATGGTGAACCAAATAAACAGGCAAGCTGGAATCGATCAGATACTTGCTGATTTCCCCGGTTTCATTTCCCCATTTTTGGAATGCCAATACGAAAACCTGAAACCAAACGAGAGGAGAAAGGCACCATAATAAAATATGGATCATCCGATTGTAAATCCCTCCGCGAAAATAAGGCATCCACAAAGGATCCTTTGTTTCCCATTCGTAAAACAAAACGTATACGACGATCCCGAATAAAATCCAATTGATCAATCGAAAGGAATCGGGCGCAGGTTCCACTGCAGAGATCAATATTTTCCCCGAATGATAAACGAATACTCCTCCGAGAAAAAAGGTAACTTGATAACAAAACAGAAGTTTATCGATACCGAATTCGTTATCTCCTCTGGGAAAAAAAGAATGAGCCAGAAGAGTCAAAGAAAACGAAAAAAGAAGTAAAACAAAAAATAAAACCGATTCATGTTTCGTTCGAAAACGGGAGAACGTTTTCTTTAACAAATCCTTGGGCAAAAGGACAAATAACAATCCGTATAAAAACAAATTTACCAAAAACCAAATATGAGACTGGCCAAATCCTGTTTTTGAGAAAAAAGACAAATAGTAAGTGAAATAAGAAAGATGAGGATGAGAGATCTTTTGAATTAGAAAATATTGTATCGGTGCCAAAAAGAGAATACCAACTAACATCGGTATAAAGATACGTTCCCATCTGCCTTTCAAAAAATAAAGGCATCCTTTCTTTTCCCAAACAAGTCCGGAGAAAAAGCCGGAGATAATAAAAAACAGAGGCATCCTGAAACTATGAATCCAAAAGCAAAAGTATCCGAACGGTTCGATACGTTCGGGGTTTTGTATCGCATACCCGATTTTAGGCGCATAAACAATTGCAGAATGAAAGACTATCCCGAGCAATAAGGCAAATGAACGTAAATTATCGATATAATACAATCGACCCATTACTTGTAGGAATTTCCCTCTCGGGAATTCGTCGACCCTTTTTCTTTTCTTGACATTTCACTTGAAATTAAGTCAGTTTTAAGTATGGATGAGACTTTGTCAGAAGATAGATTTTTTTCCACCGTATCGGACGAAGAAATCGCCCGGGAAAGAAGAAAGGCAAAAGAACTCAAAAACACTGCCTGGTGGAAAAACAAACGTTCCTCGGGCATTTGTCATTATTGCTCCGGTAAGTTCAAAGTGGACGAATTGACAATGGACCATCTAATTCCTCTTATACGAGGAGGGAAATCGGTCAAAGCGAATCTTGTTCCTTCCTGCAAGGAATGCAATTTCAAAAAGAAACACAGCTTACCCTTCGAGAAGGATTTTTACAAATAATGGAAATGCAAGGAATGGGGCTTGGAGACGATTTTTTTCCTTCCAGAGCTTCGGAAGAAATCGATCTAGTGGATGAAAAGGGAAACCAGTTCTTATGGGAAGTGTTCTACTCTTTTTCTTTGAACGGATTCGAGTATTTGGTTTTTTTACCCAATACCGAATCGGAGTATCATCTCGTCAACGTGGAGTTAGATGATCCTGATTCGGATGTTCCCGGTTATATCGTGCTACGGCTTGGAAACGATGAAAACGGAGAAGAAATCCTGGAAGAGATCATTGATACGGACGAACTTGAAGAAGTAAGGGAATTTGTAGAAGATGAAATAGGACTTCTGGGACAATACCTTAGCCAGGAGGAATGACAAGAGCATCCCCTTTGCTGACCACTTCTCCTTTTTGATTGGTCCAAACTACTTTCAAACGGACCGCTTTCAATTTTTCCAGTTTTTCCGTAACTTCCACCTTACAGGTGATCGTATCTCCAAAATAAACAGGTTTTCTGAACTTGGTAGTCGTTTCCAGGGCCAGAGTTCCAAGTCCCGGTAATTTCATTCCAAGCACAGGAGCAAGTAACGAAGCAGCAAGTCCTCCGTGAGCGATCCTTGTGCCGAACGAAGTGGTTTTGGCGTACTCTTCGTCCACATGTAGAGGATTGAAGTCCCCGCTGATTCCCGCAAACAAATACACATCCGTCTCCGTAATGGTTTTAGTAAACTGAGCAGTATCTTTGATTTGTATTTCGTTATAAGATTTGCCTTTTTCGTGCATCTAGGAAATTCCTTTTTTATCTTTATAGTTCGGAAATTCGAAATGAAATAAAACGCCTTCACCCGGTTTGGAGAGTACTTCGATTTCTCTTCCCATCATCTGACTGGAAAGAGAAAAGATTACAGACAAACCGACAGTATCTATCCTCTTTCGATCAAACGAAGACGGTAGTCCCACCCCATTGTCTTTATAGATCAATTCTATCTTATCATTTTCATTGATTCGAAAATCAACCGATATGACCGCTTCCTGAGGATTGGGAAATGCATGTCGGAACGAATTTGTCAAAAGTTCCGTAAGCATAAGTCCCAAAGGAATGGCGGAAGTCAGATCCAGTTCTCTCGGTTCGATATTCAAATGAATTCGAATATCCATTCTCATATACATAAGCTTGATATTTTCCACCAAACTTTCTATATACATCTTCGAATTGAGGCCGGAAAGATTTTTGGAACTGTATAATTTTTCGTGTACGAGCGCAATCGCTCTGATTCGCGCAATACTTTGGTCCAAAATGGCAGCTGCGTCAGGAGGAGCGGAATAGGATTGAAGCTGCAAAAAAGAAATAATCACTGCTAGGTTGTTCTTTACACGATGATGAACTTCCGTCAGCAAAACCTCGTTTTCTTTTAACGATTTTTCCAGTTTTTCCTGGTTCTGCATATAGTCAGTAATGTCAGTAGTAAGCGCAATCGCCCTGTTTTGCATTTCCGATCCGCTATCGTAAAACAGCCTATTTTCAAGAGCCCATTTCACTCTTCCATCAGGGAATAACAGTCGATAAAGTATGGAGGAGTGATTTTCCCGAAGCCGATTGGTCCACATATCCACCATTCTCTCTTTATCTTCGGGATGAAGTCTTTCGATCAGTAAGTACGGATTGTCTACAATGGCAGCTACTGATGTTTCATAAAAATTGGCAGTCTGCTTGGAGATCAGTTCTATCTTCCAGGTATTTAAGTTGAAAACGATGACGGAATCCTGAATTTGTTCCAGGATGTTTCTGTAAAGATGATCTGAGTCTTCTTTTTCCTTTTGAAATTTGAATTGAACTTTGAATTCACTGAGTAAAAGAAAAAATATAAGTAAAGAAGAAAGAGTTACGAAAAGCCAACCTTTATAACTTTGAGCGATCCGCAAATCCTCAGATTCATTTAAAAAACTGGCGAGTGCATAGTCCGAAAGATAAATCCAGACAAATCCGAGCACGAAATAAATCAAAGATACTCGGATTGCCGGTTTCATTTTATGAAATTTCCTGAAGAGTCAAAAAACGTTCATTTACAAGTGATTCGATTTTTTCACCTAACTTCTGATAATTATTCCAAATCGAGTTTAGTTCTTCTTTTACGAAACCGGACAATCTGGAAAGTGAGGATAAATATTTTCCTACAAGAAAGAAAGTAATCAGACTTCGGTCGATCAGTTTTTCTTCCTTGGAATAATGCTGTAACGGAACCGAAAGATCGGAATGAGATTGGGAAAGGATGACAAAAAGAGAAAGCGCATCTGCAAATGCAAATTCGATCGGCTGTTGTTTTTTGCGTGCGGATTGTCCGTCCATTTGAATCAATATATCGAATAAATGATTTTGAATCTGGTCCGATTCGGAAGAAGCAGTTTCCAGTTTTGTGAAATCAGCCATAAACTTTTGTTTGCCCGGATACAACGAAGAAATGATGGATCTTTGAATTTCACTGGTTCCGCCGCCAATCGTTCCCAGTTTTACGTCTCTGTAAAATCTTTCCACAGAATACTCCTTCATATAACCATATCCGCCAAACAGCTGTACGGAGTCCTTTGCCACATCCTCCGAAATTTCAGAGGAAATCAGTTTTCCAAGCGAGCTTTCCAAAGGAGAAGGAATCCCTTTGTCCTTTCTCTCCGCCACCCAATATATGAGTCTTCTTGCCGCTTGTACATAAACCCAGTTTTTTACCAAAATTTCCTTCATACCGAAAAAGGATGCAATCGGTTTTCCAAATTGTATTCTTTCCCGAGCATATCTCATTCCGGAACGAAAACAAAACTCCATGGCTCCGGCAAGGCCTGCCACGAACACGGTTCTTTCCCATTCCAAATTTTCCTTTCCGATTCTGACAAAACCTGAATTCAAAGGCCCTAATAGATTCTCTTTGGGCAAAATCATGTCCTCAAATACGAGTTCTGCGGTCATGGAAGTATGATGGCCGAGTTTTTTGAGAATCTTACTCACCTTAAACCCCTTTCGGGAATCCTCTACAATAAAAGCGGAAATCCCAAAAGGCCCTCTTCCTTTTTCGGAAGTTCTCGCCATCACAATAAATACCTGACCAACGGGACCGTTCGTAATGAACATTTTGGATCCGTTCATTTTCCAACCGTCCACCGTCTCTTCCGCATGAGTGAGAAGAGAAGCTGCATCCGATCCTGAAGAAGGTTCGGACAATGCAAAGCCTGCAATCCATTCTCCGCTCGCGAGTTTTGGTAAAAACCTGTTCTTCTGTTCTTCCGTTCCCTGGAATACTATGGGCATTGCTCCGATAATCATATGGGCGGCCCAGGACAATCCCATTCCACCATCTAACGAACCAGCGGCGAAGGCATCCGTCGCATGAGAACATTGCAAACAATTCGCACCTTGTCCTCCGTATTCGACAGGCATGGAAAGTCCTGCAAGTCCTGCCTTTCCGAATTCTTTCCAAAGATCATCGGACCATGTTTCCGTTTCGTCCCTTTCCAATGCGGTAGGTAAAACCTTTTCTTCCGCAAATTGAAATACGGTATTATAAAAATTTCTATCTTCTTCGCTGAGATAGGGATTTAATTTCGGATGTATCATTGGTAAATCCTGTTAATTTCTTTTGCAAATACTTCTGCGATTACGTTTCTTTTCATCTTTAAAGTCCGAGTCATTTCACGATCCGGATCAAACGGCCGCGGAACAATATAAAAGTTGTTAGCCGGTATTACCTCGAACGCTTTGAAACCGTTATGTTTTGAAATGATACCGGTGATTTCACTTCGAAACAACTCTCTTATTTTCGGATTGGAATCCCAAGTATCGTAGGAACCGGCAAGTGCTTCCAGCTTTTTTTCCACAGCTTCAAAATTGGGAACGATGAGTGCCCCTAAGGTTTTGCGGTCATGTCCGACTACCATTACCTGATCGATATAAGGGGAAGTGAGCAATTTGTCTTCGATCGGGATAGGCTCGATATTTTCACCGCCGATGAGTGCGATCGTGTCCTTGGATCTTCCCGAAAACACCAATTCATTTCTGTAGGAAATCTGCATCAGGTCTCCAGTATCAAAAAAACCTTCCTTATCAAAAACGACTTCATTCAATTCCGGCCTTTTATAATATCCTTTCAAAACCTGATCCGATTTGATCCAAAGAGTTCCTTTTGCAGCAATTTCCTTTACCTCTCTCCCTTGATCGTCTTTCAATTTGATTTGGTACCCGTCAATGGGAATCCCCACTGTACCTTTGGTCGGTTTGGTATTGGAACGAATGGAAACAACTGCGGATGTTTCGGTCATTCCGTAACCTTCCAATACTTTCAATCCGATAGCGGATAAAAATCCGTCTACTACACTCGGAAGCGCAGAACCCGCCGAAATACAAATCCGAATTCTACCACCCAGTGCTTTGTGAATGGCCGCAAATATCTTCACAGACAATAACTTCAAAGGAGATAAAAGAAGTAGGACGAGAAGTGAATACGTTCTTTGTAAAATATCCGACAAAAAGTTTTTTCGCACGAGTGCGAAATCGTATCCGAAAGCAACTGACTTGTGTTTTGCGAAACTTGCCCCTACTTTCAGAAAGAAATGAAATAATTTTTCTTTGAACCCACCTTCTTTTGCTACTTTCACCATGATTCCGTTATAGACGGATTCCCAAATTCTAGGCACAGAAGGAAAAATAGTAGGACGAAAGTCGCGAAGATCGTCTTTAAGGCTCGCCATATTGGAAACCAAAAAATCAATCCCGTGAGAAATCACTGCATATTCAATCGCCCTTTCGAATGCATGCCAGGGAGGAAGCAAACTCACTGCGTTGTCATTTGCATTCATATCCAAACGAAGGCTTGTGTTGTGAATCGCTGTGATCCAACCCTTTTGAGACAACATAACCCCTTTGGGATTTCCGGTTGTTCCTGAAGTATAAATCAATGTAGCAAGTGCGTCCGGATCAAGAACGGAAACTCTTTCTTTTACTAAAGCAGGTTTAGATTCCAAAGCGGCTTTTCCTTTCGAGGCCAAACTGGAAACACTTCCTTCACCTATCGCCAGTTCACCGGTATCAGTTTCCAAAACGTAAATTTTTTCCAGTTTGGGAAGCTGAGATTGAATCCTCCCGACACGGGCTCTGTCTTTTTCTCTTTGAACCACAAGAAATCTGGCTTCCGAATGGTTCAAAATGTACAGAATCTCGTCTTCTACGATATCAGTCCCTCTCGGAACAACCACTCCCCCCGCAGTCAAAATGGAAAGATCGGTTTTAAGCCAATTGGGAGTGGAGTCGCAAAAATATCCTACCCGATCCCCCAAACTCAAACCTTCCTCAATCCAACCAGCTGTTAGTTGATCTACAAATTTGCGCAAATCGGCAAAAGAAATTCCGGGAAATTCACCTGTGGCTGTTCTCTTTCGAAAGGAAATTTTATCAGGGTAGGTCTCTGATACGAATTCAAGTAAATCATAAAGTACGGAAACTTTCTTTTTCATGGTGAATTTGCCTTCTTTAGGGGAATAAATATTCCTGAGATAAAAAACCACTGTTCGTTTTTTGCAAGTTTTTTCTTATTCTTGCCAAACATTTAGTCTTAATTATGATAATACTATGTTCTTTTGGATTCAGGAAGGGATTTCCACTCCCAGACTACCTTCAATCGCTTCTCAAGCACTTCCCAAGATCGGAGGAGTTGTTTCTTCCAAACCGGTCAAAGCTTTCGATGAATCCGATCCGGACAACTCCCCCCTCCCGAATCTGCAAATGGAAAAAGCGAAAAAAGCTTATGATGAAGCGAACGAAGAACCGCCTCCTTCCCCGATTTTATTTGCTCACCAAGTGATGACTAGTCCCGTAGAAAGTTTGTTTACGGATTCAAATCTATACGAAGCTCGAAAGTATATTTTGGAAAAACGGTTCAGACATATTCCCATCCTCAGCCCGGAAGGAAAATTGGTAGGAATTTTATCCGACAGAGATGTGTGGAAATTCATCAGTGAAGATGAAAATGCACTTACCAAACCTTTGAGTTCTTTTATGATTCGAAAACTTCTGACAGGAACCATTCAAACGGAAATCAGGGAAGCCGCCAAAGTCATGTTAGAAGAAAAAATCGGTTCCCTGCCTATCATAGATGAAGATCAGACTCTGATAGGAATTCTAACAAGAACCGATTTAATTCGGGCCATAGTAAGATTTCCTGGTTTTACACTTCTCGCATAGTTTCAAAATAGTGCAAAACCTATGAATTTCCTCCTAGACTTTTCCGTAATCGTAGTATATTTCATCGCGGTATTTTATTTCGGATTTCATTTTTCGAAAAAACGTTCGAGTGAAGAAGACTTTTATCTGGCCAAAAGAGAGATCCACTGGGTCTGGTTGATGTTCTCTCTTGTCGCAACGGAAACCTCCAGCCTCACCTTTCTATCCATTCCGTCATTATCCATGAAAGGAGATTTTTCCTTTTTACAAATCGCAATCGGATACATTCTGGGAAGAACTGCAGTAGCCTATTTGCTTCTTCCGAAATACTATGCGGGCGAAACGATCTCCATTTACGCTTACTTAGGCGAAAAATTCGGGAAATCCTCTCAAAAATCCATGTCGGGACTTTTTACAATTTCACGAGTATTAGGTGACGGAATCAGACTTTATGTTACTTCCCTACCAATAGCTTTTTTACTTACTAAAATGGGATTCTCCGAATACGGAGAATCCACCCTGGGAATCGCGGCACTCTTTTTACTTACATTCGCAACGATTTTGTATTCGGTCTACGGAGGATTCAGGGCGATCGTATTTACGGACTCGCTCCAACTCATCATATATCTATTGGGTGGGTTTTACGCATTCTATCTGCTTTGGAATCTTTTGAGCGCGGGAGGAAATCCTTTTCCCGATGTGATCGCAACATCTTTTGCCAACGGCAAATTAAACATCTTTCATACCAACTGGCTTAGCACGGGAGATAACGCATATTATTTTATATTCGCCATTTTAGGAGGAGCCTTCATTTCTATCGGCTCACACGGAACGGACCTAATGCTTGTTCAACGGGTTATCGCGAGCAAAAACCTGAAACAAGGTCGAAAAATACTTATAGGAAGCGGAGTATTCGTATTCTTCCAATTTTTATTGTTTTTAGGAATAGGAACTCTGCTCTCCGGATTTTATCAAGGCAAAACGATAACACCGGACAAAGCGTTCAGCCTGTTTATCGTAGAAGAAATCCCTTCTCCTTTTTTAGGTTTACTTCTTTCCGCCATCCTTGCCAGTGCGATGTCTTCTCTTTCTTCCACAATCAATTCACTATCTCTCACTTGGGCCCGCGATTGGGAAATGGATCGTTATCTGACACCCAAAATACTTTCTCTTATCTTCGGAGTGATTTTGTTTTTCTCCTCGCTCTTACCTTTCTTTATGGGGGCTCAATTGGAAAAAGGAATCTTGGAAGTAGGGCTTACGATTTTTTCCTATACTCTGGGACCGACGATCGCTCTCTTCCTATTTGCTGCCCGCGGAATCCAACCCAAATTTCCCAACTGGGTCGTATCGGTTCTATTATTCGGCTCGATCCTGGTTTTGATTTTCTTAACGAGAGAAATCGCACTTCCATTCACACTTCTCATTCCAACCGGGATACTAATTTTCAGCCTAGGTTGGGGAACCTTTCATCTGTTTGCCGGCAGGAAATAAGGGCAAAAAGGCGAACTTTTTCGAAATTTTTTACGAGGAAAACCGATATCACTTTACAAACCGAAGGTGATATGGTAAAGGAAAAGCATTGGGTGGCGGGTGTAGTTCCCCACCCAAATCGGGCGGGGAAAATAGAATGCCGCGACCTCTCCGCAACACAAAAAATTCATTCATTGTTTCAAAGCGAAATGTTAGGGCGCCTCGGATCTCTTAGATAAACAAAACCCTCCGACTTACCCGACCAGGCTCTCCGCTCCAATCTTCGCTTACGCGAAGGATTTCCGCTGCGATCCTTTGCGCGAGGGAGGTCCGATTCTAGCCATCAAAATCATTTCTTTTTGATCGCAATCATTGCAATATCGTCTGACAAAGCGGACATTCCCGGTTTACTCAAGTTTTGTGATGTATGCAATTCCGCCTCAGTAACCATTTGTCCGATCACTTCCGAAACATCTTTACCTCCATGAGTTAACAACAACTTTGCGACCCGCTCTCTTCCGAAGAAACTTCCGTCAGGGCTACGGGCTTCATCGAATCCATCGGTATATTCGAAAAATATATCGCCGGCATCCATAACAAGGGATCTTCTTTCGATCGTTGTTTCGAAAAATGAATTTTCATCCATTCCTAGAGGAAGCCCTCCTGCAGGCAACTCGTGGATTCTATTTTTAGAAGCATCGTAAAACAAGGGTTTAATGTGCCCCGCAGAAACGTATTCCACTTGCGAGCTGGAAGGATCGAATACTCCGAGAAAAAAAGTAACGAATATATGATCGGGAGTGTCTTCATACAGACTGGCATTGACTTCCAAAAGAATTCTTTTTAAATTCCGTTCTCCCCTTCTGAAGATAGATCGAATTTGTGCCCGAAAAAGTGCCATCACAATGGCCGGACCGACTCCGTGATTGGAAACATCTCCAATACAAAAAGCAAGCTTACCATCCGCCAATTCGATAAAGTCGTAGTAATCCCCACCCACGCCGGCCATTGCTTTATAAAATGCGGCCAGCTCGATCTTATCTTCCAATCCGGTGGGCAATCTTTCGGGTAACAGTCGTTTCTGGATCTCTTCTGCGGCGGCAAGTTCTCCCCGCATTTCTTCCCTCTCTTTTAAACCATGAACCATATCATTGAGAGATTCGCTCAAAATTCCGATTTCATCGTAACCGGCAGGAGGAAATTCCACATCCAGATTTCCTCTTTCAATCTCTTCCGTTTTTTTACTGATCGTTTTGATTTTACGGACAAAAAGCCAGGCAAGTAGATAAGCGAGAAGAATTGCCACAACACCTATGATCGCCGCATAACGAACAGACTCCTCCCTGTTGTTTCTAATCTGACGATAACCTTCCGTTCGATCCAAAACTATGATATTAAACCCGAGTAAATCCTTTCGCAAAAGATCATAGACCAATCCCGAACCATCCTGACTTGCAATAAGAAGCGGAGTAGAATCCAGTTCCCACATCATTTCTTCCGCTTCCGTTCTACTTCGAACCAAAATTCCCGAATCTGCGAAAGAAATCTTTCCTCTTGGTTTCGGTAAATCAGTCTCCGAGTTTCCCGACAAAATCCATTCTCTAAATAACTTCGCTTTGGCGGAGTTTATTTTTCTTTCTTCACTGTCTTTATAATAACGAACTAGTCCGGAAGGACCCGTTTTAAACGGAACAAATGCAAAATCTTCCAATGCGGCGTTTCTAATTTCCAAAAAAGAATCGTTTAATATTCGTTCTTTGAACCCGGTCCAATCGTCCTTACCTACTTCCATACGAACGATCGAATCTTTCACTTCCTCCGCAAGTGCTTCCAGGTTTCGAATCTTATCCTGGATTTCCTCCTGGCTGAATTTTTTTTCTCCTTCTTTCGGAGGAGTTTTCAATTTCTGTTCCCAATCCAAAATTTCTTTTGAAGTATTTTTACCCTTCTCCTGCAAAGAAAGATATTCCTCTTTCCACTTTTTTTCCGTTTTTTCGAAGATGGAATTATTAGGTTGTAACTCTTCGAACTTGAATTCTCTTTTTTTAATCAGTTTACGATAACTTTCCGCAAGGTTACGAAATTCCGAGTCCGAGCCGGGCTTAATCTTCCCTGATTTCTTAAGATCCGTTATACGGCTCTTAAGTTTAACAGCGATTTCACGAATATCAGCGGAGATTTTTTTATCTTCCTCCAAATAATTTTTAAAACCATTTTCTTCCGATATAAAAATTTCATAAATTCTTCTAGCCCTTTCTGCAGTATTCGGATTACGAAATACAGGTCGAAACACCACCTCATACTGACGACCGCCCACTTCGTAGTTTTCCGGCTTCGATTTTTCCTGAACGAGTCCGATCGTATCTTTATCATCAAACAAAGATTTTTTGCTTTTTAAGAAATTTTCCTGAGTGAGTAATTTTTTACCCGTACCGGAAGACTGAGGAAAAAGCAATCCGGTATCCAAAGTCTCTTTACCTACTCTGTCATAAGCAAAAATCCGAATCTTATCCGGCATAAGTCCCAAAGAGGAGATTCTGTCTTTATAAGAACCCCGAAAGAAATTCTGCAAAGCCTTTGTCAAAAGGGTTTCAAAATATAACGCTTTCTTTTCTCCTTCAGGAACCGCTTTTTCATTTAACCTTTGTTCTTTGACAAGTTTCTCTTTTTCCGAAACCAACAATTTTCTTTTTTTAGGATCCAAATCATCACGAATCAGTTCAGGTTCGATCGATTGTAATTCTTCTTCTATTTCCTGAATGCGGGAACGGGATTTTTCCGCACTGATCCTACCTGCGGCTGTCTTTTCGGCTAGGATGCGTATTCTTTCATATGTGACCGGATCAATCGGCGCACCGGTTTCTTTTCTAAGTTCGTTTCTTACTTTGGATTCAAAATCTTCGATTTCCTTTTCGGATAAGTATCTGGTGAAATAAGTATCGACCGTACGATATACGTTCCCTCGTTTTACATTCAATCCAATGGATTGACCGAGTGCCTTCAGAGAGCCTAAAAATCCCGTTTCCTTGCTAACAACTGTTAGCTTAAACTTACTTAACTCTTTTTTCTTTTCCCGAACCCGAACCTTAAATTCTTCAATCATTACCAGACTTCGATTCAAATTTTCCAAATCCAAAACCGCTGAATTGATATATTCCAATGGAGTTTTGAGTTCAGCATCCAACTTGTCTTCCAGCGCGTTTTTCTGCTGATTGTAATGGATTGCAGTGGTAACCGCCAAAATCGAAATCACTAGAATTGCCGTGAAAAAACTGAGTTTGGTTCGTATTCCCGGCAAAATGGTACGTAGGATTTTTTTCTTATTCATCGGCTTCCTTAGAATATATAAGTGTTAGTTTATTTCCGGGAGGAGATTTCAACCGTTTGTATTTGATTGTCATGATTTTTTTAACGGAACGAAGCCCAAATCCACCGTCGGCGCCGGATTCGTACAATTCTTTCCAGGTTTCGCTTTTTAATTTCGTGGGGTCAAAAGAAATCCCTTTATCATTAATGATGAACTTCCATTCTTTGGAACGGTTTTGCATCGTAAGAAGGATTTCGGATTCCTTCGGTTCGGGAAATCCATGCTCTATAACATTTGTTATAACTTCATCCAGGCAAAATACAATCCTGCCTTTGGTCAGATCGGGACATTTTTCTCCCAAAAACGATCGAACCTCTTTCCTGACTTCGGATAAAGAATCCAGATCATTCGGAAAGATATAAGTTTTCTCATTATCAGGTTTCACAGGCAAAACCTACAAACTCGCCAAAGCTCCTTCCAGGTTTGCAAATACTTTTACTTTCTTCGTAAAGTACATCAAATCCATCGTGTCCTTTACTTCTTTACTCAAACCGCAAAGAATGATTTCTCCCGATTTGTCTTTTAAAAACTTTTGAATCGAATTCAATACCCCGATCCCTGCGGAAGAAATATAAGTAAGGGAAGAAAAATCCAGCACTATCTTGACCGCTCCGTTCCCGATCGCAAGTTCCAATTTGACCTTTAATTCGGGGGCTGTTTTCGCATCAATCTCACCCGCCACTTGCATAACAGTACGATCACCGTCAGGTTTTTCCGAAATTTTTATATTAGCCATTACGTTCCCTTCCTCAGATCCTTCATCAAATCTTTAGCCTGTATAATACCGTATAACTTTCGTTCCAGTGCATCTATTTCATAATAGAATTTTGCGTTGGGATCACCTTCGAATATATATGCATATTTCCGAATTCCAAGGATCGCCTTTTTGGCATTTCCTTCCATAATCCCACGGGTAACGGAATAATAAATTTCAATCGCAAGGGAATCCCATAGATTTTGACGGAATCCGTTCTCTCTTTTATCCAATGCGATGAGCAAAGTCTCCACTTCCGATTTGTTATAATTTTCAGATTCGTTATAAGTAATGATATAACGGGATAATAATTTTTTACATTTTGCCAAATTGTTCGACTTGGTTGCTACAAGAACTTGCTGATACAAAGTATGTAGTTCCGTTTCCAGATAAACTTTCTTACGCGTTCCGTCCAATCGAACCGGATCGAATGCGGATTTCATCTCATCAACAGAAAGATTCTGAACGGACTCTTCGAATTTTTTCTCGTTTGTGTCGCTAGTGATTTTTGCAAATTCCTTCAAAGGTTTCTCTACGGCTAACACAAACTCGGTGGCTTCGTTCGACGCGGCCAAATTCGGTTCTTCCTGCATTTTATCCAAAAAGAAAATACAAGAATCTCCCAATGCGGAAAATCCTTCCGTCAATCCTTGAGAGATCAGTCTTTTGCAATGAAGTGCGATCGCATGTTGGTAAGCCGGATCTGCGGAATCTTCCTGGATCTTGTCCATCAACTTTCCCGTGGATGCGGCGAGATGTGCTTTATCTCTTTCCCAACCGGCATAAACTAACGGGTCATAAAGATATTGTCGAAAATTCTTTTTGCCGGATAAGGCAAGGAGTCGGATGTTTTTTACAAGTTCGTGAGCTAGCTCGGGAGGAATAAAGGCTCTTTTGTTTGTCATCTTCTACTAAAACAAATAACAATTCCCTAAATGCCGGGAAGGAGCGGAAAGAGTAAAGCTAAAACTCTCGTTTTTAACGTATAAAATCGGAAATGATTTTGCCAAGCCTCTCGATTCCCGTTTCAATCGTTTCTTCATCCACGCATGAAAAATTAAGTCGCATGGTATTCGCATTGGTTCTGTTAATGTAAAAAGGATCTCCCGGAACAAATGCTACCTTTTCCTTGATTGCCAAATCAAATACCGCCCGTGAGGATATTTGTTCGGGCAAAATCGCCCATAAAAACATTCCTCCGTCTGGATTCGAATATTTAATTTCTTTCGGGAAATACTTTTCTATCGCGGAGACCATGGCGTCTTTCTGCTTCAAATATTTTTCTCTAATTTTTGTTATATGAAGATCCAAGTCGTTATCCAATAAATACTGAAACAAAATCCTTTGCCCGAAATAATTCGTGTGCAAGTCAGATGCTTGTTTTGCGATGATCAGTTTTTCCATCAAACGATCCGGTGCCACCATCCATCCGATCCTGAGAGAAGGAGCGAATATTTTGGAAAATGATCCCAGAAGTATCGTTTGGTCGGGGATTCTGGAAAAATAACTACGTCGTTTTTCTCCCTGAAATTGCAATTCTCCGTAAGGATCGTCTTCTACCAGAATGGTTTTTGAATTTGAGACGATCTTTGCCACTTCGTCGCGGTTTTCATCGGAATGAGAAAGTCCGGAAGGGTTTTGAAAATTAGGAACTCCATAGATCAATTTGACCGTATAACTTTGAAATGTCGACCTGAGAGTTTCCAGATCCAATCCGTCAAAATGCAAAGGAATCGCTAAAAACCGGGGACGATAGAGGGAAAAAGCCTGAATGGCGCCCAAATAACCGGGCTCTTCGATGGCAACATGCTCGGATTCGTTGATCAACGTTTTGCCGATCAGATCCAAACCTTGTTGGGAGCCTGTTGTGATGAGAATATTGTCCGGATTTACGGAAAGTCCCATTTTTGATGCATAACGGTTGCTAATCCATTTACGAAGTTCCAGATAACCTTCCGAGGTGCTGTATTGCAAAGCATCTCCGCCAAACTCATCCAAAACTTTGACGGAAGCTTTTTTAATTTCTTCGATCGGAAACAGATCCCTGTTGGGCAATCCTCCCGCAAAGGAAATCACATCTTCATTGACGGTTGTCTTTAAAATTTCCCGAAGAAATGATTTCGGGACATCAGAGATTCTATCGGAAAAGATATGATTCATATTTTACAAATTCCTACTATCGGCTTCTGCCTTGTTTTTTGGAAGGAGGACGTTTTTTATAACTCGCGGAGGAACCGCCTCGGGAAGGAGGAGCGCCACCACCGCCTCTACGTTGTTTGAACTGGCCGGATCCGTGTTCCTTAGGAGCTTTTCCCGTATGGTCTTCCACTTTCTGAGAATGAAAACCATGATCCTTATCTACCGGAATTTTCACTCCGATTACTTTCTCTATATCTTTAATTAACGAGCGTTCATCGGCTTCGCAAATGGAAATCGCAATTCCTTGCGCACCTGCACGAGCGGTTCTACCGATTCGATGTACATAAGTTTCGGGAACATAAGGAATTTCATAATTGATCACATGAGTGATGTCATCAATATCAATTCCTCTGGCGGCAAGATCAGTCGCTACCAAAGCACGGTTTTTCCCAGTACGGAAATCTTCCAATGCGCGTTGGCGCGCTGTTTGGGATTTATTTCCGTGAATCACATCGACGGCGACTCCGCTTTTGCTTAACAATTCGGCAACTTTATTCGCGCCATGTTTTGTTTTCGTAAAAACAATAACACGCTTCAACGCTTTGTCTTTAAAAAGTTTAAGTAATAAATCCTTTTTAGCATCCCGATCCACATACATCACGGATTGTTTGATAAGCTCTACAGTTGATGAAGCGGGAGTTACTTCCACGCGAACCGGATTTACAAGCATGGATGCCGCTAATTTTTCAATATCCGAAGGCATGGTTGCGGAAAAAAACAAATTGTGACGTTTTTTCGGAAGAAGAGTCAAAATTTTGCGGATGGCATGAATAAATCCCATATCCAACATTCTATCAGCTTCATCTAACACGAATACTTCGATTCCCGCGAGGGAAATATATCTTTGATCGATCAAATCAACCAAACGTCCCGGAGTTGCGACAAGTACGTCGACTCCCGCCGCAATGGATTTTACCTGGGGGCTTTGGCCTACTCCTCCGAATATAACAGCTGTTTTGATAGGAAGATATTTTCCGTAAGTTTTGAAACTATCATGAACCTGAACCGCAAGCTCGCGCGTAGGAACTAACACCAAAGTTCTAGGTTGTTTCGGGACTGTTTTTCTATTTTCCGATGTCAATCGATGTAAAATGGGCAAAGCAAACGCGGCGGTTTTTCCCGTTCCGGTTTGTGCACAACCTAAGAGGTCGTGTCCATCTAAAAGTAGGGGTATGGTTTGAATTTGGATCGGAGTTGGTTGGGTATAACCTGATTCTTTCACAGCCTTTTGGATAGGAGGGCTTAAGGAAAGATCCGAGAATGTTTCTATTTTTTTTTGCAAGGGTAACCTTCGTCTTAGGTTCCAGATTGGAGAAAGGCATGGTGAAGAATAGGAAAATAATTTCCCTTTTTCAAGGGCTTTCCTTACAATTCGAGGTTGGATAAGAATTGACGATCGTTAGAAAAACGATGACTTTGAGACATGATCGCAATTTTAGTGTTGGTAAATTCACTTATCTTTTTCGCAATTTCAGGAATTCATATTTACTGGGCATTAGGCGGGAAATGGGGAAGCCATTCCGCTATTCCTGCAAATTTTAAAGGCGAAAAACTTTTTTTGCCGGGCGTTTTTGCCACCGTCATCGTAGCAGCCGGACTATTTTTATTTGCACTAGTAACTTTAGGGAACTTGGGAATTTTTGATGAATACATTTCCCGAGATTATATCCATTATGCGGATCTGGGAATCACAGCTATATTTTATCTACGTGCCATCGGGGAATTCCGTTATGTGGGTCTTTTCAGAAAAGTCAAAGATACTGATTTTGCAAAACAGGACAAAAAGTTTTTCACTCCGCTTTGTATTTTCATCGGAACGGTAAGCTTACTGATTGCGTTATTGAATCGATAGAAAAAGTAGATACAATCGGGCGAAACAATATCGATGAAAAAACTAGTCATTTTCGATATGGATGGAGTTCTATTGGATAGTGAGAAACTTTACCTGGACATGAACCGGAAGTTTTTCAAGGAGTTAGGAGCCGAGATAAGCAGGGAAGAGCACCTAACATTCGTTGGAATCTCGGCAACGACAATGTGGAAATACATCAGGGAAAAATTCGATTTACCGCAGACGGTAGATGAATTGAAAGAGATGGAAAAAGAATTAAAGTATGAAATGCTGAAAAAAGAAAATCTAATTCCGTCAAAACATATCATTACCTATCTTCAATTTCTAAAAGAAAACGGAAACACCCTCGCTATCGCCTCTTCCGGCTTACGAAAAAATATAGATCTGATTCTTTCCAAACTTGGTATGGAAGTTTATTTTGATTTGATTGTCAGCGGGGAACAAGTAACCAAAGGCAAACCTGAGCCTGATATCTTTCAAATGGTTTCCCGTCACTTTGGTAGAGCCCCCGGCGAATGTATTGTCATTGAAGATAGTAAAAACGGAGTCTTGGCTGCAAAAGCGGCGCAGATGTTTTGTATAGGCTACAGAAATCCCACTTCAGGAAATCAGGATCTATCTCCCGCCGATATCATTATAGATCATTTTCAGGATAGTCGATTGTTCCAACTTGTAACATAGATTCATATCAACGGATCCATTCTGACTACAAACCGATTGGTGGCCTATAAACACTCAGAAAGAATTCGATTGAACTCGGCCGGATTTTCCCAATTGGGAACATGATAACATCCGGGAATGATTATTTGTTTTGCATTGAATTTTTGCTGTAAAAACCAAGAGTGTTCGAATACCCGACGATCTTCTTTTTCTCCAAGTAGAATTGTGATATTTTTAATGTTGGATAAATCCGCTCCGGCAAAATCGAATAGGATTTCTATTTCTTCCAAAAAAGTCTTCAACCCGTTCCTGATAGTAAGATCAATTGCATAGCTTTTTCTCTCAAAATCCAGGTTGCGGAAAAACAAATCCATGATGATCCGAACGGATCCCGGCCAAAACCACCTTACGATTGTTACCGAAACTATTTTTTTTAAATTTGCAATCAGCTTGATTTTACCTCCGATCGAATATGCAGGAGATCCTACCAAAATAAGACGGGAAACAGGATTTGTTTCAGCGTATTTTTGAGCGATCACTCCTCCCAAAGATAGTCCGCAAAGGATCGGGGTATTAAGATTCAAACCGATGATTAGGTTTTTCAAATCTTCGGAATGAGTATTTAAATCGGCGACTGTTGAACTTTTCGAATTTCCATGACCGCGTAGATCATAAGTGATCACATAAAACCGGTTGGATAAACTCTCCGTTTGATAATCCCAAATCGACGAATCCGTACCCGCCGCATGAACGAGCACCAAAGATTGGTTTTTCGGATTTCCGAAAGTCAGGTAAGCGATCCCATTTTGATTCGTAAACATATTTTTCAATTCTGCAAATAGTGATTAATAAAAACTGCAATTCCCTAAAGACCGTCAAACTCCCGTTTGTTCCAGTAAGTCCACTTTCAAAACTCTGCTTCCGATGAGTTCCCCGTCCACATGCACGGAAAGATTATAACGCCCTGCTTCTGGAAAAGAAACTCCATTCAAATTAAGAGTCAGTTCCACAACTCCATCGATTCCCGCACTTTCAAACTCTCCTTCGATCGGTAAGACAACCTGATCCGTATCAATGACAGTGAGGGTCAAAACAAACTGATGTTTTCCAATCAAGTTGGTAATCGCAACGTAAATTCCCCAAGGAGGAAAAATCACAGGAAAACTGGGGGACATGAACCGGTCGAAAGTACCGATGATTCCTTTTTTATTATTATTTTCCGTAATGACCCGGTCTGCAAAAAGAATCGAAAGTAGTACTGGTTCTGCCATAACCTCACCAAATTCCGTTTGGTGCAGAAAGAAAAGAATTAAACAGGAAAGTTTTTATAAAAAAATCTTGACTGAATGCGGAGTTTGATCCGTCTATAGAAATAGATATGAAATCTTTTGCATACATGCAATTTTCTCTCCTCCTCCTCGAACTACTCTAGTTCGAGGGAGACAGAGGTTTGCATACAAGCCCACTCCCTTCGGGGTCGTGGGCTTTTTTATTAGCGCCAGCTGATAAAATCCTCCTCTCCGACGGGTCCGGGTCAAAGGAAGTGAGGAAAAAATGAACCATCAAAATAGAACCGTTTGGATCCAAGACGTTACATTAAGAGACGGAAACCAAGCTTTAAAAAAGCCCTGGACCATTGAAGAAAAACAAATCGTATTTGATTTGTTAGTTGATTTAAATGTCCCGGGAATCGAAGTAGGTTTTCCTTCTTCCAATTCTATGGAGTTCGAAGCGACCAAGATACTTTCCGCCAGAGCTCCCGAATCCGTGACGATTGCGGCACTAACACGTGCAAATGAAAAAGAAATCCAAATCACATGGGAAGCCATCCAAAATGCAAAAACTCCCAGATTGCATATAGTTTACCCGGTGAGCCCTTTTGCCATTGAACAGGTATTAAAGATCAGTTATGATCAGGTTTTGGAAAAAATATACAATTCCGTTTCGTTTGCCAGAAAAATTGCGGGTAAAGATGTCAGCATACAATTTTCCGGCGAACATTTCGGAGATGCGAGAGAAGGGATGGATTTTGCAAAAAAAGCGTTTCGAACCTCCATCGAAGCCGGTGCCAATATCATCAATCTTCCCAATACGGTAGAAAGATACAGGCCTTTTCTTTTTGTGGAGATGGTTAGAGAAATCAAGGCAGTGACTCCGGATCATATCAAAGTTTCCGTGCACACTCACAACGATATGGGAATGGCAACAGCGACTTCCGTGGAAAGTTTTTATGCGGGTGCCACTCAAATAGAAGTCGCCTTAAATGGATTAGGTGAGAGAGCTGGAAATACGAATTTTTATGAAACGGCAGTTGCACTTTACCAAAACGGAGAAGAATCTGGAATCCATTTTGATCGAATCTATCCTACTGCCAAAAAAATTTCCGAAATGACCGGGATCCCTATCGGAGAAAAAACCCCTATCATAGGAGAAGATATTTTTTCCCATAGAAGCGGAATCCACCAGGACGGAGTTACCAAAACCTTAGGGCAAAAAAAAGGTGCCTATCGTAGTTTTTCACCGGAATTTGTGGGACGAACCGACGGAGAAAAAATTTCTTTCACGAATCAGTCAGGAACCAAAGCGATCCGTCATATCTTGGAGAGTGAAGGGAGATCGTATTCGGATGCAGAAATTCAAATCCTTTTCCATAAAGCCAAGGAAGTTTCCAGCAGAGAGGGAAACCGGGAAATCGGCGGGAAAGAACTTATTTCCATGGCAGAAGAAAGAAACTAGAGAATCCGAGCTTCCTTCTTTGTTAAAAAGATTGTGAAGCGCTTTTTGTACTTAATACTCCTAGGTTTTGTTTCCTTTTGTAATGTGAAACCGACTCCAGGAGTACTAGCACTTCTTTCCACTGTCAATTCTTCGTCCTCCGCAACGGCGGTGAGTCTGGTAGTAAGTGCTATCGGTGGCAATACAAATGAATTCGGGGTTAGAGCAAGTTTTACCGTTGCACTTTCCAAAAATCCGGAAAAAACCGTTTACCTCTGTCTGGAAAGCAGTGATACCGCAGGGGGAGGAACGATCATAGAATCCGCTCCGGTGTTCTCCGCAAATACGCCATGTAACAAACCTTATTTGGAATTTTCTTCTACGACAGGAACCGTCCCACAATCGGTAACGATAGAAGGAGCGCGCGGAACGGTAGGCGTTCAGACTGATACCAGTTATACGATTTCCGTTTCCGCATCGACGGAAGATCCATCCTTCAAAACATTAAGCACCGTAACCGTTGGAGTCACAAATAAAAATATCGATATACCCGGATCTTATTTCGTAAGAGTGTTCATTAAAAACTTAAACGGAAACCTGATTTTAAAAAACAACGGTTCCGAAACCTTAAACTTGAGCAGTTCCGGATATAATAATTTTGCAACCGCCCTTACGGATTTATCCGCTTATTCCGTTTCCGTGCTCACACAACCAAGTGCCCAAGTTTGTTCCGTAGAAGGTTCCCCATTCGGAAATTTGGCAAGTGCTCATGTGGTAGTAACTTTCGATTGCGTAGGAGGATTCGTATTCAACGGAACTTTGTTTTCCACACCCAACCCTCCCACACTCAATCAAAGTTTCGCATCTCTGGTGACTTTAAGTGGAGACGGAACTTCCGGATCCAATAATGGAATCGGAGCGACAGCCCACTTCAATAATCCGATAGCAATCGCAACGGACGGTCAAAATTTATTTTTAGCGGACCTCATGAACAACCTGGTCCGCAAACATAATTTAGGCGATAATTCGGTGACTACGCTTGCGGCAAGCCCCGGCCCGCATGGAATAGCAACCGACGGAGTAAACGTATATGTTACCAGTTATAATAATCATATTGTAAATAAGATAAATATTAGCACGGGAACTATTACACTGATGGCAGGATCTGCCGGAGTTTCAGGCGATGTGGACGGGGGAATAGGAACCTCTCGACTTAACACTCCCACCTATCTGACAACAGACGGTATCAATTTATTCGTAACGGATCGTGCCAACAATAAGATTAAGAAAATCATAATTGCGACCGGAGTTACTTCTTCTCTTTCCGTAACAGGAATGAACAATGCCAACGGAATCACTACCGACGGAAACGATCTCTATATTGCCAACTCAGGAAATCATACCATTCTAAAATACAATCTGACTTCTTCCTTACAGTCTGTTGTGGCAGGAACAGGCGTTAGCGGGAACTCGGATCATTCCACGGGCACTTTCGCCAGTTTGAATTCTCCCTATGGACTAACGATGGATGGAAGTTTTCTTTACCTTTTGGAAGGGGCTGGAAAAAGCTTTCGTAAGATGTCTCTCTCTGCGCCCTATGGTATCACTACGATCGCGACTCCTCAAAGCGCCGGACTTCTCGATGGAACGATAGGAACTCCCGGGACCAGCGGGTTTTGTAACGCTTCCAACTGCGACACGTCCATTACAACGGATGGAAACTTTCTTTTTTTCTCTGATCGCCACAACCATTCCGTTCGGAAAATTCTATATTAAAAACGAACAAAATTCTTGATTGCAGATTGACAAAAGTATGACATTCTGCCATACTTTTAAGGTTCTTTGGAGGCCCAGTATGTCATCGATCCTAATCCGCAATGCCCGTATTTTTGATGGAAGCAAAAACCCTTCCTTTGTGGGAGACCTACGGATTCGAGATGGCAAGGTCGAAGATCTTTCTTCCGGCTCTCTCTCTCCTCTTCCCGGCGAAAAAACAATCGATGCCACAGGTCTTTGGCTCACTCCGGGCTTTATCGATTTTCATACTCACTATGATGCGGAGATAGAAGTTTCTCCCGATCTTTCCGAATCACTCCGTCATGGAGTCACGACTATTTCTTTAGGAAGTTGTTCTTTAAGTTTAGCCCTAGGAGACCCTGTGGACCTTGCGGATATGTTTAGCCGGGTGGAAGCTATCCCTCGCAAGAATGTATTGGAAATTTTGGAAAAAGGAAAAAATTGGAATTCCGCGAAAGAATACAAACAACACTTAAACGATCTTCCCTTAGGCCCGAATGTGACTTCCTTTGCAGGACATTCTGCGATCCGTGCCCATGTGATGGGATTGGAACGTTCTCTTACCAAAGGAGAAAGAGCGACCAAAGAAGAACTAAATCGAATGAATGATCATCTCGAAGAAGCGTTGAACGAAGGTTTTATGGGGATGTCCATCAACACTCTTGTCTGGGACAAGATGGACGGAAGCAGATTCCGTTCCCGCCCCTTACCTTCCACTTTCGCACCATGGAGTGAATATAAATTTTTAAATCGAACTCTCCGCAAACGCGGGAAAATTTTTCAAGGAGTTCCAAATGTTTCCACCAAGATCAATTTGCTTTTGTTTTTATGGGAAGCCTTCGGAGTTTTTGCGAAACCTCTCAAAACAACCATCATCTCCATGATGGATGTAAAATACGATCCGGGTCTTTACAAATTATTGGGACTCATCGGAAGAATAACGAATAAATTTTTCAATGCGGATTTTCGTTACCAGTCTCTGCCGGAACCGTTCGATTTGTACGCGGATGGAATGGATGTAGTCGTATTTGAAGAGTTTGGCGCAGGTGCAGCCGCAAATCACATAGAAGACGAACTCGAACGTAAAAAATTGATGAAAGATCCAAAATACAGATCTTGGTTCAAAAGACAGTGGACCAATTGGTTTTTGCCCAGAGTATTTCACAGAGATTTCAGAGAAACAAAAATCGTAGAGTCACCTAACCCTGATTTACTTGGAAAGTCGATAGAACAAGTTGCCAAAGAAAAAGGAGTTCATTCCGTAAACGCATTCCTTGATTTGGTCGCTGAGTATGGAAATTCCATCCGCTGGTATACGGTGATGGCGAACCATAGAACGGAGCCTCTTCGCAAAATCGTTTCTCACCCGGATATTCTCATAGGCTTTTCCGATGCAGGAGCCCATTTGCGGGGAATGGCTCATTACAATTTCCCGTTGCGAATGATGAAATTGGTAAAGGATGCCGAAAAAGAAAAAGATCCCTTTATGAATATGGAAACCGCAGTACATCGTCTAACGGGAGAAATTGCAGATTGGTTCGGAATTGATGCGGGCTATATTCGAAAAGGGAAACGTGCCGACCTGGTTTTGATCGATCCGAACAAGCTAGACGACTCACTCGCATTGGACGTGGAAGCTCCCATGCCTTTTATGGGGGATTTCAAACGTTGGGTGAGGAGAAACGATGCCACCGTAAAACAAGTGTTTGTGAATGGAAAACTCGCCTTTGAAGAAGGAAAACCAAGCGCGGGCCTCGGCAAAGAAAAAGGATACGGCAGGTTTTTAGAATCCCGAATCGGAAGCTAAGTCGTTTGCAAAAACAGGAAGTGGAATTGTTTCTATTTCCTGTTTGTAGCATTCCCCTTATAACGATAGATATAAATATCCTCTACTTTTGCTATCTTTTCATAATTTGCATTCAGATATTTATGATAGTATTCATAATAGCTAGGCTCCCAGATAAAAAGATGAAAAGATGTTTTCCCGTTTTGGGAAAGTAACTTCGTCATTCTCTTCAATTGAAACTGGCCTTCTCCCTGATAAACATTTCGAATCTCTGCGTTTTGAACCAAATGTCCTATAAATTCATTGGAAACCGCATTCGTTTCACCAATGTAAGGTGAAATTTCCCTGTAAACACGATCCATTCTTTTGCTCGTAAAAATAAGAACGATCATTGTGATCGCAAGATAAATTCCCGATTGCAGGAATACGAACGAGTGAATCAGTTTTTTACGATCGGGAATGTATCTGTCGATTGTATAAAAAACAAAGAATGCCAAAAGAGGTACGATGGGGAAATAAAATCGCGGCATAATATCGCTACCTTGTTGTTGTGGGGAAACAAGAGGAATCACTACCATAAATACCAAACAAGCCAGATAAACACGAAAGAATATTTCCTTTCTCAAATTCTTTACATCTTTGAATAGAAAAAAGGTAAGAAAAAAAGTAGGAAGATAAAACAACATACAGTACTTTTCAAAAAAGAAATATTCGAAAACACGACCCAACCTTTCGTAAAAAGTAAAGGAATGAGTAGCGAGAAATCGCAAACCTTGCGGATTGTTCCAAATCAAATGATTCGAATATAAAAATACAAAACCCGGAACCATAACATAAAAGACAAGGTAACCCAACTTCTTTTTCAAATTCGAAAAAGAATCAAAGATCGCGGCAAAGTAAATAAGAACCGCAAGAAAAAACACTTCCGTCCTGAGTAAAACCAAAATCGAAAGAAGAATCAAACTTACCGAAGATTTTAAAGCAGAATGAACGTAAGAATCTTCCGTCTTTCTTTTCAATTCGGAATCCAAAAACCAAAACAGACAAAGGCTACAGAGTGTTCCTTCGTAAAACCAAACCGAATAGATAACCAACGAAGAACAAAATATATAAAAATACAATGTATTTCGAATCAAACTTAGGTTCTCGGTAAAATGAGAAAGAAGTGACTTCAAAGAAAAAATCGATAATAGGCCTGCCATTCCGGCAATGAAATAGATCCCGAAAAACCCGAATAATTTTAAAACGGGAGCATTCAAATAAACCCACAGCCAGGGAAAAGTCATATAGATTTTATTTTGAATCAAATAGGCAAACGGAACACTGAAGATACCGAATTGATTTTTCGGATCCAATTTATAATCATGATTGTGAATGGAAAAGTCCTCACCCCCTGATTGTACATAGTCCATAGTTTGAAAATATTTATGAACATTGTCCTGCACAAGACCGGCAGGTGTATGTTTCAATTGACTGAAGACCAAAAAGCAGAGGATAAGATAGGAAAAAATAATTTTTGTCATCACTTCAAGGATATGTTTCTTATCACAATTTCTTTTGATTCTTTGGTATCCAGTATTTGGATTTGATTTAAGACATTTTCGGTAAAGAATGTTTTTTCATCGAAAAAATAGGAAGAAGGATAAACTAACGAAATATTGGTGGTGATTCCTTTCTTTTTCAATAAGCCGGATAATTCCGAAAAAGAATCATATGTTGTAGCATGAAACACTTTCTTCTCATTATGAACCGCAAATGTGGAGGAATCGAATCCTTCGCTTACGATGACGATCGTATCGGAAGCGTTAGCTTTCAAAAAGCGACCTCCTTTCGCGAATTTTTCCTTTGCATAACCCAATACAACCAAGTAGAAACATACTCCC
>NZ_AP025028.1:1005000-1192500 GCF_003114835.2 Leptospira kobayashii | reverse complement strand
CGAAACAAGTTCCGACAGGTGCGCGTTCCGCCGGCCCTCGTGAAAACGTAGTGCCGATGACAAAACTCCGCCAAACAATCGCAAATCGTTTGGTATCCGCACAACACAATGCCGCCATCCTTACCACTTTCAACGAAGTGGATATGAGCGGGATTATGGATCTTCGCAACAAGTACAAAGACAAGTTCAAAGAGACTCACAATATCGGTCTCGGATTCATGTCTCTTTTTACAAAGGCGACTGTTTCCGCACTGAAAACCTTTCCAGCGATCAACGCGGAAATTCGCGGAACAGACGTTATCTATAAAAACTTTTACGATATCGGAGTCGCGGTAGGCGGACCGAAAGGACTGGTAGTTCCGATTGTTCGGGATGCGGACTTATTGTCCTTAGCGCAGATCGAAGCCGAAATCGCAAGACTTGCAGGCAAGGTAAAAGACGGAAAAGTTTCTTTGGAAGATATGGAAGGAGGAACCTTCTCCATTTCCAACGGAGGAGTTTACGGTTCCATGATGTCCACACCGATCCTCAATCCTCCTCAATCGGGGATTTTGGGAATGCATAATATCGTCAAACGGGCGGTAGTTGTAAATGACCAGATCGTGATTCGTCCGATGATGTATCTCGCCCTTTCCTACGACCACAGAATTGTGGATGGAAAAGAAGCGGTTCAGTTCCTCGTAAAGATCAAAGATGCAATCGAAGACCCTGCCCGTCTTCTACTTGAGGTATAAGAGATTACATGGAACAATATGACGTAATCGTAATCGGTGCGGGTCCCGGTGGATATGTTGCGGCAATCCGTGCCGCACAACTGGGCAAAAAAGTAGCTATCATTGAAAAAAGAAAAACCTTAGGAGGAACTTGCCTGAATGTGGGATGTATTCCTTCCAAGGCACTCCTTGATTCTTCCGAAGAATACGACAAAGCCAAACACAAACTAGGCGACCATGGAATCACAATCGGTTCCGTCAAAATCGACATCAAAAAAATGATGGAGAGAAAGGACAAAGTGGTAGGTGAAGTGACTTCCGGGGTGGATTACCTCATGAAGAAAAACAAAATCACCCGTTACCTTGGACTTGGGAAATTCGTATCCAAAACGGAAATCCAGATCACAGGGGATGATGGTAAAACGGAAAATATCTCAGGCACAAATATCATCATCGCTACAGGTTCCACTCCGATCGAAATCCCTCCTCTTCCCGTAGATGGAAAAAACATCATCACATCGGATCATGCGATCGCATTGGATTCCGTTCCGGAACACCTAATCATTGTAGGTGCCGGAGTGATCGGACTCGAGCTTGGTTCCGTTTGGGGAAGGCTCGGTGCGAAAGTTACCATAGTGGAACTTCTCCCCCGATTGTTCGGAACAGCTGACGCTGCCATCGCCGGACTTTCCCAAAGAATTTTGGAAAAACAAGGTATGAATTTTTTATTCGAGACCAAAGTCCACGGAGCCAAAGTAAAAGGCAAAAAAGTGGAAGTCGAGATCGAAGACAAAGAAGGAAAAAAGACGATTCTAGAAGGAGACAAGGTGCTTGTTTCCATAGGACGCCGTCCGAATACGGATGGGCTCGGTGCCAAAGAAATCGGAGTCGAGTTCACGGAACGCGGCCGAGTCAAAGTCAAACCGAACCATTTTCAAACGAACATTCCTAACATTTACGCAATTGGCGATGTAATCGACGGACCTATGCTTGCTCACAAGGCGGAAGACGAAGGGATTGCGGTAGCAGAACTCATTTCAGGCCAATTTGGCCATGTAAATTACAGAGCGATTCCTTCGATCGTTTATACCTGGCCGGAAGTGGCTTGGGTGGGACTCGGAGAAGAAGAACTGAAAAGCCAAGGGATCGAATACAAAGTAGGAAAATCCATCTTCAAAGCAAATGCACGTGCCAAAGCGATGAATGAACCGGACGGACAAGTGAAGGTACTCGCCGATAAAAAAACGGACAAACTTTTGGGTGTCTATATTGTAGGACCTCGTGCGTCAGATATGATTGCAGAGGCTGCTGTTGCATTTGAGTTTGGGGCCAGTGCCGAAGACATTGCACGTTCCACACACGCTCACCCCACTCTATCCGAGATTTTAAGGGAAGCCGCCATGGATGCCGATGCAAAATGGTCGATCCATTCGTAAGTAAAAAATGATACCGAATTCGTTTCATATACAAGGGAGAACAAGATGACTACGGAACAGATGATGAGTTTATACGGCGACAATGTTGTCGTATTAGAAGAGTTATACGAGCAATTCAAACAGGATCCGACTTCGGTATCTTCGGATTGGGCACTTTTTTTTCAAGACCTGGACAGAAGCTCTACCTCATCCAACGGGAATGGTTTCAGCGGAAACGGCTATGTAAACTATACTTCTTCCGAACACAGAAAGGATTCTTCTCTCAACGATTTCGGTATCATAAATCTCCTCAATGCTTACAGAAGACAAGGCCACTTGGCTGCCAATCTTGATCCGCTCGGGATCAACAAACCGAATCGTGAATTCATCGATCTCAAAGTCAAAGCACTCAAAGCAACCGATTTGGAAGCGGAAGTGGATTCCGGCGTTGCCAATCTGGGAAAAACAAAATTACAAAATGTAATCAATTGGTTCGAAAAAACCTACTGCGGCTCCATCGGTTCGGAACATTACTACCTGGTCAATGACGAGGAAAGAGAGTGGCTGCAAAACAGAATGGAACCGCTCGCTAATAACGAACCCATTCCCAAAAAGACCGCATTACGACTGTTTGAAAAACTCTACCAGGCGGATACTTTCGAAAACTTCCTCGCAAAAAAATTCGTAGGAAAAAAAAGATTCTCCCTCGAAGGCGGAGAGAGCATGATCCCTATGCTCGATACCCTCGTGGAAGAAGCGGGCATGCATAAGATGGACGCTCTTGTCATAGGAATGGCTCATAGAGGAAGATTGAATGTTCTTGTGAATGTGATCCGCAAACCTGCGGGACTTATCTTTGCCGAATTCGAAGAAAAATTAAACCCGGGTCAACTGGGATATGCGGACGTAAAATACCATTTGGGTTATTCCAATAACGTAATGACCCATTCGGGAAAGGAAGTGAAACTTTCTCTCGCATTCAACCCATCCCATTTGGAAGCTGTGGATCCTGTGATTGCAGGTTCCGTTCGTGCCCGCCAAGAAATGGCAAAAGACCACGATCATTCCAAGTTTATGCCTGTGGCAATTCACGGGGATGCTGCATTTGCAGGTCAAGGTGTTGTTGCGGAAACTTTTAACATGATGAACCTCAACGGTTATACTGTGGGGGGAACCTTCCACATTGTAATCAATAACCAAATCGGATTCACCACTCTTCCCAACGAATCCCGTTCCACTTTGTATGCAACCGATCTTGCCAAAGGATTTCAAGTTCCCATCTTTCATGTGAACGGAGATGATCCCGAAGCGGTTTATCGCGTCACAAAACTCGCATTAGAATACCGCCAAAAATTCAAAAAAGACGTAATCATTGATTTGATCTGTTACCGCCGTTTGGGTCACAACGAAACGGATGAACCTACATTCACTCAGCCTCAGATGTATGAGATCATCAAAAAACATCCGAAGACTGTAACCCTTTACGAAGAAGCTCTTTTGAAAAGAGGAGATATTTCGGAAGAAGAAATCCAGTTCATCAAAACAGGAACCAATGAAGGTCTTGAACTTTCCTTCCAACAAGCCAAAGAAAAAGACACTCGCATTACAGTGGATACTCTGGGTGGAGTTTGGTCCCGTTATTCCAAAGAGCCTCTTGATTCCGACATTCATACTCAGCTCTTACAACAGCAACTGGGCGGAATTGTAAAATCAATCACAACGATCCCGCAAGGTTTCACAGCAAACCCGAAACATGTAAAAGTGTTGGAAGACCGTAAAAAAATGGGAGCGGGAGAATTGCCGATTGACTGGGGATTTGCGGAAGCGTTGTCTTTCGGATCCATTTTGGAAAACGGATTTCCTATCCGCTTGGCAGGTCAAGATGCTCAGAGAGGGACTTTCTCTCACAGACATTCCGTTTTATCGGACACTACCAATGGAGTGAAACTCACCCTACTCAATCATATAAGCGACAAACAGGCGAAAATCGAGATCGTAAACTCTTCGTTATCCGAATACTCCTGCCTTGGATTCGAATACGGATATTCTCTTGCCGACCCGAGTTCTCTCGTACTCTGGGAAGCTCAGTTCGGCGACTTTGCAAATAATGCACAAGTCATCTTCGACCAATTTGTTTCCAGCTCGGAAATCAAATGGCAAAGGATGAGCGGACTGGTATGTTTATTGCCTCACGGTTATGAAGGCCAAGGTCCGGAACACTCTTCCGCAAGACTCGAAAGATTTTTGCAACTATGCGCCTTGGATAATATGCAAGTGGCAAACCTGACGACTCCTGCACAGTATTTCCATATCCTACGCAGACAAATTTTGCAAAGCTTTAGAAAACCGTTGATCATCACCACACCAAAATCCCTTCTTCGTTTGAAAGAAGCCGCCTCCAGTTTGGAAGATATCACAACAGGTGCTTTTAAAAAGATTCTACCTGATCCGGTCGCCAAACCGGAAAAAGTCGATCGATTGTTATTCTGCTCCGGTAAAGTTTATTATGATCTACGCAAAGCGGTAGACGCTGACAAAAAAGAAAACGTAGCAATCGTTCGGGTAGAACAGCTTTATCCTTTCCCGGAAAAACACATCCAACAGATGATCACAAGTTATCCTAAGATCAAAAAGTTTGTATGGGTTCAGGAAGAACCGAAAAACCAAGGAGCTTGGTCTTTTATCCGCGATCGAATCGAAGCGGTAATGCCGGAAAACAAACGACTTCATTATGCAGGTCGTTCCGAATTCCCAAGCCCTGCTTGCGGTCACGTAGTAACGCATCTAAAAGAACAAGAAACTCTAGTGAAAGAAGCTCTCGGTTAACGAGAGTTTTTTGAAAAATTTTCTTTAAATCGTCAAATGAAGGGGATACAAACTCCCCTTCATCTTTCCATCCGCCTTCCAGACGTCAAAAAAAGAATTCTAGTCTCAATAAAGTATGGACCATTTCACAGAATGGGCGCGCATATAACTTGGATCGCTTCCTTTAATTTGATTTTAAAACTTGCATTAGAATCGCAGGAAAATTTGAAACCTTGTGCCATTGCTTGCAATGTATTCGTTATTTGTTCCGGACCAATACCTTTCTTAATATAATACGTATTCAACTTGGAATCACGAATGGCTTCGATCAATGCCAGATAAAATTTCTCTTCGTATGAGCAAGCTAGTCCACTCACCAAACCTTTGCTTGTTGCAATAAGATCATCTGCCTCACTACTTTTTCCTCCCACATACCTGCCGAGCCAAGCCTCCAAAGCCAGAAATAATTTCTCCTCAATCGGGATCTTCTTTTGGTTTAAAATCTGGTCGGCTGACCGGAAGGACGTTGCAAAAAAATAACGAAGTCCCTCTTTGAACAAATCCTCTTTATCTGCAAAATACAAATAAAGCGCCTGCCTGGAAATGGAAACGGATTTTGCAACATCATCCATAGATGTTTTTTTAAACCCGTATTTCAAAAAGACACCGATCGCTCCCTCTAAAATTTCAACTTTTCGGGGATCCGTTTCGATATCTTCATTCGGAATCAATTTGTCTGACACAAAACAAACTTGACAATTATTGTCATGTTTGTCAAGTAGGATTTACAAGGAATCAATCATGTATTCAAACCAAATTTTCACTCCCTATCGATTGCCAAATGGGCTGACATTATCCAATCGCCTGGTAAAAGCCGCAATGGAGGAAAACCTTGCAACCGAAGAACAAACTCCCGGTACGGCTTTATGGAACTTATATGAAACTTGGGCAAACGGAGGAGTCGGCCTTATCATCACAGGCAATGTTATGATAGATGGCAGGGCACTTACCGGGCCCGGCGGAGTGGTTTTAGAATCAGACCATTTTTTAGAAGATTTCCGAACTTGGGCCGAAAAAAGCAAATCCAATGGAACCAAGATAATCATGCAAATCAATCATCCCGGTAGACAGGTGCTATCGAAAATGGGTGGCAATGTATGGGCGCCTTCAGCGATTCCATTGAATATGGGCGGATTTTCAAAGATGTTCGGGTTACCGAAAGAAATGACTATATCTGAAATTGAAGAAACCATACAAAAATTTTCAAATACGGCGGTTCTTGCCGAAGCTGCTGGATTTGACGGAGTAGAGATTCATGCGGCGCACGGATATTTAATCAGTCAATTTCTTTCGCCTCTTTCCAATCGCAGAACGGACCGTTACGGTGGTAGTTTGGAAAATCGTACAAACTTTCTTTTGGAAGTTGTATCAGAAGTTCGAAAAAAAGTGAAACCGGAATTTGCGGTCAGCGTGAAATTGAACTCCGCAGACTTTCAAAAAGGAGGATTCGATATTGAAGACGCGAAAAAAGTCATATCAATGTTAGCTGACACGAAAGGAGTGGATTTCGTGGAATTATCCGGTGGAAGTTATGAGGCACCTGCCATGCAAGGAGATTCCCGGGACGGCAGAACATTGGCAAGAGAAGCTTATTTTTTGGAATTTGCAAAAGAAATCACCAAAACATCTCCGATTCCGATTATGATTACAGGAGGAATCAAAAGAAAGGAAATTGCTGAGGAAGTGATCGCAAGCGGTGTTTCTTTGGTTGGAATCGCGACGGCGCTGGCATTGAATCCCGATCTGCCGAATGATTGGAAGAACGGGAAAACAAATGTAAACCATTTACCAATGATCAACTGGAAATCAAAACCTCTCGTTGCACTAGCTAATATGGCTATGGTGAAATATCAATTAAAGCGTATGGCAAAAAGGAAAAGACCTTCTCTGAATATCTCACCGATTTTGACAGTAATCAAAGACCAATTCAGAACGAATTCACGAATAAAAAAATACCGAGCATGGAAGAAAAAAAATTATCCTAGTTAGGCGAAAATTCACATGAATGAAGCTATCGTGAGAAGGCAAAACTGCGAACTTTTCTGAATAAAATTCCAAGAAATGACGTCTTCGCTTTACAAACCGAAGGCGATATGATAGAAGGAACTCATTGGGTGGCGGGTGTAGTTCCCCACCCAAATCAGGGCGGGGATACCAAAATACAACCTTTACTTAAAATTCAAATGTTACCTGAAATCAAACTTTTAAAAGAAAAAAAATTAGTCGGTCTCAAGACGGAAATGTCCTTTGCAGAAAATAAAACCGGTGAGTTGTGGAAAAACTTTATGCCGAGATATTCTGAAATAGGAAACAGAGTCGGCAAAGATCTTTTCTCCTTACAAATCTACGATCCCTCATTTGCGAAGGGAAACTTTGATCCGCATCTTAATTTTTGTAAATGGGCGGCTGTTGAGGTTTTTGATTTTGAGATCATTCCAACCGACATGGTTACGCTCACCATACCGGAAGGCAAATATGCGGTATTTTCATATAAAGGTTCTTCGGCAGAGGCTAACGAATTCTTTCGATATGTCTTTTCCGATTGGTTGCCTAAGTCGGGCTTCCGCTTGGATCATAGACCGCATTTCGAAATTTTAGGTGATAAATACAAAACAAACGATCCGAATTCCGAAGAAGAAATTTGGATTCCGATTCAGTAGTAACTATATTGCCAAGTAGTATAGACTGCGAATGGTGCCTTATGCTATTCAAACTGTTTTGCTAAAACACCTTTTGCAGTAATCACATCATAAGAAAAAATTTCCTGAGGAATTTCCGGCTCAGGCTTTTTTCCTTTTGCCTTTTCAGACGCAACGGGTGGGATTTTTTTAATGATGGAAGAAATTGTATTTTTCGCGGTATTGTAAATCAATTTTCTGAATACATAACCTTGAGGCAGTATATCGTTTAACTCTTCTTTATCGGGATCATAAAGATACAGTCTTTTTGCATCCTTATGATTCAAAACTCCGTCTTTGTTTGTGTCTTCCGTTGCGGCAAAGACAAGAAGTCTTTTGTCCAGGCTGAGCGAATCCAATTTAGGTTCATCAATATTGTTCGAAATGATTTGTTTGGAAAACTCTCCCAAAAAATAATCCCATACGTATACATTGCGTGGAAAAAACTTTTTCACAGCACCGGTCTTTAAATTCACCGAATATAGGTTACGCGCATGAGCCATCGTTCCGTCAGGGCCGTAACCGCCGGACTCCGTTACAAGCCCTACAGGATAAATGTAAAACTGTTTCCAGAATACTTTCCCATTTCCATTTTCCAAATCAAATTCATCGGTTGGTTCCGGATCGGTGTCTTTGTCTTCAATCGGATCAACGGTCACTTCGTAACCCGACTCATAGATTTTCCAACTTTTGGAAAGGCTAAATGTCAACACTGCCAATACCAAAAGAAGAAATAGAAATACACCGATTCGAAATTTTTCCATGTTTACCGTTTTTTATATTCTTTGATCGCGGAAATGACTTCATCTTTTTCAGCATCAGTCATATATGCGAATAATGGAAAGTTTAGAACGGAAGCGGAGATCCGTCTAGCATTTTGGTCTTTCCCGAATCTTTGGATCAAATGCGGTTTGGCGCCAGGTTGATCGGACATCGCACCAGGATAAATATTTCCGAAACCGATTCCTTTTTCTTTTAAAACAGCTTCGATCTTCGGCCTTTCTTCCGGAGAAACAAGGGTTACATTGCAATAACCGTTTTCCGTATATCCTTTCGGAGGATGGATCGGTTCAATCCCAAGGCCCGGTAAAGTTTTGTAATAAAATTCCGCAGCTTGTTTACGGGACTCTATTCTTTTGCCCAAATGTTTCAAAGATAGATTGAGAAATGCAGCTTGCAAAGAATCCAATCTGGAATTCCAACCGATATCTCCGTGTTCGTAATGAGAAGTGCGGCCATGGTTGGCAAGTCTTCGCGCGATCACGGAAAGTTCTTCGCTATTTGTAAAAATAGCTCCTCCGTCTCCGGCAGCACCTAACACCTTTGCAGGGTAAAACGAAGTCGTGGAAATCAAGGCATCTTTATAAATGGATTCGTTATTGTATAAGACTCCGAAACATTGCGCACCGTCTTCAATCAGCGGAACATTTCTTTCTTTGCAAAGTTTACGATATTCTTCGATACGGGAAGTTCCCCAACCGTAAAGATGAACTATCATGGCAGCCTTAGGCTTCACTGTGTCCAGTGCTTCTTTGAAAGTATCGAAGTCCATTTGCAAATCACCTGAATTGGTATCAACGGTATAAGGATCAGCTCCCACATTGACAACAGATTCGAAAGTCGCCCAAAAAGTGGAATCAGGCAATATCACTTTGTCGCCTCGCTTTACACCTACTGCACGTAAGGCGATCTGCAACGCATCCGTTCCGTTTGCACATGCAACGGTGTATTTTGCACTTGTCGTTTGCGATAAACCGCTTTCCAGTTCGGATACTTCCGCGCCGCCGATGAACTGCGCATTTGCAGACATGGTTTTTACTTTTTCATTCCACTGGTCTAAAAAACCAGGCTCAAATCTTTTGATATCGATAAAGGGGACTGCCATAACTTTTCCTGTTTTTATTACTTACTCATAATATAATCTTCAATAAATTTGTACCATTCTTTGGTGTAATAAGTCCACATAAAGAACAGAGCCCAATACACAACGGTTCCATACGAAAGAACGGGTATCAATGTTTTACTTAAATTGTTCGAGGCTGAATAGTAGATTCGTATCAACACAAGCGGCCATAACAAAAAAAGAAATACATAAATTGCCTGTCCCATACTTCCAAGCCAGGACAAAAGTTCTCGCTTCGGACTTTCCTTCCAACGCGCCACTCCCGCCCAAAACTCGGGAAAAAACTGAACCATATAAAAACAAAACACCAGAAAGAAAAAGAACTTCCAATGAGTTTCCAAATCTTTACGAAACAGACTGAGAAGTAGTCCGATGAACCATATAAATAAAATTGGAAATGCTAATTGGTCGAGTAAACTCATGATTATGCTTTTGTTACTAATTTCAAACAGGAAATAAGACCCGTAGGATCCGCTTTGCCTTTGCCTGCGATCGCAAAGGCTGTTCCATGATCGGGGCTAACCCGTAAAAATTTCAATCCTAAAGTCACATTTACACCTTCCTTTCCTTCTTGCATTTTGAAAGGTATAAGGCCTTGGTCATGATAACAGGCCAAGAATAGATCGAATTTTTTTTGGAATTCGGGTAAAAACGCCGAGTCTCCGGGAATCGGACCTTCGATTCTAAGATTGGCAGAACGGAAAAGTTCCATTTTAGGAATCAAAATATCCAATTCTTCTCTTCCTATTTTCCCACCTTCTCCGGAATGAGGATTGAGTCCGAGAAGACAGATTTTAGGTCTCTTCAAAAGTTTGGTGGATTTGATAGCAAGGATCAGCTCAGACCAATTAACATGGGTAAGTTCTTCTGCAACTCCCGAGATAGGAACATGAGTGGTGAGAGGTATCACTTTTAAATTTTTCCCGGTCATCATCATAAATGTGGGAGTATTGTATTCTTCTGCCAAAGTTTCGGTATGACCCCGAAAACCGGAAATGCCCGCTCGAATGACCCATTCTTTGCTCAAAGGCAAAGTGACAAGAGAAGCGTTCTTGATCTGTTTTTGGATTTGGATGGCGGTAAGAAGTGCCTGGAAAGCGGTGCGCCCCGAAGCCTCACTTGGTTTTCCCAGTTTGATTTTTGGAATTTCTTCCTCAGTGAGATAGGCTTTTCTAAGGGAAAAAAGCCCGTTTGTTTTGGGAAGGTCTTCCACTTCTGAAAAACCTTTTGCTACAAGCTTATGATTCCCACGAACAAGAATGATTCGATTTGTTTTGGAAAGAGAACGAAGTGTAGGAAGGCTACCCGCAAGTAACTCGTAATTGATACTAGCGGGGTCTCCTTCGGAGAGAAGAATCGTCTTCAACTATTCTTTTGTGTTAGGTTGTTTCCCGAAGATTTTTTCTACGCTCAGTGAGTCTTTGGAATACTCAAGTTCGATCAAATCCTTGGCACTGTGTTTGAGATCATTGGAAATCATACAACGGCCTTCTAGGATCACCCCGTTTTGGATGATAAGCTCGGGAGTTTTGATATCTCCTAAGATTTTAGAAGTAGGTAAAAGCATCACCCTGTTTCTAGCTGTCACATTTCCAACAACGATACCTTCTACTATCACGCTTGCCGCAGTGATGTTTGTTTTCACCTTGCCCGTAACACCGATGTAAAGGTGTTCCGCTTGGAGCGATTTACCTTCAAATTTTCCATCGATTTTGAGGGAACCGTTGATAAAGAATTTACCATTGAAGTAGGAGTTTTCTCCGATTGTTGAGTTGGTTACTTCTGTTTGGTTTTTCACTAAAGCCATGCTTCTTATGGTCCCTAAAGTTTGAGTTTTTCCCAGTTTGGGAGAAGATGCCCCGGAAGAAAAGGTTTTTTTAGCTTCTAAAAGACGGGAGTTTGATCAAATCTACGGATTCATCCACAAATTGTTGGAATTCCCGAAGTGCCTCCATAATGGAACGCCCTTCCAACATGGTCGCTTTTTCAAACCTGGGGTTGAATTTAATCGGTTCCTCCATGTTCATAATCACATTATTCCCTTCTTTGATTTCATCATTTACAGAATGAAGGAATTCCTGGAATTTCACAAAGGTCTCGTAGGATTCCGCGATAAAGATCCTGGACTGTTTGTTTTTCATACGGGAAAGCTGTTCGCGAAACTCCTGTTTGTCGGCTGCGGCGTATTCTTCGATGGTTTCGATCAGAATCTTCATATTTCTGCGAAGATTTTCCATATATTTCAAAACGGAATCCCTTTCCGTAGCATGAGAATAATCAAACTTGATATGCGCATCTCCTACAACCGGAATGTATTCCAAATCCATTATATTTACCAGAGTGCCGATCTGATTGATCTCCGTATCATTCGCATTAGGTGTAATTTTCATGACCGGGTATTGTGAGATGACTTTGTGTTTGGTTCCAGGATTTTCAGCGCGCGCTTTTACGTTCTGCATCGCCTGATCCAGGTTTTCAGGAACTCCCTCGGGAGACACTTCCTGAACTCTTCGGCGATACCTTTCTATATCAAATGCCACTCTTTCTTTTTGGGTGTCATTTTTTGCATTTCTTTCGATCTTTTCCAAATGGCGCAACATCTTCTGCAATTTGGTAAGCTCTAATATCTGTTCTTGCGTTAACGGCATTTAGATATCACTCATTTCATCAGGAAATACGGGGGTTTTTCCCATTTCTTCCAATGTGGAAAGAATGGAACCTGCAAGTTCGATTTCCCCTTTTCTCTGTAAGGCTCTGGCATATAAATAAAGAGGAATGGGTAAAAAACGAAGTCGTCCCCCTTTCTCGTAAAAATCCAAAAAGGAATCAAAATCTCCTTTTCGATACCGGATGAGTGCCACTTGCAAATTGGAAAAATATGAATAAGGAAATTGGGAAATTTCCGTTTGAATCGCTTTTTCAAAACGGTCCCCTTCTTTATCAAAACGAAGAAGAGTTACGAGAAACGGATCGAAAGGAAAACCGACATTGTATCCGAATTCGATTTCTTCCTCTTCCCAGTCTCCCCGAAATATTTTCTTTATATCATCCAAATAAAAAGAAAATTCGTTTTTCGAAAGTAATTTCTTCGCATAACGAACCAAAACGAATGCGGGGACTTTTCCGAGAACGATTGATTTGAATTTTGTTTTTTCCCAATCCTTCCACTCCGGATAAAACCCGGATAAAAACTGAAGAAATTTGAGAGTATCCTCTCCCTTCCAGGCAAGTTTCGCTATCGAATCCAGCAAAACACCTGATAGTTGCCAATATCCTTCTTTTAAAACCGAATTTGCGATCAGCTTGTAATTAACCGATTCGTAATTGCCCCGGGAATACCAAATCAGTGATTGTAAAATGGAATCGTCTTCTTCGGGTTCGTGTTCTTCCCAACCGAGAAGAGTCAAAAAACGTTTACAATCTTCAGACAGCCCGAATTCCTTTTTGGTCATTTCCACCCAGGCTTTGAAATCGGTAATGTCTCCTGTCAAAAGAAAACTAATCCCAAGTAGTTCCCAATCTTCCCTTTCCACTTCCTCCCACTCTTTTCTTTTGCAAACGAGCCAGATCATATTTCGCATTTCCAGAGAAATCGGAGGGCCTGGAGGAGAAAACGGGAAGTGAAATGTATTCTCTGTACGATTTTGAGTCAGAAAGGAACAAACTTTAAAACCTCCCGAAAAATCGGTCGATAAATATTGTATGTAGTTAATATAACGATTGTATTTACCTTGGAAAGAAGAGCGTAAACTCTTCCAGAAGGCATCCAATGGAACCGGAGCAAGGGTGGAAACGGCTGTCGGCTCGTTTGTTTCCGTGGAAGAGGATGGTTTTTCTTCCGTCTGCTTTGTAAAATGAAGTCGGATTTCAGGCCAAGGTAATTGTGTTTCGATGTTTCGGCTCATAAGGAGGGTGCCCTTTCCCTCTAAAATTCGTAATTATAGGAAGTATGCATGAGGTTTTTTTGGGTAGCAAGTAGAATTCTTTTGGTTTATTTGGCCATCCCTTCCCTATCTGCACAAGATGACATTTATTATTGGGTAAAATCCCACCAATGGGATAAAATCGAGTCACATTTTCAGAAAACTTCCCCTTCCCGGGAAAGCGAAGTGTACAGTCTGATCGAATTTCACGAAAAATCACCTAACGGGAATAAGGAAACCAGGTTCCGTTATCTGATCTCTCTCGTGAGAGGAGTGTTCGTCAGCGAAACTTCTCCCGAAGAAGTGAAAAAAATTCTCACTCAGACCATGCCGTTCCAAACAACTCTCTTTCGGCTGACTTATTGGAAACTGTATACGGAGATCTCTCAGAGAAATTATCTGAATACGGAAGAAAAAATCTTATTTTTATCAAGACTGAGCTGGGAAGAAGATCCCATTTGCAGAAAAGCATTCGATGAATTGATAAGACTTCTTGCCATCGAAAACAGATGGAAAGATATTTTGGAAAGAAGTCAATCCTTGTCCGATTCGGTAAAGTATTATCTCCTCACTCCCGATTCCCAATACAGACTCGGGAAAGCAAAACTAATGCTAGGTGACGAAAAAGGAGCGATCGAAGAATGGACCGTTTGCCTGCAAAGAGATACCATACAGGAATACACGGTTCAGTACATAGCTGCCGATTGGGGAAAATGGAAGGGCAATTCCAGTATCCACCAACTTCCCGTATCCGAGCTGACTTTGTTTTTCCCTGCGATCAACACCGCTGACAAAGAAGCAATTTTCAAATCAAGGCCGGAAATGTTTTCCTCAAGGCTCCAATTTTACCAAGGATTCAAACATCTCACTCTCCAACTAACGAAACTGGATCGAACGGACGAATTGTATCGGGTTCTCCGGGCCAATAAAAATTTCACCGAAATTGATCCGGGATGGATCGGTGTATTGGGAGATATTTTATATGCACAGAACAAATTCCATAAGGCAATCGACCTGGTAAAAAGTTTCGGGGGAAAAGATCCCGGAACCTACCGAATCCTTGCCGCCTCCTACGATAGATTAGGCGAAAAAGATTTGTATTTTGAAAATTTGGTTCATTACTTGGGAAAGTATCCGTTCAATCTTTTTTATCAGGACAGACTACTCGATTCCCTTGTGATGAGAAACAACGGAAGTATTTCCTACGCTCCAATTTCCCAGTTTGAAAAGGCACTGTCCGAAATTCCGAATCTTCCCGTCAAAGGAAGGTTAGTTTATTGGTATCTGAGAGCATTGCAATCCAAAGGGGAAACGGAAAGATTACAAAAGGAACTGAAAAGATACTACCTACTTTGCCCCGGATCTTATTATACCAGAGTCATTCGGGAAGAGTTTATCACTCAGATCCAAAAAGAATCCAAGCCGGACAATCCTGTTTATAGCAAAGACAGCCTATATGAATATCTTTCCCATACGGCGGGAATCCCTGAAGAATCGGCAAGCCTCATCGGTAAAAACCTGGGGTTCGCCTATCCGAAAGGTTCTTACGAATTGGGAGTCAAACTTTCCAACGCAAGTAGCCGCATCCAAGGAAACCGTACTTTGTTACTTGCCTCCGATTATTTCAAAGTCGGTGAAGATGCGATGGGACTTTCTCTCGTACATCATTATTCCCTGAAAGAAAAATTATCGGAAGAGGAAAAAGAAGAAATACTGGTGGGAATCGGAGACCAATCAAAGAACACGTATTATACGGCATTTTATACGCGTTCCCTTTTGAAACGCTATATGATTCCCGATGATCCGATTCTACTTCCTACTCAAGTATCCATGCGTATTTACCCCAGACCGCATAGAGACTTGGTGAAATCCTATTCCGACGAAAACGGGATTTCCGAAGACATGGTTTATGCCCTTATGAGACAGGAATCCTTTTTTAAGGAAACAGCCACTTCAAGATCCAATGCTCGCGGTCTCATGCAGATCATGCCGGCTACGGGAAGAGAGCTTGCTCAGAGAATGGGGGTCAAAGATTACTCTTTGTACACTCCCAACGTCTCGATTCGTTTGGGGACAAAATTTTTGGCTTACCTATTGAAATCAAACGAGAACCAGCTGCGCTGGGCTTCCATCGCCTACAACGGGGGTCCCGGAAATCTTCGTAAGTGGAAAAAGCAAGTTTATAACGGGGATTTTAACCATTTCCTAGAAGACCTTCCTGTTAAAGAATCTAGGGATTATTGTAGAATCGTTGTGTCGAATTATTACGCATATGACATTTTGAAAAAATACCATAAGTTGTAAAAAATAGCTTTTCTCCGGGGTTTTCTCGTCTACTTTATCATTGAAAGAGATAAATTAGGAGAAGATATGTCGGAAAAGGCAATTCTGAAAATAGATGGTAAGGAGTACGAACTCCCCGTAGTCATTGGTTCCGAAAACGAAAAAGCAGTCGATATCACAAAGCTCCGCCAGTTGAGTGGTTATGTTACGATTGACAGCGGTTATCTGAACACCGGTGCTTGTACAAGTGCAATCACATTCCTAGATGGAGAACAAGGGATTTTGCGTTATCGCGGAATTCCGATTGAAGACCTTGCCGCAAAATCGACGTTCACCGAAGTAGCTTATCTTTTAATCCACGGAAAACTCCCTAATCCGGCAGAACTAAAGTCTTGGAATGAATCCATTACAATGCATACGATGATCCATGAGGATCTCAAACGTTTGTTCAACGGATTCCCTAAAGACGGTCACCCTATGGCGATCATGTCCTGTATGATGGGATGTTTATCCACTTATTACCAGGATTCTTATGATCCGATGAATGAGGAACATAGAGCGATTTCCATCATTCGCCTACTTGCTAAATTCCCGACCATTGCTGCTTTCGCTTACAAAAAGTCCTTAGGTCAGCCTACGATTCATCCTTTGAACAATTTGGACTACGCCAGTAATTTCCTTAACATGATGTTTGCGGTTCCTGCGGAAGAATACGTAATCGATCCTGAAATCGTATCCGCATTGAACCTACTCTTGATTCTTCACGCGGATCACGAACAAAACTGTTCTACATCTACTGTTCGTTTGGTGGGATCTTCTCTTGCCAACCTTTACGGCGCCATTTCCGCAGGTATTCTTGCTCTTTGGGGACCACGTCACGGTGGGGCCAATCAGGAAGTATTGGAGATGTTGGAAGGAATCAAAAAGTCAGGACTCAGTGTTAAAAAAATTGTCGAGCAAGCGAAAGACAAAAACTCTTCTTTCCGACTCAACGGATTCGGTCACAGAGTTTATAAAAATTTCGACCCTCGTGCAAAAATCATCAAAGTTGCTTGCGACAAAGTTCTGAACAAATTGGGAATCAAAGATCCTCTTCTGGACATTGCAAAAGAATTGGAAGAAGCAGCTCTCAACGATCCATACTTTGTAGAAAGAAAGCTGTATCCGAATGTGGATTTTTATTCAGGTATCATATACCGTGCACTCGGAATACCTACAAACATGTTCACCGTTATGTTTGCTATGGGAAGATTGCCGGGCTGGATTGCTCAATGGAAAGAAATGATCGAAGACCCAAATATGAAGATTGGCCGTCCTCGCCAAATCTACACTGGGGCAGTAGAAACTCCTTACGATATAGCGAAAAAGAACGCTTAAGTATCGGACCCGAGACTTATGGGCAAGGGATCATATCCTTGCCCTTTTTCTTATCTTTCAAAAGAAACTACCTTAGTTTCTTTTTTTTACTTCTTCTTTTTTCGCAAACTCTACTTTATCCTGAAACCCCCACTATCCTACTTTCTGAAAATCATTTTCAGGGTCATCAAAGGATCACAAAACAAATTGAGATTTGGGAAGATAAGTCAGGGAAATTCGATTTTGATTGGGTTCGTTACCATTCGAAAGAACTTCCTTTTCAAAAAGGAAGTTCGGATTATCTCAACTACGGATTCTCCAAATCCGTTTTTTGGATTCGACTTCGATTGGAGAAACCTCTCAAGATCGATCCACTATTCCTTCTTATCAAAGCACATAATATCGATTATGTGAGTTTTTATTTTTCAGATGCTTTCGGCAAAGTAATAACAAAGAAAACAGGTCACTTCGTTAAGATGCCTGATCGCGAATTTCCCCATAGAAATTATCTGGTTTCCGTTCCGGAAGATTCCTACGGGAAAGATGTTTATATTCGAATTCAAAGCGATATTTCATTACAAATCGCTGTCGATCTCGTAGACTTGAAAAATATTCATACAATTGATTACCACGAACAGTGGTTTTACGGTCTATACTTTGGTTGCCTCGGAATCATCATACTTTACAACCTGGCGATTGCTTTTTTCGTAAGAGATATCAATTATTTGTTTTATATCGGATATGTTTTCTTTTTCGGATTGGGACAAATGAGTATGCTCGGATTTTCGGGATATTTTCTTTTTCCAAACTCCAGGTTCTTTATGAGAAACGGAATCCCTCTGTTTTTCAGTATATGCATGTTGTTTTTTGTTTTTTTCGCTTCCAGTTTTTTAAAGCTGAAAGACAGACTGAAGATCGCATATAGATTCGCTCATATATTAGCAATCGCTATCATTCTGAATGTAATCTTTGCCGCAACGGGAGAAATTTATATCTCCGCAATTGTTTTGAGTTGGCTCACTTCGATCCTCTCAGGATTTATTATGATCGTGATCCTCTGGGGATTTTATAAAAGAATCAAATCCTTTTATTATTTCGGTGCCGCATTCTTTATTCTAATGGCCTCCAGCGTGGTTTATAGTATTTTAAAAATCACAACATTCGAAACCAATGCTTTTTTGGAAGAGATGATCTTTCCCATTGCATCTCTCGTAGACATCACCCTATTTTCTTTCGCACTTGCGGATCGAATCCAACTGCTTCGTTTGGAAAAAGACAATGCTATCGAACAGATCGTATTACACGAAAAAGAAAGGCAAATTTCAAAAGATCTTTTGGTTCAAGCTTTACCGAAAGCAGTTCCTTATATTCCTTCCCTTTCCATTCAAATTTTTATCCAACCGATGAAACAAGTCGGAGGAGATTTTTACGAATTTTATTCACCAAATTCGAGCGAGTTAGGAACTCTGGTCTGCGATGTATCAGGCCACGGAATCCCTGCTTCGCTTGTTTCCGCAATGGGAAAAGTAGCTTTCTCGACACAGAAGGAAAATATTTTTTCTCCCAAACGGGTGTTAGAGGGAATGAATCGAATCTTGTATGGGAATTGCACTCCCGAATATCTTACGGCTTCCTATGTTTACTTGAATACCGAAACAAGCACCTGGCGTTTTGGCAGGGCCGGTCATCCTTCCGGTTTCCTCCAGAGAAAAACGGGAGAGATTCTGACAATACACCCGCAAGGTAAGGTGATCGGCACTTTTCCTGAAATCCAAATCGAGGAAATCGACTTTCCTACGAAACCGGGAGACAGAATTTTGCTTCTTACCGATGGAGTTCCGGAATCTTTCAATTCCTTGGATGAAATGTACGGTGAGGAAAGACTCTTGGATTTTTTAAAAAAGAATGCGAATTTGCCGGGAGATCTTTGGGTGAAGGAACTTCTTTCCGATTTAGAATCGTTCTCTGGGAAGGGTTTAAAAGAATGGGAAGACGATATCACTTTTATTCTTTTGGATCTGAAATGAAACAAAGTTACGAACTACTAGACTCAGGCGATTTTTCCAAATTGGAAATTGTAGGCGGATTCAAACTGATCCGTTCCTCTCCCTCTTCCGCTTACGGAAAAGAAAATCCGAAATTATGGAATGATGCTGACGCTCGTTATGTGAAAAACGACACAGGCTCAGGAAGTTGGTCGTTTCAAAAAAAAATCCCCGAAAGTTTTTCCATCGATTTTGCGGGCTTGCAATTCAAAATCAAACTCACTCCTTTCGGACATATAGGACTCTTCCCGGAACAAAAAACAAACTGGGACAGGATCAGAGAAATCGGAAAAAAGAAATCCAAACTGGAAGTTTTGAATCTTTTCGCTTATTCGGGGGGTTCCACTTTAGCATGTTTGGATGCTGGCATGAGTGTCTGTCATGTGGACGCATCCAAAGGCATGGTGGATTGGGCACGTGAAAACGCGGCACTTTCCAACTTGGCGGACAAGCCGGTTCGATGGATTGTAGATGACGTATTAAAATTCATTCAAAGAGAAATCAAAAGGAAAAAACGTTACCAGGGATTGATTCTGGATCCTCCTAGTTTCGGAAGGGGTTCCAAAGGGGAAGTCTGGAAAATCGAAGACCATTTGCCGGAGCTCATGGACGCATTGATGGAGTTATGCGATCATTCTCCTGAGTTCGTCATCTTAAGCTGTCATAGCCAAGGATACAGTCCCTTGACTTTGGAACGTATCCTATCCAGTAGAATCAAAACAAAAGGGACATATAGCACGGACGAATTGTTCATCCAGGAAAAGTCGGGTAAAAAATATCCTTCCGGGTTTTGTTCCTTCTACTTGAAATCTTAAAAATATGAAACCGCAAGTTCAATCCATAACAAGTTTCTCAAACCCGAAAGTAAAATGGGTATCTTCTCTAAAAGAAAAAAGGAATCGGGACGAAGAGAAAAAGTTTTTTATCGAAGGTTATCGCGAAATTTTCAAAGCGATTAAAGGTGGTTCCGATCTTTTAGTTCCTACCCTTCCCGTTAAACTTCATTCTCTATTTATTTCTCCCGATTGTTTTTTAGGCGAAAACGAATCCAAACTGATTAGTTCCGTAACCTGCCCTATCTTCGAACTCCCTAAAAAGATCTTCGAAAAAATATCCTATAGAGATCGCCCCGACGGTTTGATTGCGATCGCGGAAACGCCTAACGCAAATTACGATTGGGATCTTTTTCCCGGTTTGAATCTGAATCCCATCCTGATTATCGAAGGCGTCGAGAAACCCGGGAATTTAGGAACCATACTTCGCACTGCGGAAGGTGCAGGAGTCGGATTGGTTTTAGTCACTGACCCGAGGATTGATCTTTTCAACCCGAATGTGATTCGTGCAAGTACGGGAACTCTTTTCACTCTCCCAACTTATATCAGTTCTCTCTCGGAAACGATTACAAACTTACGCAAACAAAATTACTCCATACATGCAGTCACCCCCGAAGGAAAGTCCTTATACTCCAATATGGACTTTAGAAAAAAATCAGCCTTTCTTTTCGGAAGCGAACAATACGGACTCACACCTTCCGCAAAAGAAGAAAGTGATGATACTCTTTATCTACCGATGTTCGGAGAAGCGGACTCGCTCAATCTTGCCATGTCTTGCGGAATCGTTCTCTACGAATCCTTACGCCAAAGAAATTTAGGTTCTTAAGTTTTGAAAATCTATTATTATGTTTCAGGACATGGGTTCGGTCATATTAGCCGAACATCTGTTATTCTGCTTGAGATTTTGAAAAACCCGAATCTTACGGAACTTCACCTTGTCTCAGAAAGGATCGATTTTATTCGGGAATCAAATCCAAAACTCATAAAGAGAAATCGCAAATTGGATGTAGGAGTATTCCAAAAAGATTCTCTTTCCATGGACATCGAAAAAACCAAACAAGAGTTAATTGAATTTGAAAAAACCAAAAACCAATTGTTAAAAGAAGAAGCGGATTATTGTAAAACCAATGGAATCGACCTGATTGTTACCGATGCATCTTCCTTACCGCTGATCATAGCACTTGAGGCAGGTATCCCTTCCGTATTCATCGGAAATTTTACCTGGGACTTTATTTATCGCAAATTCGCAAGTCATGATTCCTATTTTACAAATATAAGCGATATCTTACTCACAGAATATAGTTTTGCAACGGAAGCATTGATCCTGCCGTTTCATTGTCCGATGCCTCCTTTTTTAGAGAAAACGGAAGTTGGACTTGTGGGCAGAAAACCGACTCTCACCAAATCGGAGGCAAAAACTTCTTTTCAATTTTCAAACTCATACAAATACGTCTTACTTTCTTTCGGTGCTTACGGATTGGAAGGATTTGATTTTCACCCGGAAAATCTTCCGAGTGATATAAAATTGGTCGCTTACGGTGTACCGGGACTGAAGACAGATAGAGTCATTGTTCCCGATTTTTGCAATTATCCCGATCTGGTTTCCGCTTGCGATTATGTTTTAACCAAACCAGGTTATGGAATTCTTTCCGAATGTTATTATGCAGATACTCCGATCCTTTATACGGATAGAGGAGATTTTGCCGAATATCCTTACTTAGTCGAAAATTTGCAAAATTATTTTTTAAGTAGCTATATCAGCCACGAAGAAATTTCAAATTGTGAATTCGAAATTCATTTTTCTAGAATTGACAACGCGAAAGACAAGGTCAAAGTATTAGAGGTTCCTAAAAACGGAGAGATTCAGATTACAAATCTGATCTTCGAATATACATAGTCACAATGGCATCTGCAGAATCATACCCGGAAAAAATACTCCAAGATTTAGAAGCAAATGAAAACGGTTTTTTTCAGATAGAAAACAGGAAAGGTCGTGCCTACCTTCGTGTAACAAAACCAGGCGAGAAAGGCCAGAAAGTAGAGTTCAAAGACGTGCTTTCCAGAATCAAATTGTTCGGAGTCGAAAATTATAACGAAGATACAGTCAAAAAAGTAATCCTACATTCCGATGGCAAAGAGACGGAAATCGGAACTTGGTCCAAAGGAACGCCGGAAGATTCTTATGCGGAAATTACCCTTTCCGACGATCATATGAGTGCTTCTCTCAATCTTTATCCTCCCAAACACGGAGGCAATCTTCTATCCGAATATGAATTGAGAGAAAAAATCGCAAGCGTAGGAATCAGTGTGGGGATTTTGGATCAGATCGTGCAAAAGACGATCCGTAACCCTGAATTTTTGGTGCCTGTCATGGTTGCAAAAGGATATCCCCCGACTCCGGGCATCGACGGAGAAATTAAAATTTTCTTTCGATCTGACAACAAACCACAGTTAGAAGAAGACGAACAAGGCCGAATCAATTATAAAAATATAGGAATCATTCAATCGGTAAAACCGGATGATCTGATCGCCGAAAAAATCCCCGCACAACCGGGACAATACGGGAAAACGGTGACCGGCACATTGATTCCCTTCCCTGAAGAAAAGTCCGTAGAATGGGTCTTAGGCCCCAACGTTGATTTAAGGGGAGAAAAACTTTATTCCAAAATCGCAGGACGTCCGGTTCTGGATCGAAACGGAGAGATCCGGGTAGACCAAGTGATCCAATTGGAAGCGGTGGATTATTCCACGGGGAATATCGATTTTCCGGGCACGATCATCGTAGAAGAAAAAATCGGAGACGGGTTTTCACTGACAACAAACGGAAGCATCATCATCAAAAGTTCCGTAGGCAAAGCTTTCCTTCGTGCCAAAGGAGATATTGTTCTTTCCGGCGGGTTTATGGGCAGGGGGGAAGGTTATATCGAATCGGAAGGAAACATTTACGCCAAGTTCATCGAACAAGGAAAACTATCTGCAGGCGGATCCATTTTTGTGGAAGAAGCGGTTATGCATTCGGAAATTTCCGCCAAAGACATTATACAAGTATTAGGTGGTCGAGGGGAAATCATCGGAGGCACAACCATCGCTTCCAATTCCATTGAATGTGCAAAATTGGGAGCAGTGGTCGAAACCAAAACGAAAGTTGCGGTGGGAACTCCTCCCGAACTTTTGGAAGAACTCGATCGGATGAAAAAAGAAATCTCGGAGAAAGAAAGCACACTTAAAAAAGTACAAGCCACCCAATCTAAACTCCAGGAACAAACGACCAAAAGGGATTTGAAACAAGACGAAAAAGAAATGTTATCCAAATTGAAAGAAGCAAATGAAAAGTACAGCGTTCTTTTGGAATCACTTAAGAAACAATTTGATACCGCTCTTGGATCTTATGAACCGAACAAAGAAGCGTTTGTCTATGTAGAGAGGGAAGTTTTTCCGGGTGTGGAAATCAATTTCGGCTCAGGAAAAATTTACAGATCCGCTTTAAATTCGCTGATAGGGAAAACTACGATACTGATAGGAACCGACGGAAATATCCAAACCGAGAGGAACCTCCCGCCGAACGCACGCTAGACGATAAGCTCAATCCGGTAAAACGGAATCATCTTCATCACGATTGATTCTTTTTTCGGGAGTGAGATCAGAATCCACCGATGTGATTATTTCTTTAGCGGACTTGACTTTTCTTTTTTCAAACTTAAGTTTGCTCAAATCTTTTTTGCCAAATACCAACCAACGTCTGTTTCTGAAACCATCCACTTCTTTAAAAGTAAAGCCTGCTCCAGGAAGAATAAAATTGGTTTCAGGGGTATGATCGAAAGAAATATCAGGAATCTTTGACCAATCGTAATAGTTCCCTTGTTCATCGAATGCAATCTCCGATTGAATTTCTCCGACAAGGATCTCTATCGTATTTTCGGTAGCCCAAATATAAAAACCGGTCCGAACATAATGAGATACTACCGATTTTACCGGGTTGTATTTGGAAACAATCAGTAACATTTGATCCGGTTTTACTTTACGAAGTCCGTCCATAAGATCTGCGGAAAAATCTTTAATCTCTGCTTCTTCGAAAACATAAAGTAACAAACTTCCGTAAGAACTTTCTTGTTTGTAACGAATGTTTCCCAAAATATCCAGGATCTTATCTTCTGAAATTTCAATCGGATGAGCGAAACTTTGTTCCAAATTTTTTTCGGATTTGAGTTTAATGTTTTCACGTTTTACGGAATAAATCGCAAATTCATTATTACGAAACATTAAGTTTCTGGACTGAACACCTGTTGCACAGGAATTGATTTCAAAAATTAAAAAAAGAATTAGAAGTAAGAAACTAAACTTAGATTTCATTTTATGGCTCCAAAGCCTTTGTGAATTCGGGAAATTTTGATAAGTATTCATCTACCGTCAAAATAGATAAGATATGATTGAGCCCGGAGAGACGAAATACTGAATTTAAATTTTTATTGAGATTGGTAACGTAAATCTCTATGCCTCTGTTGTGTAATGCGGAAGAGGCCTTGATCACTGCGCCGATTCCGGAAGAATCCAAAAATTTCACATTGGAAAAATCCAGAGTCAACTTGGCAAACTTCATACCATCCATGGATTTTTCAAATTCTTGGTAAAATTCTCTGGAATTTTCCATAAGAACATCCTTTTGAATTGAAAAGAGAAGATGATTTTCTTGAAAGTAGGATTGGATGAGCATGGAATTGATACGATTATTACAGTTATCAATACCTTAAAGAGGAAGAGTTTTATGTCAAGACTTTCGATTCACAAAGGGGCGAGGTCGGAGAGAGACATTTCTAAATCGTGAGGGTAACCCTCTTTGTCATTATAGATCACTAAGGCTTTGTCGGAATTCAGCTCTTTGATCTCAACTGTAGCTCCGGTGAAAATAAAAATTCCTTGAAAGAGAAAGGTTTTTTTTGTGAGTTTTACCTTGTCTCCTACCTTCATCCGGCAGCGCCCTCTTCTTGGCTCAGATAAAGATCTTTACCGCCCTTTTTCATCACATCAAAGATATGCATTTGTTTTTGATCCACACGAGTCCCAATATCGTAAATAGCATCCGTAAAATCAGCACCTTCCAGATTGGCACCGGCTAGTTTCGCAAAACGAAGATCGGCACCACGGAAATTAGCATTCATTAAATTGGCACCGTTGAAAAAGGAAGCTTTCAGATTGGCACCGGAAAAATTGGCGCCTACGAAACTGGAATTTTGAAGAAACGCATTATGGAGGTCTGCATTGGAAAAATCAACACCGTTGAAATTTTCCTTTTCTAACATAACGCTAGATAGACTAGCTTCTCTTAGATGACCTTGAGTCTGCAAAAGATCCATCGCTTTCGCTTTGGTGACTCTTTTTTCAGGAGGCACTCCTCCGCCCTTTTCCCAATCTTCTACTGCTTTTTTCAAAGCGGCAACAGCCGACTCAGGGTAATTTTTTCTTCTTTCCGGAAACTCAAACATAGTCTCCAGTGTATCGGGTGTTAAAGATCGAAGATCTTCCATCTTTTTGCCTTTGGCATACTCGGTAGCCATGGCAAGCGCAACGATTCCAAATCCACAACCAGTGGTTGTGTAACTTGCATCTTCTACGATGGATTCGGGGGAAACTTTGAGGTAGATGCGATAACCGTCTCCACAACCTGTATTTCGGTAATAGGAGACTACATTCGCGTCTTCCATCTCACGGTAGTTCAACCTTTGGTCGTTGATTTCCTTATATCTTGCAAAGTCCATCACAGCCATTGGCATATCCTCCTAGAGATGTTCTGAAGTTTAGACAGGTCGAAAGACCTATCTTACTTCATTTTATATTTTTTCTTGAATTTGTCTACCCGACCCGCAGTATCTAAAACTTTAGATTTACCTGTAAAGAACGGGTGGCAGTTGGAACAAATTTCCACACTGATATCGCCAGCAGACGACCGTGTTTCGATCACATTGCCACAAGCACATTTGATTTTTGCAGAAACGTATTTTGGGTGGATGTCAGTCTTCATATTGGCGCCTTTCGTTAATTAGTGTTCATACTTGCCAAAAACTGGTCATTCGTTTTGGCAGATCGCATTTTTTCGATCAATAGTTCCATACTTTCCGTGATGCTCATGGGAGAAAGTACTTTTCGGAGGATAAAAACTCGGGTGAGAACATCCGCCGGAAGGAGCAATTCTTCCTTTCTGGTTCCGGAGCGGTTGATGTCGATAGCGGGGAAAATCCTTTTGTCGGCGAGTTTTCGGTCCAGATGGATTTCCATATTTCCCGTTCCTTTGAACTCCTCGAAAATCACCTCGTCCATTCGGGAACCGGTATCAATGAGTGCAGTTGCAATGATGGTAAGAGATCCGCCCTCTTCTATATTTCTAGCCGCACCGAAGAAACGTTTCGGTTTATGAAGCGCATTTGAGTCCACACCACCGGAAAGAATCTTTCCCGAGGTAGGAACCACTTGGTTGTAGGCACGGGCAAGTCTCGTAATTGAGTCCAGAAGGATCACAACGTCCCTTCCGTGTTCCACTAGTCGTTTTGCCTTTTCGATCACCATCTCGGCCACCTGTACGTGTCTTTGTGCCGGTTCGTCAAAAGTAGAACTGACCACCTCACCTTTTACATGGCGTGCCATATCGGTTACTTCTTCCGGACGTTCGTCGATAAGGAGTACGATTAGGAAAATTTCAGGGTGATTTCGAGTGATCGCATTTGCAATGGACTGCATAAGAACCGTCTTACCGGTTCTAGGCGGTGCCACAATCAATGCTCTTTGTCCTTTTCCAATCGGGCACATCAGATCCATAACCCTGGTGTCCAAATGGCTCGGATCGAATTCCATATTGATTTTTTCGTTCGGATAAAGAGGAGTCAGGTTATCGAAAAGATTTCTCTTTTGAGCCACATCGACCGGATAACCGTTGATAGACTCCACTCGGAGCATGGCAAAAAATCTTTCCGCTTCCTTAGGAGGACGAATGAGTCCTTCTACGGTATCTCCCGTCCGAAGGCCGAAAAGTTTGATTTGAGAAGGAGAAACGTAAATATCATCCGGACCTGGCACATAATTATAATCAGGTGAACGAAGGAATCCGTAACCATCGGGGAGTTTTTCCATTACCCCGGCAGCATGAACTTGTCCGTCTTTTTCCGTTTGCGCCTGGAGAAGTGCGAACATCAGGTTCTGTTTTTTCAGACCATGTGTATTTTCAACACCGAGACCTTTCGCAAGATCTGCCAGCTCATTGATATTTTTTTTCTTAAGTTCGACTAAGTCGAGTGCAGGAGGAATCGGTCCTTCGTATTGGCGGCGTTTTTTCTTAAATTGTTTAGGAGGTTCGTTACCGGACTCATCTTGGTCCATTATGCCGTTGGAAAATTCAGGTTGTTCTTCAGGGGTTGAATATTGTAGTTCGTCTTGTTTGCGTGATGCCATAGAAAATTTTACATAACTGTAGATTTTTTAGAATTTTGATTAAGGGAATACCATTGTGCAAAGAAGGAATGCTAGTGAAACAAACAGCGAAGTTGAAGTAAATGTTTTACTATATGGTAAGGAAAACTTCGGTCTTTAAAGGAATACGTCAACGCCTTTTTTTTGTCTTTTTAAGAAGTTTCGATTTCTTAGGAGAAGATTTCGTTTTTTTGTCCGAAATAGCTGAAGAAACCTTGGCTTTTTTCGCCTGTTTGCCTTTCGGTTTTTGAATTTTTTTCGAGCTACTATCCTTTTTAATTCCCGTTTTTGCTTTGTCTTTCACTGGAATAGCACTTGGTTCGGCGCGTTTTCTGGGGATAGGCTTCTTTTTTTCAGAATCCGTTTCTTTGAATCTTTCCTGGATCTTCAGGTATTTGATTCTATTTTGCAAAGTGGTGCGGGGAAGACCCAGGTCGGAAGCCGCATGGGAAATATTGTTTCTGTTTTTTTTCAGAGTTTCATGGATATAAACCGACTCGATTTCTTCCAAAACCCGTTCCAAAGGATATTTGGATGAAAATGCCTCTTCCAAACTGGGAAAGATATTTCCGGAAGAAGAAACGGATTCCAACCGGGTGGAAAGGTGCGAAAACTGATAAAGAAATCCTACGATCTTTTTTTCTTTTCTGAGAGTCACGATTCGCACAAGAGAATCTAACTCTTGTACTATGGTCTGCAATTGATACACGGAATGATCTTTGGATTCGATTTCCAAATCGTTTTCTTTTAAATATTTTGCAAACAGATCCCTGTTGAGATCTCTTAAAAATCTTTCCGCTACCTGAACCGAGTCTTTGAAAAAAGGAATGGGAAGTACATTCTTTTCGAATGCTTCGTTATAAAATACACTGTTGCCGGCAACGTCCGTGGAAAGAAGTCCGTCCGGGAAATTGGATAGAATCAACTCCATATACCAATGGATGGAATCCTGGGAGTCTCTTTTCTTTTCTTGTTTGGCAGCTATCTCTTCGAGGCGGGGATCTCTTTTGTTCGAAGAATCCAATTTGGAAAATTCGGCGAGGAATCTGGGCTTGTCCCAAAACTCTTTTCTGTTTCCTTCGTGATCCAAGACAGGAATCCGATTGGAGTCCCGGAAAAAGTTCAAGATATTCTCGTTCAAATCCTTTTCCAAGATTTCGGTAGGAATGAACTCATAATCTTCACGACCTTGACCAAGATCAGCTAACTCTTGCAATACGCGTTCCTTTGCAATGAGTCCGAGCAAAATCCCTTCCGCATTTACCACAGGTAAATGACTGGCCTTAGTCAGAAGAAAATGTTTATAGATCGACTCTATCTTCACTTTCGGGTCATCTTGTGCGAATTCCCCCGGATGAAAATCTAAATTTTTAGTTTTCTCGAATGGATTGTGGTTTTGTTTTGTGAATTGATTGCCAAACAGGTTCCGCCCAAACATTAGCAGCAGTTTGATAACCTTCCGGAATTTCCTTTCCATGAGATAAAAAGGAAAGTAGAGAATACATTATGGAGCGTTTGTATGTATGCAAGGACATGTGGTAGTTGCCCGAGATATAAAACTCTTTGGCGTGATCCTTTTCGCTCTTTGCCATAATCAAATATCTTTGGATTTTTTCTCTAGTATCCCATTCCATTTTTTTACCGGAAGATTTTTCTTCCGATTCTACCAGTAGAAAACTACCTTGCGCCTTTTCGTAAATATCCTGGGATTTTTCTTCCAAATCGATGCAAAGTTTTCTGGAAGCGAAAGCAAGTTCGCCTTCCGCAATGGAAAGTGCTTTTTCCATTCGGATTTTTTCACCTACCCGGTATGCGTCTTCCACTTCCGAACGAACTGTACTGAGGGTATTTCTGTCCGACTCTTCCGGTAGAGATAGAGTTTCTTTTACATCAAAAACAAGTCCGATCTTTTGATCGAATTGTTTCTTTCTCTCTCTGGAAGAAAGAGTGGTCTTTCCTAAAAGAGAGAGAGAAAGAAGAAAGGTCAGAGTCAGAGCTACGGTGCGCATGGTTTTTATTTTTTAGGTTTTTCTTCGTAAGTTGCCTTACCTTGTTCATCAAACTTTGGTACGGCGGGAACGGATTCGCGTTTCGCACCTTCTGTTTCTTTGATTTGCAAGTTGGCTTCTTGTAATAAATCCAAACGTTTGGAAGTGATGAATCCGTAATTATCATCATGTTGTTCCAAAAGATCCAATGGTTTTGCATCTGGGTTTCCCGGAGGAGCGATCGCTCTTTCCATTCTTTTGTTTTCCATAAAGTTGATGAGAGTATCTCTTACTTTTTCGTAGTTTCTTTGTTTTTCTTCGCTACGAGCTTCTTTGATATCATCCAAAGAACGGTATTGGTATTCCGGTTTATCCTCATCGGGAGTTTTGGAATAAATCATGGCAAGGATAGCAAATCTTTTCGCACGTCTCAGAGTTAAAATTCCCTCTTTATAAAGAGTTAATTTGTAACGGTATTGGTGCGGGCTGGAATTGAGTCCAGTGGTGTAGAGATCTTCTGCGGAACGAAGGTCACGAAATCCTAGTCGAAGGAGTGCCTTGGAAGAATTGTCATTGGAACGAATGATGGCAGGTGCCGCGGATTCCAATAGAGCTCTCGCATCTTCTATGTATCTTTGAAGAGTGACTTCATAGATGGCTTTCAATTCCCCTTGCGCGCCTCGCAACTGGCGGAATGCATAGGAATAATTACTTTGTAAATACCACATATTTCCGCTAAAGTCCGTTTGGTTAGCGGCTTTTAGCATTTTAAAGTAGTCGTTTCCTTCCAGATTTTTTTTACCAGAGTCTGTCGTAGTTGTCCCTGCGGCAGGTGCCACCGCATCCTCTTGAGGAGGAGAGAGGTTACTCAAACATACATTGATAAAATTGATGTTTTCTTTATTTTCAAAAATCAAAATCCCCAAGTTCGTTTGTTCGGGGGACACAGCACTCAAATGCGAGATGTGCAAACTCGCAAGTGCGACAAAGAGTATAAATTTCCATTTTCCCATAGCTCTACCTTGTTTACTATATCGGTGCTATGGGAAAAACCTAGAAATTTTTTTAGATTTTTTGAATGCGTTCTATGGCAGAAAGCACGTCTTCTCTCTTTCCGAAGGCGGAAAGTCGAAAATATCCCTCTCCTGCCGGTCCGAATCCGGATCCGGGAGTTCCCACAATCTGCGCTTTGGAAAGAAGTTCATCGAAAAACTCCCAAGATTTCAGGTTTCTAGGGGTTTTCAGCCAAATATAAGGAGCGTTCACTCCTCCGAAGATTTTATAACCGCTCGCTCCCAAGCCTTCGCGGATGAGTCTTGCATTTTCCATATAATAGGAAATTTGTTCTCCGATTTCTTTTTGGCCTTGGACGGAGAAGATCGCCTCCGCTCCTTTTTGAGTTACATAAGAAACTCCGTTGAACTTGGTAGTGTGACGACGACTCCAAAGGGAATTGAAGCTGATCTCTTCTCCTTTGGATGTTTTGCCTTTCAGTTCTTTAGGAATCACAATGTAAGCGCAACGTGTACCTGTAAATCCCGCCGTCTTGGAAAAAGAGCGGAATTCGATCGCAACTTCTTTCGCACCTTCAATTTCATAAATAGACTTGGGAATCGTCGGATCTTGGATAAAAGATTCGTAAGCCGAATCAAAAAGGATGATGCTTCCCGTTTTCCGGGCAAAAGCAACCCATTCCGCCAAACGCTCTTTAGTTGCCACCATGCCGGTAGGATTGTTCGGATAACATAGGTAGATGATGTCCGCTTTTTCCTTCGGAAATTCAGGTTCAAAATTGTTTGCTTCCGTCGCAGGCATATAAACGATATTTTCATAATACCCGTTGGCATTCACTTCTCCGGTTCTACCTGCCATCACATTGGTATCTACATAAACGGGATAAACCGGATCAACGACTGCAATCTTGCTATCCAAAGAAAATATCTCCTGAATATTTCCCGCATCGCATTTGGATCCGTCGGAAACAAAAACTTCGTCTTCCGAAATCTTCACTCCCCGTTTCGTATAATCGTGTTCAATGATTTTATTAATTAAAAAACCGTAACCTTGTTCTGGACCGTAACCGTGAAAACCTCCGGGTGTTCCCATTTCTTTTGCAGCATCGACCATTGCATTAACGATGGAAGGCACCAAAGGAAGAGTCACATCACCGATTCCCAAACGAATGATTCGTTTGTCCGCATTTGCATCCGAATATGCCTTTACTCTTCTTCCAATCTCAGGAAATAGATAACCTGCTTTGAGTTTTAAATAGTTTTCATTGATCCGAGTCATTTTTTTCCTCTTTCGATTCTTCAATTAATTTTCGGGAACGGAATCCGTCGTTATATCCATGTTCGTATAACACATCTTCTTCGCCCCAGGTCCAACAATAATAGCCTTTTCCGTTATCAAAATCAACGAGCCAGAGCCCTTTCACATCCAGATCCAAAGCCAAAATCTCGTTGGACCAAGCTTGAACCAGCTCCGAAATTTCGTCTTCTTTCGCTTCCTGCACATTCTCCGGAAATACCTTGTTCCTGATTTCATCCGCAAGCCGACTGGATTTAAGATAATAATCTCTTGTGATTTCCCTTACCAAAGGAAGCGCTTCTTTCGCTTCCGCTAAACTCCAAATGCGTTTTGTCATGGTAAGCTTATTTTTTTTCTCCGAATGGTATGCCTAAACTCAAACAAAGTAGAGCCATTCGGACAACCACTCCGTTTTTCGCCTGACGGAAGTAAGCTGCATTTGGTAGATCGTCTACGTCAGTGGACAATTCGTTCACCCTAGGCAGAGGATGAAGTATGGTTGTATCCTTTTTGGAAGCAAGAACCAGTTCTTTGTTCACCTTATAGATATCTTTTAATTTTTCGTATTCTTTGTGGTCTGCAAATCTTTCTTCCTGAATACGAGTCACATAAGCGACATCCGATTCCCAAAATGCTTTGATGTCCGTCGTTTCTTCCCAAGTCATGGGAAAACCGGTTAAATTCTTTTTATAATTTTCAGGTAATTTCAGTTCTTCCGGAGAAATCAAATAGAGATGAACTTTATAATGTCTGAGCAGATTGATAAGAGAGTGAATCGTTCTTCCGTATTTTAAGTCACCGATAAATGCGATACTCAAACCTTCGATTTTGCCTTTTTCGGAAATGATGGTATATAAATCCAAGATCGCCTGGGTAGGATGCTGTCCCGCTCCGTCACCTGCATTGATCACTGGAATGGAAACGGCACCTGCAGCGATCCGGGAAGAACCTTCCACCGGGTGACGAATCACGGCAATGTCCGTATAGGCTTCGATCATCTTCATAGTATCGTAAAGAGTTTCCCCTTTGGAGATGGATGAAAATTGAAATCCGACGGTGGAAACAATTCGTCCGCCTAACCTTTCCATGGCAGCTTCGAAGGAAAACCGGGTTCTGGTGGATGCCTCAAAAAAAAGAGAGGCGAGCAATTTTCCATTCAGAATGCCGAAGGCTTTCCCTGACTCGTGGAGGCTTTGCATGATTTTCGATTTTTCGATCAAAAAATCTAAATCTTCTTTTGAGAATTGGAGGGTGTCTAAAATGTTCCGGTGGGAATAAGAATACATATGGCGGAAATCTTTTACCAAGGGTTTTTGGTATCGAATAAATCGAAAACAAAATTTTACTGGTCAGTATGTCCGATCAGATTTTAACAAAAATTGCTTCTATGGATCTCGTGACCCAACACCTAGTCCAACCTGACGATCTGAATTACCACCACAACCTATTTGGTGGCAAAATGCTGTCTTGGATTGATGAGGGAATGGCGATGTTCGCAATGATGAAAATCAATTATACGAACATAGTCACGGTCAGCATGGACAATGTAGTGTTTCGTTCCCCCGCACGCGCAGGGGACATCATCCAAATCTACGGCAAAATCATCAAAACCGGAAAATCTTCGGTCACCGTCAAAACACTTGCTATTTCGAACAACCCGCAAACAGGAAAACTGGCCGAAGTCATCGAAAGCGAAATCAGCTACGTATGTTTGGATGACAAAGGAAAACCCTACTTCCATTTTCGCAATTTCAAAATCCAGAACGAAAAGCCGTAAGTCAAAAAGGCGAACTTATTTGTAAAAAAAATCAGCGAAAGCCGAAAGAGACTGGCTATATCGCATAATGTATGCTATTTGAACCTCATTGGGTGGCGGGTGGTTAACCCCACCCAATGTCGATAGGGCGGGGATAGTATTCTAAAAATTCCTTCTCTGATCTTGATCTTCCCCACCCTCCCCCACGCCAGGGATCAGAGCGAGGCGACAAAGTCGCCGTCCGAAGGACCGGAGCCGATAGGCGAAGTCGCGGCAGAGCCCGCTCGGGGATTAGAAATCCCGCAAACTCCATCTAACACATCCGAGGCGCCCAAAAAACAAAAAAAATAACAGACTACTCGATTCTTAAATGTAAGCTAGCCGACCCACTTCGGATACAATCCGGCGTCCACACCTAACAGATTAAAGATCCTACCGGAAATAAAATCCCCCAGATCATCAAGGGTTTTCGGCATTTGATAAAATCCTGGAGAGGCAGGCAATATGATTGCCCCGGCTTCATCCAAAGACAATAGATTGCGGAGATGCACCCGGTTATAAGGAGTCTCTCTCGGCACAACAATAAGCCTTCTTCTTTCTTTCAAACTCACATCGGCGGCGCGTTCAATGAGATTTTCCGTCAAACCTGCGTTTATTGATGCAATTGTTTTCATGCTGCAGGGAACAACAACCATCGCATCCCAAACATTGGAACCGCTTGCAATATCGGAACCTATGTCATGAAAATTTCTGATATGAAATTTATGTTTTAAATCGGGCTTCCATTTCGTTTGAATAAAATCCAAAACATCCTCCGGTTTGGAAACCGAGGTTTCGTATTCTTCGGAAAATATTCTCAGAGAAGGCGGGCTGACAACCAGGTAGGATTCTCCGGGGATCTCGGAAAGTGCCCGCAAAAATCTGGCAGCATAAATCGAACCGCTTGCTCCTGCCAATGCGACAACTAACTTCACTTAAATGATATTCCGGAGGAAAGTTTGATTAAAAACTCGGACCATTTGTCGATCAGAATGGCAAAAAACAAAACCACACTGATCCAGGAGTTGATTTGATAAAACCTGGGTGGAAGTTCTTTGGAACGATGATTCCAAGAAAGTCTATGTTCGTAAAATACCAAGAATGCGATGATCGATAAAACCAAATAATACAAAATGCCAAGGTCTGCAAATCTACCTGCAAAACTGAACCCTATCAAAGAAAGCACATGCAAAATAACGGCGATAATGCGGGAGTTTTTTTCACCCAACCTCGAAGGAATGGAATGCAAACCTTCCTTCGAGTCGAAATCCGAATCCTGGATGGCATATAAAATATCAAATGCGGAGATATGAAAAAGTAGTCCCAGAGAAAACAATACGGGAATCGTATCGATACTTTCCGTCATCGCGATCCAAGCCCCTAGAGGAGCGAGTGAAATGGCAAGACCCAAAACCAAATGGCAAAAAAGGGTAAACCTCTTGGTCAAAGAATAAAGAAACAAAACAAACAAAGCCGGAAAGGATAATAAGAATGCCAGCTTATTGATAAAGAAACTGGAAAAGATAAATATAAAAGCGGAAAGACCGATGAAAAGAAGTGCGGAAAGTTTGGAAATTTTCCCGGAAGGTATCTCTCTTTTTTCCGTTCGGGGATTTCTTTCATCGATTTCCGCATCCACATAACGGTTAAATCCCATAGCCGCACTACGGGCACTCACCATACAGATAACAATCAGAAGGCCGATGCGAATCAAATCTGCGATTTCCAGAGAAGACTGTAAGTATGCCAATATAAAGGAGATTCCCGCAAAAGGGAGAGCAAAAAGAGTGTGAGAGAGTTTAACCATTTGTCCGTAGAGAATAATATTTTTAAAGATGTTCATGGCAGGAGACTAACGTGCCCATTCCTTAGACTGTTTTTAGATTTTTTGGTTCATTTGAGGACCAATTCAACCGTTCTATTCCATAGAGTCCCACCAATGAAGATACTTATTCTAGCACTTTTTTTTCTATCTTTGTCTTTTCCTCTCTTCAGTCATCCTTCCGAAGCGGATCTACCCATTAAAATCTTCTTTCATTGCGGAAAAGACGCTCACACTCAAATGAGCCGGGAAGGAAGAGGAGGACTCGGGGCTCTCCTCCAGTGGGTGGAATCGGAGAAATTGGATTACAAAAAGAAAAACGGACAAGCCTATCTGTTATTTCCTTTCCTGGACAAAAACGATAAAAAACTGCAAAACTTTCCCTACGACGGTTACCAAGAGGAAAAACATTCCGCAATTGAAACAGGTCCCGTTAAACTAGGATTAGGTTATCTTTCCTCTTTCGCCAAATTGGATGATTATTTCGACTACGATGGTTGGATTTATTTTGTAAAAGAGTCAGAAGAAATCCTGCTCGCCACCACCGAATTTCCGAAAGATCCCAACTTCCCCATATTTTTACTGAGTGAACCCGGCAAACGCGCCAATTTCAGATACCTTGCCAATGTGCATCAGATCACCTGCCCTAAAGATTTTGGAAAATTAGGAAGCTTGGAATTGTATTTCCGTAAAAGAGATTTGATCCGAATTCACCATGAAGTGGTTTCGATCAATTTGGAAGATCGCAATCGTTCTTGGAGAAAAAAACACGAATCCGTAAAGGAAGAAGAACTACCTGTTGCTACCGTCAGTCTACGGAATACGAAGGGCAAATCTTCGAAAGACAGCAAGTCGAACACTCCGTACGCCTCGCTTGGCAATTCTTACGACCGAGAAATATCAGGTATAGAGAAAGGTTTCTCCAATACTCCTTAGGAATCAGTTCCATCATTTCTCTTTCGATTTTGACCGGGTCTGTCGCCTCGGTTAAACCTATTTTTTTTGTCAGCCGTTTGACATGGGTATCCACGACAAAACCAGCAGAAATCCCGTAAAGTTCACTTAACACTACATTGGCGGTCTTTCGGCCGAACCCCGGCAAAAGAATCGCTTCTTCCATTGTTTTAGGAATCACCCCTCCGAACTTGGAAATCAACATCCTCGCGAAACCTTGTATATTTTTGGCCTTGTTATGGTAAAAACCGGTAGAGAAAATTTTCTTTTCTATATCCGTAAGCTCCGCGTTGGCAAAAGATTCCAAACTCTTAAATGTTTTGAATAATTCCGGTGTGACTTCATTGACTCGCGCGTCTGTACATTGCGCAGAGAGAATGACTGCAATTGCCAATTCATGAGGTTGCGAATAGGTAAGAGGTGTTTCCACCGTACCAAACTCGTCGTATAACAGATTGTATAGATTATGAATGAATTCGGAAGAAGGTTTTTTCCCGGCCTTTTTCATAAGACCAGGTTAGATAAAAAACTATTTTGCGGAAGAAACTTTTGCAGCGACAGCAGAACCAACGCCGATATATTTTTTAGGCTCGATTGCTTTGATGTCTCCACCGTGATCTTTGATCGCGTTTTTGAGACCTTTTTTACGCAAAGTTCTAAGTGCACGTGTGGAAATTTTCACACGAACCCATCTGTTTTCGTCTTCTAAAAAAATCTTCTTAGTGATAACGTTGACCTTCCAAATACGACGGTCTTTTTTATGCGAGTGGGATACGTTATTCCCCGCAGTCGTTCCTTTTCCAGTTACAACACATCTTCTTGCCATATGATTTCCCTTTGCTTTCGCTATGATTTTGTACCCAATTTTTGGGTCAATTCCAAACGAATCTTTTCTTGGAAGAAGAGAAACGCTTCTTCGGGAGTATTGGCGTAGGAAAGAAGGTTCAGATCTTCTTCATTGATCAGTCCATATTCCGCAAGAACCGGGAAATTCACCACTTTATCCCAAAATTCTTTTCCGTATAACAAGATGGGGATCTTTTCTTTTTTCTGGGTTTGTACCAGGGTTAAAACTTCAAACAACTCATCAAAGGTTCCGAAACCACCCGGAAAAGCAACAATCCCCCGGCAGTGTTTCATAAACCAAAGCTTTCTCATAAAGAAGTAGTGGTATTCAAAGGAAAGTTTGGGGCTGGCATAAGGATTTGCATGCTGCTCAAAAGGAAGTGCAATATTCAAAGCGATGGATTCAGCTCCTGCCTCGGAGGCTCCCCGGTTTCCGGCTTCCATGATTCCGGGCCCTCCTCCGGTAGAGATAAATAATTTTCTACCGGGAAATTCACGATCGAAATGATTGCCCCAATCCGAGAGAAGTCTGGAAAATTCCACAGCCTGCTCATAGTATTTCACGAACGGAAGAAGTCCTTTGTGTAAGGCACCATTTGCATTTTTTTTGCCTTCCGGACTGGGAATGCGGGCGGAACCGAAGACAACTACGGTGTCTGTTACTCCATTCCGAATGAACTCTGCCTTTGGGTGCAGGTATTCCGATAAAATACGAAGGGATCCGGCGTCGTCTCCCCATAAAAAATCTTTGTTTTCAAAGGCTAATGTTGTCATTCTGCTCCTAAGATCGGCGATTTCCCTTACTAAAAGATGAAAATCCTTCATAAATTGATTAAATTCGGAAAAGACTTAAAACTCAAAATCCAAAGCCGACAAATAGAAGTTAGTTTCTATTCGGATTCCGTTCTTTTTACCGAAAAAGATCTGAAAAAGAGGTTCGCAGAAGGATGGGACGAGTTTTCTGAAAAGAATCTTTTCCATTTCACAAGCTTTGATTGGAAAACCCATCCCCAACCTCTGGGAAAGAGTCAAATCGAACTTTATGGAATTCGAAAGTTGGATTCATTCTCAAAATTTCATTATCTTTTATTTCCCAATCACTATATAGACCGGCAAAAGACTCATTTAAAAGAGAAAACAAATTTATTTTTGGAAATCCCAAGGAAAACCTTTGAAAATCGAAAATCAATAAAAGATAAAATTCGAAATCTTTTTCATACTCCCAAAAAGATTCTTTGGAAAGAAATTTCTTTCATAAAATACGAAATTCCGAAATCGGAAACTCATTCGATTCCCGACACCGATTTTTTGCCCATTCTGAAAGAAGGCCAAATGACACTGGTCGTTAAATGGGGAAAACTCGTTCAAATTTCCTATCTATGGAAACTAAGAACTTTCGAGAGACCGTTTCCCTTGGTGGGAGAAATATTTTTGAAATCCAGAAGGAAATTCGGAGACGGAAGTTTCGGCGAATCCTGTTTTGTTTCTTTGGGTTATTTTCTGCCGAATGAAAAGGATAATTATTTTCTTTCTTATTGGGGGTTAACACCTGTTACCAAAAAAGAATGGCAGCAGTACGCAATTTTTCAAAACCTGAGTGAAACGGAAGACCTGGATTTTTACGGTCTTACGGGGGACATTTGGTTTGGACAAATTCTATTCTCCAGAGGGATCAAATCCAAAAAGAAAAAGAACTTAATCTTTGCATTGGAGGCTTCCGAAGTCTGCAATTCCGATTATGAAAGAATATTTTTGGAATCTACATGGGAGCTTTTTTAAGAAGACTGACGTCCCGGGCGCCATTTTTTTGCCAGATCATCCAAAATCACGAAACGGGAATTTTTACCAATGACAACTTCATTCAGTTTGTTATCCTGAAGCGCCCGATAAACAGACGTTCTACTGGTGTTCTTCTTTTCTGCGAAGTATTTGATCTCTAAAAGATTTTTACTCATTTGTTTGCAAGTTTGTATAATCGTATCTGTCATCGTTTGGCGAACCTTGACCTTTAGACGAAAAATCGCAGTATTACTTGGCTAAAAACTCTCCATTCTAATAAAAAATTCTACGGTTTTTTGTTCTTTTTTAGGTAAAACCACAGGATTTGACTCGGAAAAATGTAAAAAATTTCCGGTAGAGGTCATTGGCTCGATCGCGATCGACTTTCTATCTCCGGGAATGTACACTTGGTAAAAACTCCCTCCTCCTACCAAAACTCTCTCTTTGCGGTTCATGGAAAAAAAACCGAAATAGGAAGATTCAGAGTCTCCGTCTTTTGCCTTGAAGAGAGAATCGTAGGACTTCCCTTCCAGTTTTGTCTCTTCTTCCATACGGATTGTATCTTTGAAAATTTTTTCAGGCAAAAGGAAATCACCTAACTTCACTTCATAAAACCCCGTTCCGAAAAGATACAAATCATCTATGTTTTCTTCATTTCCCCAACGAAAATAGGGATGAATTCCCAGTGCGAAAGAAAAATCTTCCTCGGATCGGTTTGTTACCTGATAGCGGATTTTCAATTCATGATCCGTTAAAATATAGGTTTCCTTCAACTCAATGAATTCGAGAAAACTGTTCTTCCATTCGTTAGGCAGTTCAAAGCCGAAACTGACTTCACTGGATGCATCCGAGTAGGACTCCGAGATGATTTTGCGATTTAAATTATGAAATAACCCGTGTAAGGAGACTCCATTACCGTCAGTCAACCAATGTGTGCTGGGATAAAAAGGTGCTATCGCCCAAGGATTCGGTTCCAAACGATTGACCCAAGGAAACATCAGAAAGGATCCTGACGCAAAAAAAGGATCCGGCGATTTATGGCCTGCAATGACGGAAAGAGGCGAAAAGTCTACAGGGGAAGAAAGTACAAGGTCGATCCATTGGCCTCCGGAATCAGGCAAAATGTCGAAATACGCCTTTTTTGTTTTTAGTCGGTACAAATGAGACCTCAAAAATGATTGAATCCAATCTTTCCGATCTTACAAAGGTTCTATGTCCTTAAGGAAGCATTTTTTTAGTGTCCTCACAATCGTTTTTTCCCTTACATTCCTTCAAGCCTGCATCCTTGCTCTTCCCTCATTGACAGGAGCAAAAGCGGATTTCGAAGAAAAGCAGATCTCAGGTTCCGACAAAGATAAGATTTTAATTATCCCTGTTGAGGGAGTGATCAGTGATGAAAGCAGAGAGTCTTCTCTCTTCGGAAGCGGAACGGAATCTATGGTCGCAAGGATCAAAGAATCATTGAAGTTCGCCGAAAAGGATCCGAATATCCAGGGAGTGATTCTTAAGATCAACTCTCCCGGTGGAACAGTCACGGCAAGTGATATCATCTATCAGGAAATTCAAAAATTCAAAGCCAAAAAGGGAATCCCTGTTTTTTCCGCCTTTATGGATACCGCAGCGAGCGGAGCTTATTACATTGCAATGAGTACGGATTCCATCGGTGCCCATCCAACAACCGTTACAGGTTCGATCGGAGTCATCATGCAAGGGATCAATGTCAAAGAAGGATTGGATAAGATCGGTGTGAAAGACCAATCCATCACTTCCGGAAGCAACAAAGCAATGGGTTCGCCACTAATCGAACAGTCTCCGGAACAGAAAAAAATTCTACAATCCATCGTAGACGGTTTGTATGATCGTTTTTTTCAAATCGTAAAACGAGGAAGACCGAACGTATCGGAAGCTAGATTGAGAGAAATTTGCGACGGTAGGATTTTTACGGCGGAGCAGGCGAAAAAGGAAGGACTTGTGGACTTCATCGGTTACTTCGACGACATCCAAATCCAATTGATGAAACATCCGAGATACGGCGGACATAGAGACGGAAATCCACGATTGATCATTTATCAAAGAGGCCGGGGAAAAGTGGAGAACATTTACCAAACCATGGACTCTTCCGAAAAACAATTTCAATTCGGACTTGTGGAAAAACTATTCAAACAAAATTCAAACGCAAGATTCTTTTATCTCTGGGATCTATAGGCCGCCAAATAAATGTTATTCAATTCTATTCCCTATCTCATTCTATTTGCTTTAACTTATATTATTTACTGGAATATTCCTCAAAAAGGGAGAAAGACTTTATTACTCACTTCTTCCGTTATTTTTTACGGATATTTCAGTTTTACTTTTTTGTTTCACTTTCTTGCGGTGATACTGGTCAACTACTGGTTCAGCGAAAGAATTTTCAAAGCGAAAGAAGAAGGAAAATCGGATAAACTTCTACTTACAACGATCGTTACCTTAAACGTAATCAACCTTGCGTTCTTTAAGTATTTTTATTTCGTAACAGGAAGCATTTATTCGATTACAGGTTGGACCCAAGCAAAAACTTTCGCGGAATCCTGGAGTATATTTTTACCCCTTGCCATCAGCTTCTACACATTTCAAGTGATTGCGTTGCAAGTGGACATCCACAGAGGAATCTTAAAAGATAGAATCCGTTTCCAAGATTACTTTTTGTTTATCTTGTTTTTCCCGCAACTGATCGCAGGTCCCATCATGCGATCCGACAATTTCATTCCTCAAATCGACCATCCTGAGATTGATTCCGACAGAATGAAAAAAGGCCTCTTCCTTCTTATGGGAGGACTTTTCAAAAAAGTAGTCATCGCGGAAAATATAGCTCCTATCATCGCACCGATCTATATGGATCCGGGAAAGTATGATAGTTTTTCCCTATTATTTGCTAACCTTGGTTTTGCGATGCAAGTCTATTGCGATTTTTCCGGTTATACGGATATGGCACGCGGATCTGCCAATCTTCTCGGTTACGAAATTCCCGAAAACTTCAAAGGACCTTTTCTCGCACAAAGTTTCCGAGATCTTTGGAGTCGCTGGCATATTACACTGTCTTCCTGGCTCAGAGATTATCTCTATATTCCTCTCGGTGGAAGCCAAGGAAGCGTATTCCGCTCCAACCTCAATATGTTCATCACTATGTGCCTCGGAGGACTTTGGCATGGAGCCAACTGGGCTTTCGTTGCCTGGGGAGCTTACCTGGGAGCTTTTTTATGGATAGAAAGGTCACTGTATTTGGCCCGGGGTAAAAAGAAATTATTACCGGACAATCTTCCTTTTGTAGGACTCATCCGAACTATCTGCGTGTTTTTTATATTTTCGTTCTCAGGAGTTTTCTTCCGGGCGGCAGCTCGCGGAGACGAATCCATGAATGTTGTTTACGAAGTTTTCAAAGGGATTTTGACATTTAGAAATGTGGGAGATACATTGGATCGGGTTAACGAACTCCCTATGTTTGTTGTGATCGGATTATTTTTCAACTGGCTGCAATATTCGGATGTGGCTTACTCGAAATTAAAACCTTACCAAAACTACCTACTTCCCGTATTAGCGGTTGTTATGTTGCTACTTATGGGAATTTTCGGGGACGGCGGACAAGATTTCATCTATTTCCAATTTTAGTTTTCAGAAGGAGATCCCGGCTTTGTTATTTGCAAAAAAAACAATCAGGGATCTCTCCATTCTTTTCGGGATTTTATTTTTCTCTTCATTCTGTTCTTCCAAAACGGAATGGATTCGAAAGCTTCCCGATACGATTCCAAATGAGCCGGGTAAATCGGATCGTGTAAAAACAAACTCCCTTCCTTTGGGAATCTACCTTCGTCCGACTGAAAAGAAATCTCCGATGAAATCACCTTCCCATCATTACGAATGGACGGAATCGATTTACATCGCCCAGGAATACCAATTTACAAAAGAATATCGCGAAAAAAACGAATCTCCCAGCGAAACAAAATTCAAAATCATCATAGGAAAAGGAAATTACAAACAACAAGGTGTTTGGGTGTTATTCGAAACAAACTCCATTCAAAAAATAGAATGTTCTTCGAAAGATTCAATATGGGAAACAAAGGATTGGAAAAAGACAAATCCATGTTCCCAGTCCCCGGACTCGGTTCCTTTTTCCCATTCCCTACTCTACCATTATAAAACGGAAGATCGGTCGATTGCACCAATGCAGTTTGAATCAGGATACACTGAATCCAATTTCGGAATCGTTTGGGAATCCAAAGAACCTTATACGGAAGATATTTTATTTAAAAAGGCGCGGGATAAGTTTACAAAAAAAGAATTCCAACCTCACGTCTATTACTACGGGAGGTTGGATTGATTCAGGAAAGAATCGAAGAGGGTAACCATCTCTAGAAAAGAATCATAACATTATTTAAAAGCGAGTAACTCGCATGCTCTTCCATAAGCTACATGATCGTTCGCTGCTTTTGTCTCATACTTGGAAACACCGTGAGCTTTGAAAGCAAGGCTTGCTTCTTTTGCACTCAAAGACGCTTCACAATAATTTCCCGCTTTGAAAGCGGCACCGGAAGAAAGATAAAGAATCGAAGCAAAACTTTTATGAGCTTTTAAACCGATTGCTTCACGTATTTTCAAAGCACGCTTGTAATGGGAAGATGCCATTTCGTATTCTCCGAGATTTTCTTCTTCGGAGGCAACTTTCACTAGCTCATTGGAAATCTCAGTAAGAGTCTCTTTATCGTAAGTATTCAAAAGAGAGTTCACTTCTTCATCGTTTACAGTCATTTCGAATGCAGACAAAGATACTGTGAATCCTACTATAGTTGCCAAACTGATTGCTAGTTTCATAACCAATCTCCCAAGGAACCGTTTCCTTTCGTTCTGATGATTAAATGCAATAACCGTACCAGAAAATGGATGAGATGGATTGTGGCCGAAGAAAGGCCGAGTTTTTTGATAGAATGCGCAGAAATCTAGATAGGAGCCGGTTTGGCCGGGGTTTGGGGAAAAGCTGTGGAAGTAGATTTTTGCTTATGGCTGGTACAAAAGCAAAAATCTGCCTATTTTTTAAACAATTTGTGAGAAATTAATGCGGTTGCCCAATTTCGTCGTCGCTGATATCCAATTCTCTTTGTAAAAAGTCATTCAAATCCATAGACCGGAAATGATCTCTTTCTCCATCGCACTGCCTTGAGCCGGGAACAGACAATGTCCTTCCAGCAACCGTAATCGGCTTCAAAAACATATTGGATACCAAAGGGCAATTAGGGCCGGGAGTAAGTCCGTTGAAAGAACAGGTTGCCCCTTTGATTACATCGGCGGGAACTTCTTCCGGCTTGTCAGAAGAACCGAAACTAGGATAAGGACCTTCGTTGTACCATCGGGAATACATTTTTCCCCAAATGGGAGCTGCGACTCCCGCAGCAGTCGTACCCTTTCCCAAAGAAAGAGAGGACTTATCAAAACCCATCCAAACTACCGAAGTGTATTTCGGATCGAAACCGCAGTACCACACGTTGGTATAAGAGGACGTAGACCCTGTTTTTCCACCGGAAATTCCTTTGTAATTTCCTTTGTCGGCAGCACGCAAGGCTTGCGTCGGTGTTCCTCCCGTCGCAACACCAATTAACATTTGTTTGATAATATAAGCTGTCGCTTCCGGAATGATTTGAATGGCACCGGTTTTTGCTTCCTCGGCCAATTCCTCTTGCACCTGTCGTTCCCGATTGTAAACCACTGAACCGCTCTGATTCAACACATAGCGCACGCTAAACGGAATAACATCTTTTCCTTTATTGGCAAGTATCGAGTATCCCAAGGCCATTTCGTAAGGAGTGAGTTCGGCCACTCCCAAAGCGAGTGCGGGTCCGGTAGGAAATCTGGATTTACTAGCTTTGGTTACTTTAGAGGAAAAGTCGATGACAGAATCCGTTCCCGTTCTCATTAACACCTGCACGGAAACAATATTCAAAGACAAAGAAAGTGCACGGGACAAAGGAACCATCCCTCTGAAATCTCCGGATATATCCTGAGGAGAATACCCTTCCCCTTCTTCTGTAATCGTTGTTAGAGGGGCGTCCATAATTCCTGTTCCGGAGCCAACCGCTCTGTTCTGAATGGCAGCTGCATACACAAACGGTTTGAAAGCGGAACCTGTCTGCCTTCTTGCCTGCATCGCCCGATTGAACTGGTTTTTAGGAGTGAATCTGGATCCGCCCACCATCGTTTGGATATATCCAGTTTGATGGTCGATCGTTATGATGGCACCTTCCACATGAAGATTGGAAGAAAATACGAGAGAGGAACGCATAAATTCCTTAACCGCAGAACTTTCGTTCTCTGATGGAGTGAAATCGGTAAGTAGTTCGAGAGCAGGACCCATTTCTTTTTCCAAATGAAGTCGAAATACCTGCCTATCGTCCAAATTGGTAATATAAGGAACACCCACGGGAAAAATAGAACCCATCAGATTATAAAGAGAAACCAACCCACGATCGGCCCTTCCCGCATAACGGAAGTTTGCACCGAATGCGTAACGGTCCTGCTCGATGAGTGCTTTTCTAAGTTCTTCTTCCGCAATTTCCTGCTTACGAACATCCAAAGTGGTATAAACCCGAAGGCCTCCGGTGTAAACCGCTTCATCTCCCAATTCCTTTTCCAAAATCTGTCTGGTCCATTCGGTAAAATGAGGGGCCCTATTGAGTTTGGTCCCCCATGTGGAACGGGAAGGAGATTGTGTGATTACAATGGGCCAATACCTTTCCCAAAACTCATTATGGATTTTCTCCACTTGATCCTTAGGAACAAATCCGTTTTTCGCCATAAGCCCGAGCACCACCAAATGGGAGTTTTTTGCATCCATTGGATTTTTGAACGGGGAATAATGAACCGGTGCTTTGGGAAGTCTCGCGAGTAATGCCGCTTCCGCAATATCCAGATCTCTTACGTCTTTTTGAAAGTACACGTTTGCGGCGGAAGAAAGCCCCGTAGTTCCGTGTCCCAGATAGATAAGATTGAAATAAATTTCCAATATCTCTTCTTTGGTGTACTCCTGTTCTATCTGAAGAGTGAGAAGAGCTTCTAAAAATTTACGTGCAAATGTTTTTTTACGTTCCTGCAAAATGGTTTTGGCAAGCTGTTGAGTTAATGTGGAACCACCTTGTACAATGCGCCCTGCAAGTAGGTTCTTAATGGCAGCACGGACAATGGCCGAAAAATCAATTCCAAAGTGGTTGAAAAAATTGTCGTCCTCGACGGATAAAAATGCCTGAATCACATGAGGAGGAATGTCCTGAAATTTCAATAATTCCTGTTTGTGTCTGTAAAGTTCCGCAAACAACACTCCGTTCGTATCGTATAATTTTGTCGGAGTCGTAGGCTGGTAAGATGCTAGCTTTTGAAGTTCCTTACCTTGGTTTACTTCGGAAAGTACATATCCGAAAAAAAGGCCGCCGAACAATGCCGAAACGAAGAATGCAGTCAAAGTGTATTTTAAAGTTTTTTCACGATTCATATATTTTTTAAAATTTTAAGTTCTAGAGGTGGAAACGGAGTCCCTCTCTTGCCAAGTGGATCTTGAGTTTCTTTTCTCCTAAAAATTTCTTATGCAACCTGGAGGCTTCATAAATTTCATAAATTTTTTCATCCGAGTAGGAAGGCTCATGATGAGTCAGTACTAAATTTTTCACATTCCATGCCGTAGCACAATTCACAGACATGGTATAAGAAGTATGACCCCAATCGAATTTGGAGAAGGATTCGTCCAAAGTGTATTGAGTATCTAATACGAGTAAGTCGGCGTCTTTGAAAAAAGGGGCATAGTCATGAATGATGGACATGTCCTCTCCCGTAAATTCGGCATCAGTTGCAAATATGAAGACTTTGCCGAGTGCGTCCGTAAATTTATATGCAAAAGATCCGCCGGGGTGTTTGAGCGGGTGAGTTTCCACTTTGATCCCGCTTGGGAATTTCATTTCGTCACCGGGTAAAAAATGATGGAACTCTTTTCGGGAACCGGTGTCGGAAAAACGGACAGGAAAGAATTCGGGACGCTGTTGGTCTTCCAATCTGGTTTCCAAGTCCGCATAGGGGGAGTGAAATTTCAGATTAAAGTCGGGAAAATAGATCGGTTTGAAAAAAGGAAGCCCCTGGATATGATCCCAATGGGTATGAGTTATGAATATATTTACATCTTTTCGGGATTTTTTACTAAAATAGGCCTGTAGCAGATCGTCACCTACGTTACGAACTCCTGTACCCATATCCAAGATATAGATTTCCCCTTTTGCATCGGTAACTGTAACGCAAGTAGTATCGCTCCCTGTAACAAACTTCAAGTGGTAAGGTAGCTTTTTCCAAAAGTCCTCCACTGAGTTGCGGGTTTGGGGCGGTTTACTCGCGTACAATTCTAAGATTTCTAGGATTTTTTTGCGATAATCCTGGTTGCGAAGGGGGGCCGCAATGGAGCCACGAACCCCGAAGAGTTGAACGATCACTTCCTCGAGTATAGGAAATCGACTTTCCTTGTCACTCAAGATTTGCGAGTTTGAATTTATGCCCCCTCGTTCTCCCTCAGGTTATGAGCTTCGGTTTGGACCCGAACTGACTTCTATCGTTCGTATCCTACTTATCGCAAACGGAATCGTATTCGTTTTACAGTTTTTGACTCAAATGTTGTTCAAAATGCACTTTTTAGAGGGATTGTTCGCGCTTTCCCCGGCCGCAGTGATGGGAGGCTCCGTTTGGCAACTCATCACCTACTCGTTTTTGCACGTAGATTTTTTTCATTTGCTATTCAATATGCTCGCCTTATGGATGTTTGGTTCGGAACTTGAATCCACTTGGGGGGGGAAACCGTTTTTAAAATTTTACCTTTTTGCCTCTTTTTTGGGGGGAGTTGTGACTGTGGTTGCCTCCATTTCAGGGTTTCCCCAAGGAATCGTAATGGGAGCAAGCGGAGGAATCTTCGGATTACTGGTGGCTTATGCAATCCTCTGGCCCAACCGTGAAATTTTATTTATGATGATCTTTCCGTTGCGCGCCAAGTTTTTTGTGATGATCCTGATGCTGATGATCGTATTTGCCCAAGGAGGAAGGGCCGCCCATATGGCACACCTGGGAGGTGCCATCGCAGGTTTTATACTGATGAAACTCTACACCGGCTGGAAGGATAATTCCTCCAAAGGAAGTTCCTGGTCTCTCTCCCGTTATTTGCAAAAAAGAAGATTCCAAAGATACCAGGAAGAAATGTACAACCGGGAAAATGCAAAGAAAAGAGTGGATGATCTTTTGGAAAAAATCTCCCGGGAAGGAATGAATTCACTGTCCAGAAGTGAGAAAAAATTTCTGAACGATGCCTCTCAAAAGTATTTCAACGAGTGATTGGCGATTTATTCTTTTTCCCTCCCACTTCCATACGCTCGCCTTATTATAATTTAGCGGTAGAAGAATCGATTGCACTCCACCTCACCTCATTCGGATTAGTGGGCGGAGTCAGACTTTGGATCAATCCCAGATCCATCATTCTGGGGCTTTCCGAAGATCCTAAAAAGAATATCAAACCGTCCGTTTTGGAAGATTTTTTGAAAACGGATATTTCCTCCCGAAGACCGAATCCAAACGCAGTTTATATTGCAAGACGGGCCTCGGGTGGAGGAACCGTTTATCATTCTCCGACAGGGAATATCAATTATAGCATTTACGTGAATCTCGACAAACGAAAGGAATTGTTTTCAGTCAGAGATTCTTATGATATTCTACTAAGGATAGTAGCAAAGGGACTCGCAAAACAAAGTATAGGTGCAAGTCCCAAAGGAAAATCCGATTTGGCTATGGAAGAATCCGGAGTTTTGCGAAAAATTTCAGGTAATGCGCAATTTCGAAAAAAAAATTGTATCGTTCAACACGGAACCCTGATTTTAAAAAAAGAATTGATCGGCGAGGTTTCGGATTTACTGCTTCATCCTCCCGAAGAGCCTGATTACAGAAAAGAAAGATCCCATTCCGATTTTTTAACGGCACTGCCCTCTTCTTTTTCCACACACCGATTCCAAAACGACTTATTCCAAGAATTTGCGGACTACTTGGGAGTGAAAACAAACCCGGAAAATACGGATTTTTCCTTCTTTGGGAGAGGGTTTTCTACTTTTCGGAAAGCAGTCCTGAAAGAATCTGAAATTATCCGTAGGCGAAAATACGAAAGTTTACCATTTATTTTAAACAGAGAAATTCCAACATGAGTTTGCAAAACCAAGACCCAGAAGTTTATTCCGCACTGAAACACGAAGATGAGAGACAAGAGAATTCTCTCGAAATGATCGCGAGTGAAAATTTCGTTTCACAAGCCGTTCTTGAAACCTATCATTCCACACTTACAAATAAATATGCGGAAGGTTATCCCGGAAAAAGGTATTACAACGGATGTGAAAATGCGGATAAAGTCGAACAACTTGCCATCGACCGGGCAAAAAAATTGTTCAGCGCGGAATATGCAAACGTACAACCGCATAGCGGGGCTCAGGCGAATATGGCTGTTTTTCTGGCGGCACTCGAGCCGGGAGATAGTTTTCTGGGGATGAATCTTGCCCACGGTGGACACCTAACACATGGTAGTCCTGTAAATATCAGCGGAAAATACTACAAGCCGATCCCTTACGGAGTCACCGAAAAAGAAGAAACCATTGATTATGCGGAAGTGGCGAAACTTGCAAAAGAGCATAAGCCGAAACTCATTGTGGTAGGAGCATCTGCTTACCCAAGAACGATCGATTTTACGAAATTCAAAGAAATCGCTGATTCCATCGGTGCGAAATTGATGGCGGATATTGCACATATTGCCGGTTTGGTGGTAGCGGGAGAACATCCGAGCCCGGTGGGACTTTTCGATTATGTAACCACTACGACTCACAAGACTTTGCGCGGACCGAGAGGAGGACTTATCCTTTCTCAAACGGAAAACGAAAAAATTCTGAATTCAAGAGTGTTTCCGGGTATCCAAGGCGGACCGCTCATGCATGTGATCGCGGCAAAGGCGGTGGCATTCGGTGAAGCACTCCAACCTGAATTCAAGACATACATCAAACAAGTGCTAAAGAATGCAAAAATACTCGCGGAAACTTTTCAAAAACGAGGCTTCCGGGTCGTTTCGGGAGGCACGGACAATCATATCGTGCTTTTGGACGTTTCGGTAAAAGGACTCACCGGTCGTGATGCTGCAGATGGATTGGATGAGGTGGGAATCACTGTGAATAAAAATGCGATTCCATTTGATAAAAATCCTCCGGCAGTCGCTTCCGGAATCAGATTAGGATCACCTGCACTGACCACAAGAGGGTTGAAAGATGCTGAGATTGAAAAAGTGGCAAATTTGATTTGTGACTTTTTGGATCATTACGGAGACGCTTCCTGGAAAGAAAAAGTAAAGGCAGGCGTGAAAGAAATCACGAAGTCGTTCCCAATGGCAGGGTTCAGATTAGAATAACTTGGGTTAGGTGATCGAGGAGTTCCCCCGCCCTGTATCAACTGGGTGGGGAGGAGTGGTTCGTGGGAAGCCGCTCCCCAAACCCCTATCACAGATTGTCTCCCCCGTCAAACACCTCAAAAATTTTCTTCCGATTTGTTCGCCTTTTTGCCGTTTATTTTCGGCTTATTGGAAATTCATAATGTACTTCTTTCGTTTCCCGGCTAAAAGGATCGGGGAAAGTTCTTTCCCAAAAAGAACACACTCCTTCCTCGGAGATCATCACAATCGTACTCACCCGGGTTCCGTAACCCGGAACTGAAATTCGTATTGAGGACAAAGCCATTTCCTTTAAAACTCCGATTCCGGTGTCGGGTAAATTTTCTTCCGAAGCTTTTTCTTCATTTCCTAAAATTTCAAATAACTCGTAAACAATCTGGTCTTTTTCTTTGCCAGTTTTCCGGGAAATTCGAATCATCTCTTCCCGAATCTTTTTAGTCTTCGGCCAATCCGTATTCCACAAGCTGTTGCTAAGTGCATGAAACCCGGATTCGATTGTTTCGATCCCGTCTTTCCGATTGGAAATATATCTGGCATCTTTACCATCAAACAGGAATAAGTTGAACCCTTCGTAAAGATTCCCTCGGGGGAAAAGATTTTCCGCGTAATCCACTGCGGAAGACTCACCTCGTAAAAAATTTTCTACCAATTTTCCACGGGAAATCGGATTGGAAACTGGGGGATCACGAAGATCCCGTTTATTCGTTACAAATGAAATTTTTCCTTCTTTTGTAACACCTAACCAAGTACCTAGCGATATTTGGTCTCTACCTGCCAAAAGGAAAGGAACATCTTCCCAGAATCCGGCAGGGGTTGCAGGTCTTGCAAAAAATTCGTCTCGGTTGGATGCAATCACAATCGGATAACCATCCCATATTTTATATGCCAAACCTACTAAACACATGACTCCAAGAGAAAACTTTTTACTGCCTTGTCAAATTATTACCGATCTTTTATGCAACAGGGCATTTTCGAAAAGAAGAGAAATGAATAAATATTTGGATTGAATTCGCAGATATTACAAAAACCCTACTAAAAAGAGAAAATCATGAACCTCGACGGAAATAAAGCAGTCTCCATATTTCAACAATCCGTATTGGATTGGCATAAAAAAGAAGCCCCTCACCCGAATCCTTATCCTGAACACACTCTAGAAAATACCCTGTACAATAAGAACCATGTAGATACCATCCAATGGCATATCGAAGATGAAATTCGCAGACCGGATATCCCTTTGGAAGAAGTAGTCGCACTCAAAAGAAAGATAGACAAACTCAATCAGGATCGCACGGATATGGTCGAGAAGTTAGACGATTTTGTTATTTTACTTTTCAAAGACATTGTCCCCAAACCAAACGCAAGACTCAATTCGGAATCTCCCGCATGGCTTTTAGATCGGATGAGTATATTGGAATTAAAGATTTTTCACATGCAAGAGCAAGTAGATAGAAAGGATGCGGGTGCATCGCAAGAACATCTTGAAAAATGCAGACAAAAACTGACGATTCTCCTGGAACAAAGAACGGATCTCAAAACCTGTTTGGATGAGCTTTTTCTGGACTATAAAAACGGGGATAGAAAAGTAAAAGTCTATCGTCAAATGAAAATGTACAACGATCAAAACTTGAACCCTTCCCTATACAAAGCAAAATGAACTTACTCGTATTAAGATTTTCCGCAATGGGTGACGTAGCTCTTATGACACCAGCTCTTATTGCCATTGCAGCAAAATACTCTAATGCGCAAATAACGGTTGTTACTCGTGGAAATTTTTCACCTTTCTTTTACAATATTCCGAATGTCAATGTTCTTGGGATCAATCTCAAAAAATACAAAGGTTTTTTCGGGATTATCAAACTCTATAGAGAGATAGCGAAACTAGGCCCCTTTCATGCTGTCGTGGATTTGCATGGTTCCGTTCGTTCCAGGATGATCGCTTTTTTCTTTCGATGGCAGGGAATTCCCACTTCTAAAATCATCAAAGGACGAAGAGAAAAACTCCAACAAACAAGAAGATTTAACAAAAAGACAAATCCTCTTCCTCATACTGTGGATCGTTATTTAAACGTTTTTAAAAAAGTGGGATTTGATGCTCCGATTCGGAAAGGTCCTTGGTTGAATGTGGATGGAGAATCTAAAATGTTTGCCAAAGATTATTTCAAATCCATCGGTCTTGAAAAAAAATCGGGTCAATGGTTCGGATTCGCTCCTTTCGCCGGTCATGCTTTGAAAGAATGGCCTTTTCCAAAATCAAAAAAACTAACAGAGATTTTGTTAGAAGAATTCCCGGATTGCCATGTATTTTTATTCGGGAGTAAGGACGAAGGCGAACAACTCGAAACCTTGAAAGCCGGTTCCTCCCGAATCAATCTGGTTCAAGGTGGAAATCTGGGTATTCGCGGAGAATTGGGAATTATGGAACGTTTGGATTTGATGATCGGAATGGACTCATCAAACGTGCATATTGCGGCCTTATTAAAAAAGCCGGTCATCGGTTTGTATGGCACAACCCATCCTATGTCCGGGTTCGGGCCTTTTGCGCAGGAAGATTCCGGTGTTTTACAAGTTGACTTGGCTTGCCGACCTTGTTCTATTTATGGAAATACAAAATGTTGGCGAGGCGATTTTGCCTGTATGGAAATGATCGATCCATTTGACGTAGTGCGTCGCATTCGCTTTCTACAGAATGTGAACACTTTATGGTAAAACAAAACCTCATCGTATTCTATTTTTCTATCCTAACACTCGTCAGCATCTTTTCTTTTTTCCCAACTTCTTCCGATTTATTTTCCCAAGCCGTAAATTCAGATCAGAAAATATCGGATGAAACGGATTCTTTCGATTCTCCCTACATTGAAAATTTTTTACCCTCTCCCAATAAGGAAAAGTTTGAAGAACAAATTTCCTGCAATAAAGAAGATTGCATTCAAATTCCATTTACCAAAGAAAACAAAAACATCTCTCAAATTTGGAATGAGTTGGGAAAAAATAGCGGCAAAGTAGTCGTAGAAATCAAAGATAAAAATCTTAAAATCGATGATGAATCTTTGGAAGATTTGGTGGAATATCTGAGAGAAATTTCCAAACGGGACGGAAATGTTTCTTTCGAACCTTATTATATAGGAATCAGAGCATTCGGATTTACCGATATCCCTGTGTTTAAGGATTTATTCGGAGTCAGTTATAATATCTACAAACGAATCAAATCGGTTTTGGTCTTTAGCCGGATGAAACATTACAATGCAAAAGTTTTATATCATCCTGTGACACATGAAATCATGCTGTTTTATTTTTTTCACAAAAACTATGGCAACCTTTGCGATACGGTTTACTCTACATGCACCAGCTTACAATACGTAGATGATGATTTTTTCGATTTTCAACTGTCACAGGCACTTTCCAAATCGGAGAAGAACAATGCTCCGATTGAAATCAAATTCCAACAAGTGTCCGCGGAACTGCCTCAGGTCAAACTGGACATAGATCATTTGCTCGCGGCAAACCGTTCTTCACGACTTTACAAATGGTTGATCGCTTCCAAAGAAACCGATACCAAAAAGATCAAACAAGAAAGATTTTTGGATCTGAGCTTAGTGGTATCCATTTTGGATTATAGTTTGAAGGCATACGAATTTGTGGAAGCCATCCAACTCTACATGCCGGTACGAAAAATGAAATCGGAAGTTGTATATGACGACTCTACCGGCAACAAAGTAGTCAAATCCGTCGTATTTACAAAAATTACAAAATAGCCAGTTCTAGTGATTTACAAAATCAAAGAAAATATCCAGTAACGTTCCTTTCTTTGCTTTTCCTTTTGTAGCTTCGATCAACTTACGATACATTTCTTCCATTGCATCAACGCATTTGCTCATTTCATGGCCGGAAGCTATCTCAATAGAATTTTTAGAAAACTCTTTGTACTTCTCAGGATCATTCAAAAGCCGAATGGAAAGTTCCGCCAATTTTTTTACATCGAAAGGAGGAGCAATATATCCGTTTCTTCCTTCTTGAATCAGTTCCGGTAAAGCGAAAGAATCCACACCGACGGCGGGCAATCCGCAAGCAATGGATTCAAGTACGACAAGTCCTTGTGTTTCCATAGTCGAAGCAGTAAGAAATAAATCATACTGAGGATATACATTATGCAATTCCGCATTGGGAACAAATCCTTTGAAAATAATAGAGTCCTTTAATTCCAAATGTTCCGCTTGTCTTTGCAAAGAAGGAATGGCGGGACCTTCGCCTATGATCGTCAAAGTAGCTTTCGGGAAAACATCATGAATCAATTTAAATGCATTTAAAATGACGTCGCAATTTTTCTCATACGAAATTCTTCCCACATGTAAAAGTTTCGGAGCAGAATTGTCCAAAGACTTTACCTTCCCCGTAAATCGTTTTAAATCCATTCCGTTGGAAACAACCGTTACCGGACGAGTGATTCCGTATTCCACCAATTGTTTTTTGATCAAATGACTCGGCGAAACAACCACATCACATCTGTTATATAAATCATTGCATATTTTAAGAATGATTTTTTTTCTGAGATTGAAATTATCGAATTTTACAAATTTATCCAAATCATCTATGTTCAGTTTCTTTTTGAATTTATTGATTTTGAAAAAAAGTTTGTCCAGTTTGAACAGCCGGTAAAAGGAAACATACATTTCCTGTTCCGCCATAAGCGTATGATAAGTTCCGACAGTCGGTATCCCGAATCGTTCCGCCGCATTGATGGCATAAACTCCCAGTAACCCCGGAGTATGTATGTGAATGATATCCGGTTGAAATTCCTCTATGATTCTTTTGATTTTGCCGGGAGAAGGTAGAACTACCTTGATGTCAGGGTAACTTGGCAAATATCCGGAACGAAACCGAATCACCTGGATATTGTCCCCCATTCTTTCAAAATCTCCTTCTCCGTAACGAGGAGCGCAGATGGTGAATTCGTGGCCTCGTAGGGACAAAAGTTCCGAAAAATTCTTTATCGAGACAGCCACGCCATCCGTTTTTGGTAAAAATGTGTCGGAAAAATATAGAACTTTCAATCGGAACCTCTTTACAAAATGACGAAAGTATATACTTTCGATACAGCAATGCTATACCGAATCTATCTTCTCTTTCTATCTCTGTCTATCATTTCCTGTGCAATTTCCGTTTCTTTGAGCCAGCTTTTTTTAGTCATTTCTTTCTGCTTATTTTTGTTCTTACCCGAAAAACCGAATTTCAGATCCCCACTTGTCTTAATCATTGTTTGTTTTTACTCATGGCAATTTGTTACATTAATATTTCATTTTTTTGAAAGCGGATGGAATCTTTCAGTCCTTTCCCGAGCATTCAAAGCGGAGATGAAAGATATCTTTTTGGTTTCGGCTTTCTTTTGCATCCAGGGAATCAAAAAAGAAGATCAACCGAAATTAGAGAAAGTCATACGTATTTTTTCCTATGTGATTCTTGTCACCGGCGCCTTATCCGTTTTTTCGGAAACAAGACTGTCCCGTTTGATTTCCGATTTGTTCAAAACGTCCGCTTCCTGGCCTTACCAACACCATTACGGAAGTTTGGCGGGGATCAATGTTTATCTTCCTATCGGACTGATGAATACCCACTTAACATTCGGAGGATTGATTTCCTTTATTTTTCCATTCTATTTTTTTCAGGTTTATGAAGTTTGGAAAAACAAAGAAAAATTGCATCTGAGATTATTATACACTTTCTGTTTTTTTGCATTATTGTTTGTTTTTCTATTTAATAATGCGAGATCGGCGATGTTAGGCTCGTTTGTAAGCATAACTCTCGGACTATATATCCTAATTTTCAAAAAGAATGAAATTTCAAAAAAAATAATCGGTATTGCTTTCGGGACGGGACTTCTCCTGATCCTAGTTCTCGGTACAGCTTATTTGCAATCGGGAGCGGTCCGAAAAATCATAAAACCTTTGTTTGGTTCCGAAAAACATACCGATTCAGGCAGAACCTTTATCTGGGACTCCAGTTTTCCGTTGATAGAAAACAATCCTATATTCGGAGTCGGATCGGGTTCCTATCCGGAAAAAATTGAGATTGCCAGAAAGGAAAAATCCATAGAACACAAAGAACTTTCCTTTTTCTACGAAGTGACCCAAAGAGGTCATGCGCATAACGATTACTTCCACCTAAGTTCTGTTTTTGGACTACCGCAGGCATTTTTGTACATCATGCTCGGCTGTTTTATTGTTTACGGCTTTGCGGACAATCGCTTTTCGAAACAGGCAATGTATTGGACCATCGGTTTGAGCGGCTTCTTTTTTTCAGGGCTCCTACAATGTTATTTTCAAGACGATGAAGTTTTGATCGTATTTTTTTATTTTCTGGGATATTATCATATACTAATGGATAAGGAAGATTTGATTGTATGAAAAGATTACATCCGTCAGGTGAGTGGTTTGAAGATGAGTCGGGAAGAAAAGTGATCCTGAGAGGGGTAAACCTCGGGGGAGATACAAAAGTTCCTTATCCAAGCGGTGGTACCCATATTCCCACTGATTTTTCGGACCATAGGGACGTCAGCTTCGTAGGAAGACCCTTTCCTTTGACGGAAGCGAAAGAACATTTCACAAGGCTTCAAAAATGGGGATTTAATTGTTTGAGGTTACTCACTACTTGGGAAGCCATTGAGCACAAAGGTCCGAACGAATATGATAGCGAATATCTTGACTACCTAACAGAAATTACACGACAAGCTGGTGAATACGGATTCTATGTTTTTATAGACTTTCACCAAGACGTATGGAGTCGGATGACGGGAGGAGACGGTGCCCCCGGATGGCTTTTTGAAAAAATCGGGATCGATTATACCAAACTATCGGATGCCGATGCAAGCATAGTCATGCAATTAAAATACGATTATACAAAACCAGGAACAAGACAAGAAGACAATTATCCCACTATGTGCTGGTCGCAAAACTATAAATATGCGGGAAATGCGATTCTATGGACTTTGTTTTTCGGAGGAAAAGACTTTGCTCCGAACTTTTTTATCGATGGAAAAAACGTTCAGCATTATATGCAGGATCATTATCTGGGATGCATGTTGGCAGTGGCGGAAAGAGTGAAAGATTTCCCGCATGTTCTCGGGTTTGATTCTCTGAACGAACCTGGCAAAGGTTTTATCGGAAAGGCGATGAATGATCGGGGTATAGCGAATCACGAAGATGATCCCGCGAAACCCGGGCTTGCCTGGTCTGCAATTGATGCGCTGTACTCAGCGCAAGGTTTCACGATTGAATTACCTTATTTGGGACTCAGCGTTATCAAAGGAGGATTCGTTCCCAAAAAAACACAAGTAGTGAATGAAAAACAAACATCGATTTGGTTCTATCATGTACCCGGAGATCCGTTTCAGCTGGAAGGAGCATGGACTTTAACGAAAGACGGCACCCCGTTCATCGAAAAAAACGATTATTTCCAAGTGGTAAACGGCAAGCCGGTGGAATTCGACCGCGACTACATGATTCCCTTCATTCGAAAAGTGGGGGAAGCTGTACATTCCGTCCGTAAGGACTGGATGATATTTGCGGAAAGAGAAGCCACTGACGGAGTATTCAAACCTAATTTTGACGGAAAACTTCCGCCAAATAGTGTCAATGCGACTCATTGGTATGACTATACAGTTTTGATTTTTAAACAATTTTTATACCCGATCGCACTCGACCCGATTCGAAAAATTCCGGTATTCGGAGAAAACGGAATTCGCAAGTCCTACGTAAATCAATTAGCGCGCGTTAAATCCGGAAGTCTCAATGTACCGGGAAAAGTACCGACTCTCATCGGAGAATTCGGAATTCCATTCGATCTAAAAGCAGGGAAAGCCTACAAAGAATGGAAAAAAGGAAATCAAAGTCCCAAAATCTGGAAAAACCATGTACGCGCGCTCAATTGCATGTACAACGCGATGGACGATTTATTTCTTTCGAACACTCTTTGGAATTACACGGCGTCTAATAAGAACGATCTTATGATTGGAGACGGATGGAATCAGGAAGATTTGAGTATCTATTCCGAAGATCAGAAAATTCTCGGTGCGGAAGTGGATCTATATGGCGGAGGAGGAAGGGCCTTGGAAGGATTCGTTAGGCCGTTTGCCCGATTCATCCAAGGAATTCCTGAAAAAATGAACTACCAACTATCTTCGAAAAAATTCATTTTGGAATGGATTGCAGATACAAAAATCCAGGCTCCCACGGAAATCGTTCTTCCCCGATTCGTTTACCCTAACGGAGTTAAGGTGGAGTATGTAAATTGCAAACCGATTGCGGATATTACCGACAAACTCTTAATTCAAGCGGAGGGGGACGGAAGAGCTTTCGTTTCCATTCAAACATTATGATAGACTTAAATTACATACTCGCAAAATTTCCTTGGGAAGAAAAATACACTAAGCTGGGAAAACCTTTGGATTTTTTTTGGGAGATAGAACTTAAAGTCACCCGGGAAGAAATTTGGCCTTATATCATAGACACTTCCTCATTCAACCAAAGAATGGGGATGCCCAAGATGAATTATATAGAGAAGGATGGCAAACTATTCGGATCCGCAAAACAAGCCGGGTTTAAAATGGAATGGGAAGAAGTTCCTTGGGAATGGGAATATCTGAAAGAAATGAATAATGCCCGTATTTATTCAAAGGGTTTCGGACATTATGTTCGTACGAAATACATTCTGGAACCTTACGGAGAATCAAGATCCAAATTATACGTTTATTTCGGTTGGATTCCCCGTAATTTTCTAATGAAAAAAATATTAATTTATGCAATGCCAAAACTGGAAGAGGATTATTTTACTACTTTTGCGGAAATCCAAAAAGAAATCCAAAGAAACACAACCTCACTTCAAATAGGCGGAAATGTTGCAAGCCTGAAAGGTTTCGTAGCCGACCCAGAATGGAATAATGAAGAAAAACTGGATTTGGTAAAACCGGATCTGATCAAAAGCGGAGTGAAAGAAGAAGTAATTGATTCCGTATTCCATTGGATCAGAAACGCAAGCGACAACGATTTGGATCGAATCCGGATCAAATATCTTACCAGGCTTTTAAAACATGATTTTGACGATCTATTATTGTTATTTTTATACGGAAGCAGATTGGGAATTTTCACCTTGAGCTGGGACATCGTATGTCCTCACTGCAGGGGAGTCAGAACCTCCTTACAAAAGCTAGGTGACATGCCCGCAAAAGATGAGTGTGAAGTCTGCGATGTGGAATTCGAAACCACGGGAAAAAATTCGATTGAAGTTACATTTCATATTCATCCGTCCGTTCGTAAAATTGAAAAACAAATCTATTGTGCAGCGGAGCCGAATCGAAAACAGCACGTGCTTCTTTCCAAGCTGATTCCTCCGGGAAAAGCTTTTTCAACGGAACTGTTGATTCAACCGGGAGTATTTCGTTTGAGAAAACAAGGAGACTCCCGTTACCATCTGGTTGATGTGGACGATAAGTTCGAATCCAAAGATATCATCTGGCTGGATAAGGAAGTCGCGCAGGAAATGTATGTTCATACAAAACCGACTCTAGTATTTCAAAATGAAGAAACAAAACCTGTCACGATCGTTTTAGAAGAAAGAAAAGAAGACCAAACCAGTCTCCGCCCTTCGGAATTATTTAATTTTCCCGAATTCAGAGATTTATTTTCAGAAGAAGCGATCGCCACCAATCTGCAGTTAGATATTGGGCTGCAAACGATCTTATTTACCGATATCGTCGGCTCTACCAGGTTTTATGAAACCGAAGGCGACCACGGCGCTTTTTTGCAAGTCAGAGAACATTTCGTTAAAACTTATCAGATCATGAAAAGGGAAAAAGGGGTTGTCGTGAAGACCATAGGAGACGCAGTGATGGCATCATTTCCCGCTCCGGTTTATGCCATTCGAGCCTCCAAGGAATTGCAGGAATGGTTTCATACGGAAAATAAACATACCCCCGTCCGAATTCGAATTTCCATGCACTATGGCAGCTGTTTGGCGGTAAATCTGAATAGTAATATCGATTATTTCGGGAACACAATCAATTATGCGGCAAAGATGCAATCTCATACAGATTCCGGGGAAATATCCATCAGCGAATCCGTTTTCCGAGACCAGGAAGTAAGAAAGTATTTTTTAGAGAATGGAATCAAATTAAAAAAAATCGATTTTCCTTTATCCTGGGCTGATAGAACGGATTCCATTTATATTTGGAAACCTTAAACAGAACGGAAGCCTAATGGCAAAAAGGCGAACTTTTTTGTAAAAAATTCAACCCATGCAAGGAATGGCTTGCACGCCCGTTAAATTCATGTTAAAGGGAAGTCATTGGGTGGCGGGTGGTTCACCCCACCCAATCAGGGCGGGGAGATCCATCTACAACGAAAAACCGATTGTATTTATACTTTTAAATCTTACTCGCGGCTTGCACGCAGGATTGAACCCGATTCTCCTTTCTTTCCGGGGCAAGCAACTTCACATAATTTTCAGTTAGGTTGTATTTCGGAGAAGCAACGTTACAATTTACAGTTTCAAAAATCATAAGGCCCTCGCCTTGGTTCGATTTGAAACTTAATTTAGACGATTTCAAAATTTCCAGAAAAACACGAAGGCAATTTTTCTCTGAAAAGTTTTGTCTGCAAATGATACTGAAATTATCAGGTGCATCGAAATAAAGCCATGTTTTATCACCTCCTTCTCTTGCATTCACGGAAGAAAATCCGGGCAAAGAAAGAACGAGCGATTTTTTATAGGTCTCCGGCAAATTACAAACCAAATTGACTGAATATTCTTTCGACTCTCCGTCATCATTTGCATCCAAGTTCGCCGAACAAAAAGCAGACTTCTTTTTCCCGAACTCTAAAGTATCTTTAAAATATCCGTTCACAGTGTTGAACTGAGAAGATGTGGGATCTGTTCTCACCACAGGTCGCGTGCTTTTATTCAGAACACCCGGATATTCGAAAGACCAACCGTTCATAGTGTTCACATATGTTTCATAAATTACAGTTTTATTTGTGTTAGGTGATATATAACGGAATGATATTTTTTTACCAAGAATCAGATCGGAAATGGTTTCGGAGTTTTCCGAGACAGCGTTTGCCTTCCAATCGACTTGAATGATTTTGCTGATTCCGTAAACAATCGCAGGCGAAGCAGTCCAATTTCCATGAGGAAGTTTGATTTCAATCGTCCCCGGATCGATCGAGATATCGTTTACAGTGCAATTGAGAACACCCGAATCGTATTCGGAATTTCTATTCATATAAATTCCCAAACCGCAAGGACCGATTGGATTCTTATCTACAATGGCATTGATCCGATCAGTGAATGCATTTTTAATTTTGTCAGCAGCTACTTTTGCAGAAATTTCCAATTTATAAAAAGATCCGATTTGTTCTTCTTTTAGAATTTTATAATTCGAAATGTAACCACCCGACTCAGCTATCACTTTCTGAGAAACAAGCTCCCCCTCCTCTGAACTGGAAGATGAACTGATATAAGTTCCCAAAGCCCGTTGCACACAATCTTTAAATGCCGAATGAAGAGCTTCCGTTTTCGCCTTATCTATTTTTTTAGCAAAAACGATAGATTCGCCTTTCGCATAACAACTACTAGAATCAGAATCCTCATTTGCTAAGGAAGTATCGTTTCCTGTACTTGCACAAGAATAGAAAGCGAATAGATAAAAAAAGAGAATAGAGATCGAAATCAATTTGGTCTTCATGTTAAGAAGGAAGTTTAACGGAAAATAGTAAAAAAGAAATCAAATTTATTGAAATACAGCAGGATAATTTGTCCAACCAAGTGCATGCGGGATTGCTAATAATGGTTGTAACCGATTCATCAAATGGAAAAAATGACTGATTAAATTCTAATTTAAAATCGGAGGAACTTATTATGGAATCTCAAACTGTATCAAAAGGACAATTATGGTCCGGTAGGGTATTAAGCGGTCTTGCAATTGCCTTTCTGCTTTTTGACGGTATAGGGAAATTCTTTCTGGAGAGTATGCCTAAGGAAGCATTGGAAGCGGCAGCAAAACTCGACTACCCGATTGAGATCATGCCATATATTGGCACCACTTTACTTATCTGCACGGCCTTGTATGCCATTCCCAAAACTTCAGTCCTTGGAGCTATTTTACTTACCGGCTACCTGGGAGGTGCGGTTGCTTCCCACGTTCGGATACTCAATCCACTGGGATCTCATATACTCTTTCCCGTCTATGTAGGCATTTTCATTTGGCTGGGTTTATATCTAAGAACCCCGCAACTACGCTCTTTCATTCCTTGGAGAAAATAGAATCGCCAAATACGAATAAGGTGATTTTTCACATCAATGTCTTTTGATAAATTATTTTCCGGATAGATATCTAACTTTTCTATTCGGATTCTTTCGTTCGCATTAAAATAATGCGAACGGGCAAAAACACGAACTTATTTGAATAAATTTGCTAAAAATCACTCCTTCACTTTACAAAAAAATGCCGTGATGATAGAGAGAATGCATTGGGTGGCGGGTCTAGTTCCCCACCCTGAATCGGGCGGGGAACCATAAATGGCAAAAAATTATATACGATTTTCAAAAGGGAAAACTATCGATTGGGGTAGAGCGGATCAAGGAAATATATTTCCATTGAAAGCGGGAGATTTAGACACCAAAGATTTTTTAGAATTTTTAAAGAACCAAAAAAAAGAACGAACGGATAAAATCCTTTCATTGAAAGAAGTTTCCATACTTTCTCCGATCACTGCCCCCTGCCAAATCATTTGCCAAGGAGCGAATTACAGACAACATTTGATCGAATCAGGTTTAAACCCGGATCATAAAAGATACAATATGTTTTTTACAAAATCCGATGCATCTCTAGGTCCTCCAACGGGAGCAGTGGTTCGTCCAAGCCATGTAAAACTTTTGGATTATGAAATTGAACTGGGGTTAGTTTTTGGAAAACCTATTTCTAGGCCATTGGATCCGAACAAAACGGATGTTTCCGGTTACATTGCCGCTTTTTTTATGGCAAACGATATCTCTGCAAGAGACATTCAACTTCCTCAAATGCAATGGTACAAAGGAAAATCCTACCGAACTTTTTGTCCGACGGGTCCCGTACTTTCTGTTCTCGAGCCGGGGGATTTTGAATTATTGGAATCTTTGGAGCTGACCCTGCTTGTCAATGATACGGTTCGCCAACAGGACAAAGCGGCTAACTTAGTTTATAAACCTCAGGAAACCATATTGGAATTATCCACTTTCTGCGATATCTCCGTTGGAGATGTTTTACTTACCGGAACTCCTTCCGGCTGTGCTCTGCGCGCTCCGGGCAAGTTTATGCAAAAGATAGGAGCCTTACTTTCCGAATCGAAAAAGTGGGAATTGTTTATCAAAGGACAAGCTAAAAGAATGGAATACTTAAAACCGAACGATGTCATTCGTTCTTCCATTCGCACCGCGGATCGCAGGATCGATCTGGGAGAACAGGAGCTAAAAGTCACGGAAGAAAGATGAAACACAAATAGCCGTTGCTTTTTATAAAGCGTAAGCGGATAAGTAAGCAGTGGATGTAATAAAACGTTTACCTAACGAAGTTGAAACAGCATTATCCATAGGCTCACTCCGAAATTTACCGGCGAGCTTTTGTGAAATTTTATTCGGTAGGGGCGTGCTTGCAGAATACGGTGACAATGCACTTGTCAATAGACCGGGAGACCCGATACGAATTGCACTTATCCTTTCCGGAAAATTACGGCTTTATTATGAGCACACAGATGGAAAAAGACTGACCATCTGTCGATTGGAAAAAGGAGAATTGGCGGGAGCCGTGAGTTTAGCTTCTGAATCAAACACCCTTTATGCGGAAGCGGAAGGAGTTACCCGACTTTGGGTGATTCCCAAAGAAAGTTTGGAAGAAGCACTACGTAAAGATATCAATGCGGCTTCGGTAGTAATATCCGAATTGGGGAGACATTTGGAAAAGCTGGTAGGCGAATGGATTGCATTTGCCTTCTCCACAGTAGAAGAAAGAATCCTTCATTATTTGAACAGTCATAGAAAAAACGGAGAACCCGTTCGTATTTCACAGCAACAACTTGCGGACGAAATCGGAACGGCACGGGAAGTAGTAACACGTGCTTTGCGAAAACTCAAGGAAAACGGTATAATTATTACGGATGAAAAAGGAATCCGCTTATTGTGACTTTGGTCACATACTTACTGTAACTTCAGTCCTTGCACTATCATGAATTTCAGATTATAACCGAATCATGAAAATAAAAAGATATCTGCCCATCGTATTCTTTCTCGCTACAAGTTTGATCCAGTTTTGTATTTCGGTCGGAAATCCGGATCGGGAAACCTTTCATCCTCCCGAACAAAAGCAATCTCAGAATTGGCAAACTATACTTCAAAAAAATCAATCCATTACTGATTTTACTATTTTCCATACGGGTTCCGTAGAAGTTCCGTTATCCGGTATGATCAATCTGGATGATCCCAAGCTCAAAGGAGAAAAGGATAAACGAATCTTTGTCGATGTATATTCTTTTTGGTTTTGTCACAAATTGCAAGGTTGTTTCCTAATCGACAGTGGTCTTGATTCTTCCTTCCAAAAAGGAGGAAATCTGAAAGGATTGATTTCGAGTTATTATATCAGTGATACAAAACAAAGTCCGGGCCAGGATATAACATCTCATTTGAATCGAAAAGGAAAACTACTTAAAGCAGTCTATTTTACTCACCTACATGGAGATCACACTGCAGGAGTACCGGGACTTCCGAAAGGAACCGATTTTTATGCGGGTGCAAAAGAAGAATATATCAATTACTGGCCAATCTATTACGGAGGGCATTTGGACACGTTAAAACAACTCAAGGAAATAGATTCTTCCCAAGGAATGGAGATGCCGATCTTGGGTCGCGTCATTGATGTGTTTGGTGACGGTTCCTTCTTTGCGATCCCTACGCCGGGGCATTCGAATTCGCATTTATCCTATTTGGTGGTTTCCGATCGAGGAACTTATTTATTCACTGGGGATGCATCCCACACTTACCGGGGATTTCTACTGGGGGTGGAATCGGGATGGCAAGATAACAGGAAACAGGCGAAAAACAGTTTAGAAAAGTTACGAAATTTTGCCGCAGCCAACCCACAAGTCAAAGTCATTCCCGGTCACGAGTTGCCGCCAGGAATCTTTGCCGGGGAACAGAAGATTGGAATCGGTTCCAAATAGAGAGCTAGGAAAAGGGCAAAAAGGCGAACTTTTTTAAAGAAAATTCATCAAAACAACCACATCGCTTTACAAAGACAAGGTGATGTGATAAAAGGAACGCATTGGGTGGCGGGTCTAGTTCCCCACCCATCGATCAGGGCGGGGAGAGTATTCCCAAAAATCCCTTCCCTCATCTCTACTCTCTCTCAAGCCCGCGCCAGGGATCGAAGCGAGGCGTTGCCGTCCGAAGGACCGAAGCCGATAGGCGAAGTCGCGAAGAGCCCGGTCGGCAATTCGAACAAACTTCCATCATCTAACAAATCCGAGGCGGCCCCAATAAAAGAAAGCCACTACTATTCTATTCTTAAAAGCAAGTGAGATGCTTCCGGCGGTGGCGGAGGCAGGGATGCCGGAGCTTTTTCGTCGGAACAGGATGTTCCGCGAAAAAGAGCGTGGCAAGCGAAGCGTTTACTTCTTTGCGTGCGGGTGGGCGTTCCGATAAACTTCCTTTAGGCGATCCTGGGAAACGCTTAAATAAACTTGTGTGGAAGACAGGGAAGAATGACCGAGTAGTTCCTGAACGGCACGAATATCGGCGCCTGCGTTCAAAAGATCAGTTGCGAATGTATGTCTGAATTTGTGAGGAGTGATCGGTTTTTCCATTCCCATAAGAGATCTTCTCTCTGCCAGAATGTATCGGATTCCCCGGGTGGTAAGTTTGCCGCCTCTTTGGTTGAGAAAAATTTCTTCCGCTTTCGCATTTCCTCTTTCTTCCAAATACTCTTGCAGAGCCACACGCGCCTCCTCTCCGATAAATACGAATCTTTCTTTTTTACGCTTTCCCATCACTTTAAGGCTTGTTAACTCCTCGTTGAGATCGCTTAACTTGGCACCTACGAGTTCGAACACCCGTAGCCCTGTGGAATAAAGAATTTCGACGATCGCTTTGTCTCTTTTTCCCAGAGTTGTGGGTTTTTCGGCATCATTGAATTCCAGAACCTCTTCGGTTTCGATCGGGTTGAAATTTTTAGGAAGTTTCTTTTTTGTTTTCGGGAAACTAACGGAGAGTATGGGATTGGCCCCGATCTTTTCTTCGCGGAATAGAAATTTATAAAAAGTGCGCAAGGAAGAAAGTTTACGGCTTTGCGTTCTTTTATCTAGTTTCTTTGTCGCCTTTAAGTCGGCAAAATAAGCACGAACATCCAAAACATCGATGGAAAGAAAGTCGATTTCCTCTTTCAAACAAAATTCGAAAAAGAATTTCAAATCCCTGAGATAAGCAAATAACGTGTGTTCGGAGTAATTTTTTTCTATCTTTAGGTAAGTTCGGTAACTTCTGAAGAATTCCGACATTTCAGGGGAGGCGTGTTCCGGGAGCGGGACTTCTAGATTGGCAGTGACCATACTTTACACTTATCGGTGATTTTTTTAACTAGGCTCCCGAAATTTTTACTATACAGGTACTTACTTCCTAAATAGCTTTGGTTTTGAGAAAAAAGGACATAATTCGAAAAAAAACTTTCGATTCATCCGTTTTGTCCGGGTAATCTGACATAATCAAACCAGACCGGAAGAGAAAAAGACTAGAACTCTTGGACTAGAGCATTTGGCTAAGAAACCAAGGGAAATTAATTTGGCTGTTGGCAGTTTTTTTGGGACCAATCCTTAAGAAAGCAAACCTAGGTCTTTCGGAGCACCGAAATTTAGGAGATTGAAATGAGCACGAAAAAAGAAAAATCCGAGAAAGCAGCGGAAAAAGAAACCGATCAAAGAAAACAGGCAATTGATGCCGCAGTCGGCCAAATTGAAAAACAATTTGGAAAAGGTTCCATTATGCGCCTTGGCGCAGACAATCGCATGGCCGAAGCCACTGTCATCTCCTCCGGTTCCCTTGATCTGGACATCGCTCTCGGCATCGGTGGATTCCCTGTAGGACGTATCATTGAAATTTACGGTCCGGAATCTTCCGGAAAGACAACTCTCACTCTTTCTGCCATTGCACAAACCCAAAAGAAAGGCGGGATTGCCGCTTTTATCGATGCAGAACACGCACTAGATCCATCTTATGCCAAAAAATTAGGGGTCAATGTAGACGATCTTTTAGTAGCTCAACCGGACAACGGAGAGGAAGCACTTGAAATTTGCGAGTCACTTGTACGCTCCAATGCGATTGACTTGATAGTCATCGACTCGGTAGCAGCACTTGTTCCCAAAGCAGAGATCGAAGGAGATATGGGCGATTCTCATATGGGACTCCAAGCCAGACTCATGTCCCAAGCACTTCGTAAATTGACAGGAACCATTTCAAAATCGAATACTATGGTGATTTTTATCAACCAGATCCGAATGAAAATCGGAGTTATGTTCGGTAGCCCCGAGACAACTACTGGTGGAAATGCACTTAAATTCTATGCATCCATCCGATTGGACATTCGCAGAATCGAAACCCTCAAAGAAAAAGAGGAGCCGGTTGGAAACCGGGTGCGTGTCAAAGTTGTGAAAAACAAATGCGCGCCACCTTTCCGTCAGGCAGAATTCGACATAATGTATTCTACCGGAATCAACCGGGAAAGCGCCTTAGTGGACTTGGCGGTAAAACATGATATCTTTTCCAAGGCTGGGTCTTGGTATTCCCACGGTGCGGAAAAAATCGGCCAAGGAAAAGAACAAGTTCGCAATTATCTCTTGGAAAATCCGGAGATTGCGCTTACGGTAGAAAACCAGGTGCGGGATCTCAACGGTCTCCCTCTCGTGGAAACCTCCAAAATCCAAACCAGAGAGGTCAAATCCATTGAAAGGGAAACAAAACCATCAAAACCGGTCAGTTTTTCCACAGAAAAATTTGACGAGGTTGCAGTAGGAGAGTAAGTTTCCTATTATAGTGCTAACGGCTTTCTTTTTAGGAACCATTGACCGGAGCTAACAATCTGTTAGCCCCGGTCTTTTTTTTATCAGACGATCCAAACCGTTTTTTTATTCCGGCCAAGAAAGCTCCAATCCCAAAAGTTTATTGAGAGCCTGGACCAATCTTTTGGGCTCCCATGGTTTTGTTAGAATGATACTGTTTTTATCCGATTTATAAACGGAGAGAATGTTATCTCTCGTAGCATATCCTGTAACAACGATAATAGGAAGATTGGGATAACGTTTTTTTACTTCTTCTACCAGCTTATCCCCGGTGAGAAAAGGCATTTTAATATCGGAGATCAATAAATCAGGTTGATTCGCTTCCAAAAATTTCAACGCTACTTCCGAATCTTGAAAATCGATAATATTAAACCGATATCCGTCCGAGTTTTTTGCGACAAACATCAATTCTCTTTTCATGGAAGATGAAATGGATTTTAAATCATCTACCATTACGATCTTAATCACTTTTTCATTTTTGCCGCTGATATTTCCCTGATGATATTTTTGAAGTTCCGCTTCAAAAATTTCGTTGATATCATTTGTCATCTTTTCTCTCCGTAATTGGTAAATAAATATGAAACGTTGTTCCCTGGCACTTAACACTCTCTACATTGATGAGCCCTTGGTGTTTTCGAATGATGTCCATGCTGATGGAAAGACCAAGACCTGTTCCCACCCCTATTTCTTTCGTAGTAAAGAAAGGGTCGAATATTCGGGACAAAGCATCTTCCGAAATTCCGATTCCATTGTCCTTAAATGCAATTTCGATCGCATCCGAACCATTGGGGAAAATCGCTTTTTTTATATTTGTAGAAATTTCGATTTTCCCGGGTCTTTCTTTGATTCCTTCGGGAAACAATCCTTTCTCTTTTTTCTCTTCAATCGCATGACCTGCGTTAGCAAGAAGGTTAATCAGAACCTGCCCCAATTCCTGAGGCCTGCATGAAATAAAAGGTAAATCCTCCTGCAGCGAATATATGATCTCCGATTCATATTTGATTTTATTAAAAATTAGGTTTACCGCGGAACGCACCAATTCATTCACATTCGAGTTGGACAAACAGTCTTCTTTATCTGAGTGGGCGAAACTTTTGATATTTTTTACGATTTCGATGACCCGATCCGATCCGTCTTTCGACTCATCCAAGATAGACTCGGTGTCTTCCAATAAAAAATCCAAATCTTCCTGTTTCCAAAGATTGAGGATTTCCGAATTTAAACCCAATGAATTTCCATCAAAAATAGAAGCGCGAATCAACTTTAAAACATTGGCAAAACTCTTATTGTATCTTTTCAAAGTATCCAAATTGCTTTGGATAAACGCCATAGGGTTATTGATTTCATGCGCCACACCGGCAGCTAATTGACCTATGGTGGCGAGCTTTTCACTTTGTAAAAGCTGTCCTTCCGTCTCTTTGGTCTTTGACAAATCATTCAAGTATACCAAAAATCCGACTTGTCCATTATAGATAATTTCGATCGCCCAAAACCCGAGCCATTTTTTACGCCCGTTTGCAATGACGACTTTTTTCTCTACCAAACTACCTGTGATCGTCTGATCTTCGTCTGCAATCTTGCGAATCAATTCGTAAGGATCCTCTCCGGAGATAATTCCCAGTATATCGGAAATTTCTTCATTAATGATTTCCGACTTTTTCTTTTCTAAAAATATTTCCGCACTTCTATTGCAAAAAGAAATCTTCGTATCTTGTAAAATTAAAATTCCGTTCGGAGAACATTCGACAATGGATTGTAAATTCCATTCGCTGGTTCGCAATAATCCTTCCGTACGTTTGCGAAGTAAAACTTGACACAATTCACTCCCAATAAGTTGCACTTCCTTATGATCGGTGCTTTCGAAATCCGTTCTTTTGTTGGCAAGAGTGAGTTCTATGTCGGCATCATCCGACAAAGTAAAATTCAGCTGAAGCATTCCGGTTGATGTAGGAAACTTAAAAGGAGATTCCAAAGGAAGGTAAACGGATGATGTTTCGTCTTTACAAGTATATAAGCCGACCTCTTTTTCGATTTCCCTTTTTTTTCGAATTCGAACAAGCCCCCACTCGCTTTCTGTTAGTTGCATTGCATATCGAATTCCCAAAAGAACAATGCTTTCTTCCGATTCCAACCCGAGTGTTCTCTGATTCAACTCAAGAACCGCCTCCGTACGAATCTCCGCCTTCTTCCTTTCGGTAATATCCAAATGGGTTCCAACCACTCTTTCCGCATAACCCATCGCATCTCTTTTCACCACTTTTCCTCTACTCCAAACCCAAACGGTTTTTCCTGTAAGAGAATACATTCGCAGTTCCAAGTCATGAGACTCGATGGTTCCATTGATATAATCTTGGATCAGGCTTCTGATTTTTTCTTTGTCTTCCCAATGTACAAGAGTTTCCCAATGAGAAAAATTGTTCGGGAATTTATCAGGATCGAATCCTAAAATACGAGCGTATTGCGGACTAAAGTATGCTTTTCCTTCGGTCAGATAAAAATCCCAAACACCGTTTTTGCCTCCTTCCAAAGCAAGCAAAAGCCTATCTTCATCTATGTTCTGTATATTCGAAACTTCACGTGTGGAAGCAAAATGGGAAGGAAGCAGAAGAGCTTCCAAATCGATGATATATAAAACTCTTTTTTCCACTCCTTCCTTTTCCAAGGGTTTGGAAATGATATGAAAAGAACCCGGCAACCGGGAAAGCACTGCAGGGAAACAGGAATATTCTTTCGCCTGAGAAAGAACAAGTGCTTCCTCTTGCCAGATTTCATCTTTCCAAAATAAATAAGGGAAAACCTCCCCTTTCAGTTCGAAAAAGGATTTTTGAAAAAGCTGTGCTGCGATTTGGTTGCATCTGAGGATCTTTAAATCTTTGTCCAGGATAAAGGAAGGAATCGGGGTTCCGTCCCAAGCTTCTTCCAGCTCTTCCTTGGCAAAAATGAGTTTTTCCAGCGTGGTATGAAACTCTTTAAATTTAGCTTCTTTTCCCAGCGGACCTTCATCAAGAAATCTTAGATATTCTTCGATCCTTTTGTTTCGCTCGCTGAGTCGGATTTTCAACGACTCCGGATTGGAAGATATATCAGAGATCATAAGATCCTTCCTTGGTTAGGTATGACGAAAAAACTTATTTCATTACACTTGTTTGTATATATTAATTTTCTAATTTCTTGCAGCGGAATGGAAATCAAACCTTCGGCTGATTCCGTCCGTAACCGACAAACTTATGATATCTGGTCGGGCAAAACACCCACTTCATTATCCCAAGATCATAGCACAGAAATGGATATTTCTTGGAAAATTATGGGGGAAACAAAGGAAAAAATTCAAAACTTTCGAAAAGAAGAGGCTCTTGCCTCAAACAAGAACACCATTCTTTATCCTTTTAGCGGGATTGACGTGCTGAACCTTTTTTCATTCTTCCCGGAAGCCAACCGTTACGTGTTATTTGGTTTGGAAGATCCCGGTTATCCCTTTGATTGGGATTCCAAATCGGATTCGGAAAAGAAAATCATTCTCTCCGGGATCAGAAATTTATCATCTCATCTTGCCGGTCGAAATTATTTTACTTACCGCAAGATGAAAGAAGAAACAAAAAGGCCGGCTTTGTCCGGGGCCTACCCTGTTTTTGTGGCTTTCCTAAGAAGACTGGGGAAAGAAATCCTCGATACCAAAGAAGAAACGATCGTTTCTGGAACAGGGACTTGGAAAGGATTCACAATTGAAATTTATGATCCAGGTTTAAAGAAGAAACAAACCCTCACCTACTGGAAAATTTTCCTAACAGGGAATGAGGGATTACCGGGAGACGGTCTTTATGAATATTTTACGGAACTTGGAAATATTGCTGTTTTTACCAAGTCAGCCGAATACTTATTTCACGGAGAAAAAAGAGCTAAATTCAGAGACTTACTTTTAGAACGCACAAACTTAATTGTGCAGGATGATTCCGGATTTCCTTTGCGGCTTTTTCCTTCCTCAGAATGGGAAAAATCCTTATATGGACATTATACGAAATCCTGGAATCTTTCCGGTGCGGTCAAACCGGAAGAACAAAAAGAAATCTTGGAACTTTCCAAAGCAAATCCAGAACCGCTTCCCTTTCCTTTCGGTTACGGAGTGCTAGGTGGAAAAGATAAAAAACAATCGGTATTATTTGTAATTCGAAAGAAATAAGAAGGCAAAAAGGCGAACTTATTTAAATAAAATTTCAGGAAAAAACAGGATCACTTTACAAAGGGAAGGTGATGTGATAGAAGGAAGACATTGGGTGGCGGGTCTGGTACCCCACCCATCAATCAGGGCGGGGAGAGTATTCCAAAAAACCAACCCCTACTCCACCGTTGTCGGATCCCAACAAGTTCGATAATCCTCATCCCAAGTTTCGATTTCCATCATATCCGCTTCGTTGATTTGAAAATCGAATACGTCTGCATTTTCCCGAATTCTTTCTTTCTTCACAGACTTCGGTATCAATACCATACCTTTCTGCAAACCCCAACGAAGTAAAATTTGCGCATTCGTCTTGTTATACTTTTTAGCAAGAATCGCAACCCGCTCATCGTCTATCTTTTTGCCGTGGGCCAAAGGACTATACGCTTCTACAAGAATGCCTTTACTCTCACAATAATGAAACAATTCGTTGTTATTTAGAAACGGATGATACTCCACCTGATTCATTGCGGGAACAATGGAAGCCTCCTTTAACAATTCCTCCAAATGGGGAATCATAAAATTACTCACTCCGATGGATTTTGCTTTCCCTGATTTTTTAATTTCTTCCAAAGCTTTCCAGGACTCATTTCTTTTTTCAGTCACAGGAAAATGAATCAGATACATATCCACATAATCTGTGTTCAAGTTCTCCAAAGAACGATCGATTGCTTTCAAGGCGGAATCATAGCCTTGATCCGCATTCCAAAGTTTAGTTACCAGAAAAATTTCGGAGCGTGGTATTTTGGAATCTCGGATCGCCTGGCCAACTTCCGACTCATTTCCGTAAATGGCAGCGGTATCTATATGACGATAACCTACTTCCAAAGCGGAAATTACGGCCGCATAACATTCTTTTGGTTTTGATTTCCAAACCCCCAGCCCGAACACTGGAACGGAAACGGATTGATTGGTAGGAATTCTGGATTGCAAATTGGCTAGGGCTGTCATGTTTCCATTACAGCCCTATTCCAAAAGAAAGGAAATCAAATTTCTACCAATTTTGACTCCCGTAGCTTTTCAAATCGAACTTCGATCCCGTTCCAATCCCCTCGATAAACACCTTCGCTCAAAGTTCCTGCAAGGATTTCCTTGGAAAGAGGACGATTAACCAATCGATTGAATACTTGATTCAAAGGCCTAGCTCCGAATTTAGGATCGTATCCTTGTTCGGTTAGAGCCCTTTCCGTACTTTCTGAAAGTTCGATAACAATTCCCTTCACCTTCAATCTTTCATTGAGAAGTTTTAATTGTTTATCGATCAGTCTTTCCATAACGGAAGAATCAATCGATTTGTAAGTCAGAATGGCATCCAACCTTCCCAAAACTTCAGGTTTGAAATCACTATAGATGTCTCTGGAATTGGTAGTCAATAAAACGATCGTATTTTTAAAGTTAATTGTCCTACCTTTGTTGTCCGTAAGCCTTCCATCATCCAAAATCTGCAAAAGTATATCCGCAAAGTCAGGATGCGCTTTTTCAATCTCATCAAAGAGAATCACCGAATAAGGTCTTCTTCGAACCGCCTCAGTTAAAATTCCACCTTCCTCATAACCGACATAACCGGCAGGAGCGCCGATGAGTTTTGAAACGGAATGTTTCTCAGAAAACTCGGACAAATCCAAACGAATCATATTGGATTCATTATCAAATAGATATTTGGCAAGTGCCTTCGCTGTTTCGGTTTTTCCCACTCCGGTAGGTCCTTTTAGTAAAAAAGAGCCCAGAGGTCTGTTCTCAGCGGAAATCCCCGCATAACTTGTGAGAAGCGATTCGGCAATTTCTTTCAAAGCTTCCTCTTGCCCGAAAACGGAGGATTTCAAATGATTTTCCAATTCCAGGATATTTTCCTGCTTGGTTTTCAATATCTTCTCCACAGGAATCCCTGTTTGGCGGGAAATCACGGAACCTATATGCGATCTTCCCAAGATCCAATTGTTCTGAAAAGTTGCGAGTTCCTTCTCTAACTCGGGCAATACGGCATACTTCAATCGGGAAGCTTCCGTATAGTCAGCTCTGGTCTGAGCCGCTTCCAAATCGAACTTTACACGATCCATTTTATTTTTTACGGAAGCCATTTGTTTCAAGGCACCTACTTCTTTTTCCCAGACCGATTTTTCCTGAGAGAATTTTTTTTCCAATTCCTCAATCTCTTTCAAGATTTCATCGTTTTTCTTTTCTACTTGGGCATATATCTTTTTGGAGCGAATCTCACTTTCCAACTCCGCCAAATGAGCAGGCATTGCTTCCGCAGATAACTTCAATGCAGAAGCAGCTTCGTCTACAAGATCAATTGCCTTATCGGGAAGATTTTTATCCGTCAAATACTGGTCTGATAAAAACACGGAAGCGTAGATCGCATCATCAGAGATTTTGATTCCGTGATGGATCTCAAACTTATCCCGGATTCCCATCAAAATTTCTATCGCGTCTTCTTTTGACGGTTCGGATACAGGTACGGAACGGAATCTACGTTCCAACGCCGCATCTCCCAATATATATTTTTGAAATTCTTCCGGAGTCGTTGCACCTATACAATGTAAGTCGCCACGAGCCAATGCAGGCTTGAGCAGATTTGCCGCATCCATCGCGCCTTCCGTTCTACCGGCACCTACCAGCTGATGGATTTCATCTATAAACAAAATCGCTTCTCCGGCCTGGGATTTTACGAAACGAAGCAGATGTTGCAGTTTTTCTTCAAAATCTCCCCTGTACTTCGTGCCGGCCATGAGTTGTCCCATATCCAGAGAATACACTGTTTTCCCTCGAAGAACATCGGGAACCTTTCCCTTTACGATTTGTTCCGCAAGTCCTTCTACGATCGCAGTTTTACCTACTCCGGCAGAACCAACTAACACCGGGTTGTTTTTTGATCGCCTTCCCAAAATCTCCATCACAGAACGGATTTCTTTGGTACGACCGATTACCGGATCCAATTTACCAGCTTTCGCCTGTTCGTTGAGGTTGATTAAAAAATTCGGAAACTCTTCATCAGTCTCCTTTACATTCAAATCGTTATAATCGATTTTCAACTCAGGTAAAATATTGGGTAAAAATTTTAAAAAATCGGCTTCGCGTAATTCTTCCCTACCGTTCTCGGCGGCTCGCGAACCGGCCATTGTCATCCATTGAGAAAGCTGAGGAGAAGTTCGCAGGTTTTCAAATCCTACCTCTCCCGCAATCTTAGGTAATTTATTCAAACTGGTCTCTACTGCAGCTTTGTGTTTTGCCAAAGCTTTGCCCGAATGAGAGCTCGGGTGGGACAAAAATCCCCAAATTAAATGTGCGGGTGTGATCTCCGGATTTTTTCTACGGATCGCCTCGGTTTGGGCGATGTCCAAAGCCCCTTGCACAATCGAATCAAACTGTTTCATGGAAGTAGCCCTCTGATTAGCACTCTAAGCATTAGACTGCTAATCCATCAAATCATTTTTCAAACTGTAAAGAAATCAAAGAAAATCAGGAAAAAATCTTTCCATAGGAGTGAAACAGGACAGCATCCAAGAACAATGTCGAGTATTTGTTTTTCGAATCTCTTTCGTTCCGTATTGATATTTGTCGCGTTCTCACACCCCCTTTTTGCGGACTCACTGGCAGAGCAAATTTCCAGACTTCCCAACCCGAGGCTTGCCAACGGATGGGTTTTGGACCAAGTAGGGTATTTAAATGATTCCGGTGCTATCTCGGAACTGAACGAGAGAATCTCTCGAACGGAATCGGAAACTCAGGCGGAGATCGCAATTGTCGTATTACCAAGTGTAGGTGATTATTCTCCGAAAGAATTCGCGACTGCCCTCTTCGAAGCCTGGGGAATCGGCAAAAAGGGCAAAGACAACGGAGTCTTATTTCTTCATGTGGTAGACCAAAGAAGACTTGAGATCGAAACCGGATATGGAATGGAGTCCATACTAACTGATATTAAATGCAAAAGGATATTGGACGAATTGGTAATCCCCGAATTTAAAGGAGAAAATTTTTCTTTAGGAATAGTAAAGGGGCTCCGCGGTATCCAAAGGGGAATTCAGAATCCTGAGATAGGTTTGTCTGACCTAGTGGAAGAAAAAGAAGAAATTTTTCCTTATATAGACCAACCTATCTCCCATTACATTCAAACTATGGAAACTAACATGTCCGCAGAGCATAACGGAATGGGTATCTTTAAACGAATGTTATTCGAACCAAAGCAAAGTTTCAAAGAATTCGTTGTTTTTTTTCTATCTTTGGCGGCAATCGCCGTTTGGTTTTTGTTTGGCGGATTCTTATCGATTCTCCCTTTCGGGAACCAATCCATTTATAAAGTATATTCGTATTTTGGAAAATACCTCAGTTGGATTTCAGGAATAATCGCCGGTTTCAGTATTTTACCGACAGAACTCTCGGAATCCGACACTTTCTTTTCCATATTGAACCTGATTCCCATCGGACTTATCTTGTATTTCGTAAATAGAAAAATAGAAAACAGATTGAGAAACAATCCCAGAACCTGCCCTGTCTGTTCCCAAAAAATGCAAAAGTTAAATGAAACAAAAGACAATGCCTATTTAAGTGCGGGAGAAATTAGTGAAGAAAAAATCTATTCCGTTGATTATGATATTTGGCATTGCAAAGGGTGCGATATCCATATCAAAGAAAAGTATTCGGGAAGTTCGCCAGCCTCGACTTGTAAAAAATGTCATTTTCAAACATTCCGCCGCATTTCCATTACAGTAAAAAGAAAAGCGGATTACGACTCGGGTGGTTTGGAAATTCATCATTATGAATGCGCGCATTGCAAGCTTACCGAAAATAGAGAAGTTCATACCGCAAAATTAACCAGATCTTCTTCGGGTAGTTCCAGTTCCGGTTATTCCAGCAGAGGATCCGGAGGTTCCTGGGGAGGGGGTAGTTCGGGAGGGGGAGGAGCCGGCTCTTCTTACTGATTTTACATGGGAAATTTACTCTCGATACCATCTAACTTAAGTAAGTCGAATTTTGTAATCATAGTTATTTATTTTCTCTCTTCCTTGCCTACACTCGGAGAAACCATTTCAGTCTATGAAGAAAGCAGATACGTCCATATCGGGGAATATCTGGAATACACTATCCCTCCGAAGGAAAATTCCTCTCTTGAAAATATACGGAAAGCGGATACTGTTTGGCAAAAGAATCCGGGCAAAACCGTTTCTTTCTCTAAAGAAACAAAGCCTGTTTGGTTCAAACTCAATCTCAGTTATAAAGGAACTTTGCCTCATACTTTTTATTTGATCTTTTCCAGTCCTGTGGTGGATTTTTTTGAATTATATTATCCGTATCATGGAAAATGGATACGGATGAACTCAGGCGAGCAGGTTTTACAGAAAGACAAACCAATCTATTCGCACTTGTCCGCATTTCCCATTGATCTTTCCCCCGGACAGGAAATTACGGTTTTTATAAAAATTGAATCTGCAAATCCTATTTTCAATTTCGTATCACTGTATGATACTCGCTCCTTTCTAAACTATTCCAAAAAGAATGATATTCTTTTTGCCGCCTATTTCGGTGCAGGTGGTCTTATGTTTGTCTATAGCTTGTTTTTGGCATATTCCTTACGTTATAAACAGTTCTATTTTTATTTTTTCTATCTTTCTACCATTTTACTGATCAATCTATATTCCACGGGATTTATGCAGTATGTGGAAATAGGAGACTCTCATATCTGGAAAAACTATCTTTTCCCGATAGCTATCTATTTTAGCTGCATTTTCGGATTATTATTCACATCCGAATTTTTGAATATTCCCAAAAAATCACCTAATATTTATAAGTTGATTAAAGTTTTGGTGATCATCAGTTTTATTATGGTCTTTTCCGTTTTTTTCATAGATTTGAGGAGTTATATTCATATCGCTGTTTTGATCGTAATGGCTCCGATTTTACTCGGACTATTTATATCTTTTTATTCTCTCCTTGAAAACAAAAGAAACATAGAAAATTACTTATTCTTTTTCGCATTGGCTTCCGTCCTATTAGGAGCCTCTGTCAATACTTTGACGGTACAAGGTTTGATCCAACCCACTTTGTTTGCCATGTATTCATTACCACTGGGATCTGCGCTGGAAATCTTTTTACTTGCTACTGCGTTAATGGTAAAGGTGAGACAACTTCGAAAGGATACCGAAAGCAAACGTGAGATTGACATTCAATTGAAAGTAGCCAGACAATTGCAAAAGGATTTGCTTCCTAAGGCACGAACTTCCATCAAAGGATATCCTCTCGGATTCCGTTATATGCCCACTTCCGAGATCGGGGGAGATTTTGTTCAGATCATTGAAAAAGAAGATTGTTTCGGATTATTTCTCTGTGACGTATCAGGCCACGGAATTCCTGCCGCTATCATTGCAAGTATGACAAAAGTTTCGCTTCAGATCTGGGCGGACCAATTGGATGAACCGGCATTAGCCGCCCAGAAAATAAGACTTTCTCTTTTGGAAAGTCTTTCCGGAAATTTTCTAACAGCCGTATTTGTTTACATCCATCCGGAAAAGAAGATTCTGAAATTTGTAAATGCAGGACACCATCCTTTGATTTTGCTGCAACCAAACGGAGATTATGAATACATATACTCTCAAGGTAGAGCAATCACGGAATACATCCCCCTGGAAATCAAAGAAGTAATAATACCTTTGCCTGAATCAGGAACTTTGATTTTATATACGGATGGAATTTTGGAATCGAGAAACCCTACCACTGGAACTCTATTTGGTGAAGAAGGACTGATAGATATACTGCAAAAAATGGGAAATCTCGATCCGCAAACGATATGCGATCAAATAACATCCGAAGTCTCGCGTTTTCAAAAATTCAAACGGGCCGAAGATGATATAACGATACTTGCCTTAAATCTTACGAAAAAATGAATTTTATAATAAAATTATCAGGAATTGTTTTTTCTAATCTGAATTTTTAGTTTGGTATAAAGTTCTTTCGGTAAAAAAGGTTTTGCTATATAATCATTCATGCCGACCTCTTTTATTTTTTCCTGAGTCTCCAATTGTGCGGAAGCCGTCAAAGCGATGATAGGAATATCTTTTTTATCAGGAACAATATCTCCCTTTCGAATCACCTGAGTTGCCTGATATCCGTCCATATCGGGCATATGTAAGTCCATAAGAATCACATCATAATGATTTAACTTCAATTGATCCAATACATCAATCCCATCCACCGCGTGTCCGATTTCAACACCCCATTTGGTTAAAAATCGAGCCACAATTTCCCGATTAATCAGAATATCATCTGCAATCAGAATCCTGGATCCTCGTAAGGTAGTATAATCTATCTGTTCCAAATTCACATCCGTATCGATGGTTTCCAAAGTTTTTTCAACAGGTAAGGTAACTGTAAATGTTGTTCCCACACCTAACAAGCTTTTTACTTCAATCGTTCCACCCATTAGATCCAAAAGCCCTTTCGAAATGGCAAGACCGAGTCCGGACCCACCGAATCTTCTGGTTGTATCGCCACTCACTTGCATGAATTTATCAAAAATCAATTGCAATTTTTCTTCGGGGATTCCGATTCCCGTGTCTTGAATCTGCAACTGAATCAAATAACTTGTGTCAGTTTGAGAAATCAATTTCGCGTTAACGGAAATTTCTCCCTCACGGGTAAATTTAATCGCATTGGACAATAGATTGTTCAGAATCTGAAGCAATCGAGTGGGATCAGCTTTGACAGTACTTGGGAAATTTGCGTCCACATGCGTAACAAGTTTGAGCAATTTTTCCTTAGCCTTTAGATCGAAAGATTTGAAAACGGAACCGAGGAGAGAATCAATTCTGAAAACTATCGATTCAAGACTGATTCTTCTCTCTTCAATTTTACTAAAATCAAGAATATCATTGATCAAAGACAATAATGTCTCACTGGAAAACTTGAGATTATTTAGATTTTCAATTTGTTCCGGTTTCGGATTTTCTTCCAATAATAGAATGGTAAGCCCGATCACAGCATTAAGTGGGGTTCTCAATTCATGACTCATGCTGGATAAAAATTCGGATTTGGCCTGGCTTGCCTCTTCCGCTTTCTTCTTTGCTTTGACCAACTCTCTTTCGTATTCCGATGATTTCGTATTATCGATAAATGAGGAACGGCTCAAAAGCATTTTACCTTCGGCATCTTTGATCGCAGTTGCGGATAATATAATATCCATGATCTCACCGTTTCTCTTTACAAATTGAACTTTAATCTCATTGATATGTCCTCTTTCTTTAAAAGCAGGAAACTCTTTTCTAAAAATCTCATCGCTACCTTTCGCAAGAACATCAAAAACGGATTTTTTGCCAATGACTTCTTCTCTCGTATATCCTAACCAACGCAAGGCGGTATCGTTCATCTTCAAAAACTTGCCATCACTATCAAGGGAATGAAATCCTACCGGAGAATTTTGATACAAATCATCAATTTCCAGAAAACGGGAATTGATCTCATTTCTTTCCGATTCGACTTTGGCATTTCGGGAAATCAATAAAATCATCCAAACGATAAGACCGGATATCACGACAAAGCCGATCAGACAAAAAGTAAATAATGCGGTATTTTCTTTTTCTTTTTGCAGTCTCTCTGCCTTTTCAGCGATTGATTTGTCTTTTCTGAGTTTGGCAATTCTAATGCGAATTTCATCCATTAGATTTTTGCCTACTTTCGAACGAACGGCGTTAAAAGCCAAATCCTTACGACCAAGATCAAATTCGGCGATTCGATTTTGAATTTCGGTTCTTTTCCTAAGCGAAAAACCGAAAATCAAACTCAGATCCTTTTTATATTTTTCTTCGGCTTGTTCCAATAAAACTTTTTCCAAAATAGGAAATTGGGAAATAGCATAAAAATAAGGCTCTAAAAAATCTCTATCGCCTGTTAGTAGGTATCCTCTTTGACTTGTTTCTGCATCTTTTAGCGCGGAAAGATAATCTTCCAGATTTTGAGACCAGCTGAGTTTGGCGATGGTTGCTTTTTCATCCGCTTGGATCGTATATATTTTCCAAGCAACTCCGAAACTTAAGAGTAAAAACAGAGCAAAAACCAATTGCAATGCAAATTTATAAACGGCTGTTCTATTTACAAACATCCAAAATTTCATTTTATAAACCCGAGTGATATCATGAATGCTCTTTAACAATGATAACATTCTTTTAGAAACTTGCCAACTAGGATTCTATTCTAATACATCCCAAGCAGGAAAATAGCAGTAGAAAGAAGTACGACTTCCCGGATCCGATTTCACCGTGATAAGTCCGCCCATACGTCTCATGATCCCATAGATGATAGGAAGTCCCAGACCTGTTCCCTTCCTACCTTTCGTAGTGAAAAACGGTTCAAATATCCGGCTCATTACTTCCGGAGGAATTCCGGAACCATTGTCCGTGAATTCAACCTCCCAATAATAAGTCTGTTTTAAAAAAGGATAATTACGTAAATGAGATTCTCCGATCCAAATCCTTCTGGTTATAAGAGAGATTTTAGGATTTTCAACTTCGGCAATAGCAAACAAAGCATTCTCATATAGATTGGAAAAAATTTGATATAAGTAAGTTGAATCCGCTTGTATCTGTGCTTTGCCTGGATCGAAATCTATAATCAGTTTACCAAAGAAAGGTTTTCCTTTTTGAAGTTCATTCAGAATACTTTCCAACGAAGCGTGCAAATCTATATTCGTAAGAGTCACCGCATCTTTTTTTGAAAAATCAAGAATCTGACCTGTCAAAGACTTTGCACGTTCCAAGGCCTTCATCATACCATCTAACGCGAAAAAGGTTTTCTTTTTGTCCGGATCGGAACGTAAAACTTCCCAATCGGAAAGCAGAAAACTGACAAAGTTAAACATAGGTGTTAGTAAATTGTTGAAGTCGTGTGCAATTCCGCCGGCAAAGGTTCCCAACGCTTCCATTTTCTGAGCTTGACCGTAAGCTCTTTCCAATTCGATCTTTTCCGTAATATCTTTTCCTTCAAAAACAAGATACATGACTTCGCCTGACGGATCGGCTACGGTGGAAATATCACAATCCAAAAATATAACTCTTCCGGAAGGTGCCGTATAAGTTGCGAACACCTCGGTTGATTCCATTTTTGTTGCGCGAACAATTCCTTGATCAAGAATTCGTTTCACTTCGGAAAGCGACTGAGAAAACAAAGAGGAAATAATATGTAAACCCTGAATGTCCCTTTCTTCTCTTTCGAGAAGTGCAACCGATGTGCGGTTCATTTTAAGGATGTGACCCTCTAAATCGAGTAAGATGATGATTTGAGAAGAGTTATTGAAAATGCCTTTGAATAATTGCGCATTATGACGGATTGCGGATTCCAAGGAATTATAACTGGAAGTATCATGCAAAGTTCCGAAATATCTCGATTTACCATTGGATAGGTGCTCACATTCCAAAGTCAATCGGACAAATTTGGAAGAGCTGGGCAACCTCAACCGTAATTCGATATCGAATTGTTTATCTTCCGTTCGTGCATTTTCCCAAAGGTTTTCCAGATTGGCCCGATCCGCCTCGTGCACACGATTGAAGAACTTTTCCTCCGAAGGCATCTCTCCGTAAGGATAACCTAATATCTTATAGGTTTCCAAAGACCATAAGATCCTACGTTCGGGATATAGTATTTCGAAATGTCCGAGTTTGGCGAGAGCTTGAGAACGGGTAAGCATCTCTTCTCCATGCACTAACATTTCCCATGCTTTTTTTTGTTGTCTTTTGGCTTGATGGCTTTCGAATTCCCTCGCTACGACATATGTTAGTTTTTCTATTCTTGATTTTGGTATAAAATCGCTGGCACCGATGCGAAACATCTCGGTAGCCATTTCTTCTCCGATGAACTCGGTAATTAAAATCACAGGTAGGTCGGGAAATTTTTCCCGAACCAATTCTATTGCAGTTTTTCCATCGAAATCCGGTAGATAATAATCGGAAATAACGATGTCCCAGTTTCTCTTAGGAAGAGCTTCTTCCAATTCCTTTTTCCATTCCACTCTTTCCGAATAGACATCCCAACCACCTTCTTTAAGATTGGAGAGTATCGAACCGTAAGCAGCTTTAGAATCTTCGATTACTAGGACTTGTATCTTTCTGTTAGGGTTCATTAGTTAAGATCTGTAAGTTTATGAAACAAAAAGTATACCTGAATATCGGAGAAGCCTTTTTTACATCGGGTCATTTTGAAATCAGAACGATTCTGGGTTCTTGCGTTTCCGTTTGTCTTTTTCAAACCGACAACGGTTTTTCCGCCATCAATCATATTTTGCTTCCCGGCACTCTCGACGCCAAAGAGGAAAAACAAAGTCTTCGGTATGGAATCACTTCTATGGAACTTATGATCAATGAATTTGTTAAACATGGAATTCCAAGAACTCAATTGAAAGCAAAAATCTTCGGCGGCAGTCAATCAAGTCGTTTAACAACAAACAAGGCCGGCGAAAAAAACATTCAATTTGTAAAAGAATTTTTATCAACTGAAAAAATACCTATCCTAAGCCAAGATATCGGCGGAGACCAATACCGTAAACTCAGCTTCCATACAGATTCATACGACGTTTTCATCACTAAAATCCAGCCTAATTTGGTGATGGAAGTTCAAACACAAGAATTACATTTCGAATCCAAAGTCAGGGAAAGAATGGTGAAAAAATCAACCATTTTCACCTTTTAAACCAGCACAACTGTAGGAATATCCACTTCAAAGTGCACAAAATCGGACGCGTCTAAATCATCCAATTGGTTTTTCGCCAAGTAGGATCTGATTTGCCCATTGTGCTTTCGGATTACTTTATCAACATAGGTTAGACCCAAACCGAAATCAAGAGTCGGGTATCTTTCATAAACTAATTTGGACATACGAAAAAAAGGTTCAAAAATCAAACTTTCACAGGACTCAGGAATACCGTAATTTCCGTACTGATCCAGGTTCGGAGGATTCAGAAAATCAATCTTCATCGATTTGGGAGATTTGCTCAAATTGATATAAATCCTCGCGTTTGGTATGGAAAATTTAAGTGCGTTTAATAATAATTCTTCGAATGCTTTTCGCAAGTATCCCGGCTCTCCGCTGATAAATACATTCTGTTCTTCGATTACATTTTTTCCAAGGACCACCGAATGATTTTGAAGATCTATCAACTCACGTTGCGATTCTAAAATCCCTTCAAGAGTTTGATATAAATCGGACAAGGAAAGAAGTTCTTCGGATAGGTCATTTGATCTTATGTTTTCCATCTCTTCAAACAAGTTGATCACACGTTTTGCAGCTTGTCCGTTTTCAAACAAAGATTCCATCAAAGAGGAATCGATAATATAATCGTCCCCTTCCCGTTTTGCTTTTTTCTCTATCCTTTTAATCAGACTTACCAGAGCACCGAATCCCGCCCCCTGACTAAGAGACGTGCGGATGTTTCCTATCAACTGATCATCAGAAAAATCATCGGATGATCCGTTGATGATTTTTTCCTTCCTTATATTCAAATCCGAATGTTTTCGCGCTTGTTTCTGTTTTTCCGTTTTCGATTTATTTTTAATGGATCGGAACTCGGAAGCTTCAATTGCCTTTCGGATACGATGAATAAACTCTATAGAACCATACGGTTTTTGGATATAATCATAAACTCCGGATTGCAATAGATCGATAGCAGCATTAATTTCGCCAGGCATAAAGCTAACAAGAATTATATGATTACCGGAAAGAGCATTCAAGCGATTGATCAAATCCAGATTCTCCGATCCGGAAATGTTCAACTTGATTACGACTACGGAAAAAAAATCATGCCTTAGTTTTTCTAATGCACTAACTCCATTCGGAACAAATTCGACAGGAATATCGGATCCGAATAAAGTCGATCGGATCAAATCAATACTTGATTCGTCGTCATCGACAAAGAGGATTTTTTTTCCATTTCCGCCCAAATGTTTTGCCTCCGGGTTTAATTTAGACTAGGATCTTACCTAAAACCTCAATCAAATCTTCATCTTCAAAAGGTTTCACGATCCAAGCTTTCACTCCGGCATCTTTGCCCGCTTGTCGTAAATGATCGCTTGATTCCGTAGAAACAATCAGGATCTTCATATTTTTTCCATTGGCATGCGCAAGAGTGTCTTTGGTAAGTTCGATCCCGTTTTTTCCCGGCATATTCACATCATAAACACCTCCGTCAAACGGACCTTTCTGTTCAATCAGAGTCATAGCTTGTTCGGCATTTTCAGCCTTATGTATTTCATAACCCTCATCAGCCAAAACCATTTCCATTAGTTTAAGTGCTGTCGGCGCATCATCGCAGATTAATATTTTTTTTGACATATATCCTCTTATTTGAATCTAATCATTGTTAAAATTTCGCTTGGTATATCGTTCAAACTCGTTTGTTTTTCCACAGCACCCAATTCGAATGCTTCTCTCGGCATACCGTAAACCACTGAAGAACTTGCATCTTGACCGATGGTTCTTGCTCCTTTTTCCTTCATGGCAAGAAGACCGTTCGCTCCGTCCCTTCCCATTCCTGTAAGTAAAATCCCAAGACTCTTTGATGCAAGACCCGCTCTTGCGATGGAATCGAATAACACATCGACGGAAGGTCTATGCCCTGAAACTTTATCGAACTTTTCCACTTCCAAATACATTTTTCCCGCGAGTTTACGAACAAGCAAATGATGATCACCTGGTGCAAGATAGGCGGCGCCGTCTTCCAAAAGATCCCCATTGGCTGCTTCTTTTACATTTAAACCGCTTGTCTGTGCGAGTCTATTTGCAAATAAAGTTGTAAAATGTTCAGGCATATGTTGAACCATAACAATCGGAGGAAGGAAGTTCGGTAATTGATTCAAAATAAAATCGATCGCTTGCGTTCCTCCCGTTGAGGCGCCTATGGCAATGAGTTTGATTTGGCTGGCTTTCGATTCATTTGTAGTAATTCGTTTTTCAGAGAAAGGACTTCTGAGTTGTGCGATGGAACTGGAACCTATTTTTTTGATTTTATAAGTAAGTTCGTTTAACATACGTAAAAAATCTTCTTCCGTTCCGTTAGGCTTATGTACAAAGTCACTCGCACCTTTTTGCAAAGCTTTCGCAGTGGTTTGAGCTCCCGCCTCGGTATAGGAGCTTAACATGATTACGGGTGTGGGGAAATTGGCAAACAGCCAGTCCAAAAAATCAAGTCCGCTCATTCCGGGCATTTCCACATCAAGACTGATCAAATCAGGCTTTAATCCGGGGAGAAGATTTTTTGCCTCGACGGCATTTGAAGCCTTACCTACCACTTTGATTTCAGAATGTTTATTCAGTTCTTCTTCTAATACATTCCGAACCAAAGACTGATCATCGACTATTAATACCCTTATCATCGAACAACATCATGCAACTTGGTATAGATTGATTTAACATCCAGAATCAAACTCACATTCCCACTTCCCAGAATCGTAAAACCACTAACACCTGCTGCATTCTCCATAAGACCATGCAAAGGCTTAATTACAACATTATAATTTCCTATTATTTCATCCACTTGAATGCCGAATAGACTGCCTTCATGTTCGATGATTACCGTTAACAAATCCGTTCCGTCGTATTCCAAAGGAATTCGATGATTCAATACTTGATTCATATCGAAAACAGGAATGAATTTTCCTCTGACATCAATCACCATCTGACCTTCATCCAAACGAATCTTCTCTTTATTGGACAAACTGACAAATTCACGCAGCTCAATCGTCTGGATAGTAAAGTATTTGTCTCCGATACGGACAACAGTCCCTTCCATAATTCCAAGAGTAAGAGGAATGCGTAGTATAAATGTCGTACCTAATCCTTGTTTGGAATGAATATCGATCTTTCCGCCTAACTTTTCGATATTCTGTTTTACGATATCCATCCCGACTCCTCGTCCGGAAAGATCAGTCACTTCTTTGGCAGTGGATAAACCAGGCGCAAAGATAAGCTGAAAAACTTCCTTATCGGTGAGTAGGTTCGGATCGGTAGTTAAAATACCATTTTCGATTGCTTTCGCAATAATTCTATCTCTATCCAGCCCCTTTCCATCGTCCCGGATCATGATCCAAACTTCGTTTACGGATTGTTTGGCACTGAGGTAGATGTTTCCTTCTTCCGATTTCATAACAGCCAAACGATCGTCAGGTGATTCTATTCCATGATCAATCGAATTGCGTAATATATGAATAATAGGATCTGCGATCAAATCGACGATGGACTTGTCGATTTCAGTGTCTTCGCCTGATATATACAAGCTGACCTTTTTCATGGATTTTTTCTGCAAATCTCGAATCAATCGGGACATACGTTGAAAAACTCCCGATATAGGAATCATTCTTGTGGAAAATGCAACTTCCTGAAGATCGGCAACTATTTTCCTGAGTCGGTTCAATGACAGATGGAAGTCGTCATTTTTCAGCCGCTTTACAACCGCATGTTGTGTTACATTCGACTCGGCAATCACCAATTCGCCCATAAGATCCATCAAAGCATCCAACTTTTCATTGGAGACTTTAATTTCTTTTTTCAGAAGACTGGAACGAACACCGGTTAAATTTTCTCTTTCCGGCTGTACCTGTATTTTTTGAGTCGTTTCGTTTTTTGCAACTGGCGAATCTTCAAAAATTTCATAACTAGCTTTTACAATTACCTTGGGAGCGGGATCATTAAAAATCTCATAAGACTTTTTATCTTCCGTAGAATCGAAAATCTCATAAGTATTTTTTTGCTTTGATCCTGTTTTCGTTTTGCCAAGTGATTTGATTTCGCCTTGCAAAGCTTCAATCAACGTTAGGGATTCTTCTTCCAAATCGGGGTTTGCTTTGGTAGCTTCAACTACCTGAAATAGTTTCCGTAATTGATCACAAGTGTTGATTAGAATCTGACAAGTATGCGCACTGGGAAGAATCGCTTCCTTTCTTAAAATATCAAGAAGTGTCTCGGCTTCATGAGTCACCTGAACAATCGTTTCTAATTTTAATAAACCGGCAGAACCTTTTAAAGTATGAAAGTATCGGAATAAATTATTGATAAGCTCTTCATTATAAGAACCACCGTTATCCCATAACTCTTCAATCTCCAAGATTGCCGTTTCGGAATCTTGGATAAGATCGAATGCTTCCGGAATAAAATCGAGTAAGAGCTGTTCTCTACTCATACTCTCAAATTAAAACCTTTCCGCAGAACCGCTGGCATCCGAGCTAGCAGCTTGCGACTTCGACTGTTGCCCGTTACCGGAATTTGATTGTTGATTGCCGAGCAAATATCCGGCTTTGGTAGTCTTTCCGAATTCCAAAGCAATGTTTTTCAACTCGTTAGGATTTGAAATTTGAGAATGTTTTTTGTGACTAGCCAAGAGTTTACTTTCGTCAATGGTAACCAATGTTCCCATAATCGTAAGTAAGTGGCTTGCTTGTTCTTTCAATTCGTTGGAAGTAGCCGCAAGTTCTTCCGAAGAGGAAGCGGACAATTGTGTCGTTTGATCCATTTGAGTCATCGCCAAAGAAATCTGAGTGATCCCGGAAGATTGTTCGCTGGATGCATCTGCAATGCCGGAAACGAGTTCCGCTGTTTTTTTGATACTAGGTACGATCTCTGCGATCACTCTTCCGGCTTCTTCCGCAAGAGAAACACTATTGGTGGAAAGTTGATTGATTTCCTGCGCAGCCACCTGACTTCTTTCCGCCAGTTTTCTCACTTCATCTGCAACGACAGCGAATCCTTTCCCATGTTTACCGGCACGAGCTGCTTCAATTGCGGCGTTTAATGCAAGTAAGTTGGTTTGATAGGCAATTTCTTCTATGATTTTGATTTTGGAAGAAATATTTTTCATAGCTTCCAGAGTTTTTAAAACGGAATCCTGACCGATGATAGCTTCTTTTGCAGAAGAGGAAGCGATCCTATTTGTTTCCAAAGCGGATTCCGAATTCTGAGTTACGGAAGAAGACATCTCTTCGATTGATGCAGTGGTTTCTTCGATGGAAGCCGCTTGTTCACTTGCCCCTTGGCTCAAAGAATAAGACGTAGAGGAAACTTGTTGTGCTGCACTCGAAACGGAAGCTGCAATTTCCACTGCGGAATTTAAGGCTTTTGTAATATTCAAAATAATCCAAGTTGCCATACCAACACTTACAACGACTGAAATGATGAACAAAGAAAGCAGAAAGAGTGATGTTGTACTGTAATATTCGTTTGTTTCTCTATTTACCCGATCCATTTCATCCGATGCAAAAGCAACTACCTGGTCTGCCGTTTTCTCCAATCTATCGGCAAGAGGTCTGGTCACAGCATTTCCCATTAAGCGGGCTTCCGTGTTTTTATTCTGCAAAGCCAAAGAAACAAGCGTATTTGCCTCTTTGGAATACTCAGCATAAATCGCTTTTAGGTCATTCAAAAGCTTCATATCCTGCTCGTTGGAAACAGCTTCCAGCTTTTTAATAAGCTCTTCCCATTCCGCAACTTTATCTCTTCGCATTCCTGCAAGTTTAGCCATCTTGGCATCTTCCAGTTCCAAAATCAGGTTTCTTTCGTTACGGTTTAACCAAACAGCTGCTGTGCGAAGATTTAAGGAAAGTTCTACTTTTCTGCTGTAAACCTCTACGATTTCAGTGAGCTTTCCGTTAAAAACATTGAGCGAATACATTCCGGAAGATACACCGATACCGAGAAATACGATTAGTAATGCGAATCCTAAAATTAGTTTAGTTTTTACACTCATGGATTTGCTATTTTTCATTTCCTATCACCTATACTTTAATTTGATAAAACCGTTTCCAATGCGTTAGCATCTTCTTCTTTGATGATCCTGTCAGTATTCAGAAGGATTTTGACATCATTCTTCACTTTGGCAAGAGCCTTGATAAAACGACTGCCTTCCGTTTCACTGAAACGAGGAGCCTCTTCCATTTGGTTGGCGTTGATTTTGATTACTTCTCTGACCGTATCCACAATCAAACCGACCAATTGACCGTGAATATTCAAAATAACCACACAAGTCTTTTCCGTATAACCGATTTCCGTCATCTTGAAACGGTTACGCACATCAATCAAAGCGACTACTTTGCCACGAAGATTGATTACACCCTTAATATAACTAGGCATATCCGGGATTTCGGTTATAGTCTGCAAACCGACGATCTCAGTAATATATTTGATTTCGATTCCATAATTTCTTTCGCCTAACGAAAAAATAAGAAATCTACCGTCTAACGTATCTTCATCGTCATCAAAATCATCCTGATCGTCGCTAAGACGATCCATATCAAAATCAGATGCACTCATTCTTTACCAACTTGTGACATAATTATTCAAAATAAATACTTTCGCTTCCTATTCTTATCGATATCGAAATGGAAAGCAATCATCTTTGCGAAACTCATGAATTTACTTCTCAACAATGGGAAACTCCAAAGAAATACAAACTTCCGATCCTACATTGGAATAGATATTGGATTGAATCACATTAAAATACACTTTGGCCTTCATATCTTCGATGACTTTTTTCACGATAGCAAGTCCCAAACCAAGACCAAATTCTTCGGCATCATAACGTTCATCCACTGCCCGGCTCAATCGATAGAAAGGTTGAAATAAAACAACTTCTTCCGATTTTTTATAATCCAAATTTTGAATGGCGGGATAAGCGGGAGGATTCATTACCTTGATGATGAAATGACCTTCGGAACGCATAAAAAGAACGACAATCGTTGATTTGTCGGTAGAATACTTCATAGCATTGATCAGAACTTCCCTAACTACGCTTCGAAGAGCGTGTTCATTGATCAGAACATAGGATGAATCCGCATTTTTGAGAGTGGATACGATCAAATCCTGTTTTTTAATGGCAAGCATTGGTTCTAAGTTCTTTTGTTCTTCCTCGAAAAACAGAATCACTTCTTTTAAGGATTTTTTTTCCTGAGCGGATTTAGTCTCTTCAAAAACTAACTGAGCTTTGGCGAGAGTTTCCACCAGCTTTTTAGTACTTTTAAAGTTATCCTCTACCATTTCCAAATGAGTCAGCGGAACGGTTGCGGTCTTTTCTTCTTTTTTAGCTTTCCTAAGCATAGCTCCGATCGAAGTGACCAAAGCACCTAAACCGGAACCTTGCATCAAAGAAGTATTCAGATTGGGAAGAGCTTGTTCCATCCATTGTTTATTTCCTCCCTTTCCTCCGATCTCTTGCCGCCAATTGAAAATTTGAATGATTTCTTTATGTAAATTTTCTTCATATTCGATGAGAGTACCTTGCTTCTCCAGAATATCAAACATCTGTTTTTCAATTCCTTTGTATTTGGTGATGTTCAAACCCGAAAACAAAACAAATAATCGTTCCGAGTTCGGAAAACGAATCGGTGCAATCTTAACATAGTAAGTTTCATCATCCACTCGATATTCATCTTGAAACACAATACCGTTCAAAGCGTTCTTGCAATGAGCCTCCCAATGATTCTTGTAACTTTCCGGAACTTCGGAAAGAGTTTTACCGACGAATGCATCGGAATGATAACCTCTTTCCGAATAATCCTTTCCGGTAATAAGAAGGAATCTCAAATCTTCGTCTAAAATGGCATAATTTCCGTACGGTAGCGAACTAAGTACTAATTCTAAGTATGGAGCTATTTCGGAATCCCATGTATTTATATTCATGCGTACAAATTGTATCTTCTTTTGATTGTTTTAGACGAATCGGAATTGAAATTCCTGAGGGCCAAGTGTAACATAATTTAATAAAAGAATCAAGTATTAATCCAAAATCCTAATATTACACAAAATCGTAATGTAGAGACTGAAAAAACCGGTCGCGCAATTTATTGACAAGATAACTGTTTAAAGACAGGAGAGAAAGAGCCGATTTAGCAAAATCTTGACTGAACGGATTCACTGTATCAGGAACGGGATTCAGAATTCCAACCAGAGCAAGCAGACCGGCTCCAAACTGAACTAGGATAACCACTAAAATAAAAGAGAACTTCGTTATCTTTATTGCATAGGATTCCGTTTTTATTCGTCTAAAATATCCAAACCATTCAAAGGAATATAAATCAAATAATCTCATATCATAACTCTATGTTAAAGCATAACGTAATTTACATGCCAATTATGTCGACGTCTTTTATGACGTATCCTTATCGTCATGGCGTAATTGTCTAATTTTTTCTAGAATATAGCAATGGATTATGTAACATTTCAAGAGAAAGTTTGTAAGCGTATCAAAGATTTACGTTTAGAAAAAAAGATGACCCAAGAGGAAGTTTCCGGCCTGGAAATGGGCGTTAGGGCGTATCAGAGGATAGAATCAGGGGGAAATGCTCCCAATCTTCAAAGTCTTTTCAGAATCGCAAATGCTTTGGGAGTTCATCCGAGAGAAATATTAAATGTTTCTTTAACGGATGATTTGCCGAGTAAGAAAAAAATAATCATAAATTCCAAATAAAAATCAAATGATTGGAAATTCCAAAGTGATGCAAATTTCCGAAAGAAGGGAGTGTTGGCTATCGGAACGTAGAACATTTTTGTAAATTCCAGATTGGATAGAGTTGATATGAATATGACCTTTCATATCTTCTATTACTTTCTTAACGACTGCGAGTCCAAGCCCCAAACTGAATTCTTCCTTTTCATATCTTTCATCCACAGTTTTATTCAATCGAAAGAAAGGCTGAAATAATGCCAAATCTTCCGCTTCTTTAAAATTCAAAGACTGAATACTCAAATCGTTCGTAGGATTGATGAACTTGATGATAAATTTGCCTTCCGACATGAGAAAGAGAACTATGATACTGATCCCATCGGGAGAATATTTCATTGCATTGATGAATATTTCTCTAACAGCTGTTTTAAGAGTATTTTTATGAATATTTAAAAAATATTCTTTTGTATTTTTAAGTACGGACACCACAACATTCTGATTTTTGATCGAGAGCATTCCGGCCAAACTGCGGTTTTCTTCTTCAATCAGATCGATCACATCCTGCAAATTCACCTTTTCCGATGAAGAGCTTGTTTCTTCGAAAAGAATTTGCGCATCGGCAAGGGACTTTACTAATTTTTTTGTACTCTTAAAATTCTCTTCTACCATTTCCAAATGTCGAAGAGGAACCATTGCGTGAGTTTCGGATTTTTCCGCTTTCCGAAGCATTGCACCCATGGATGTAACAAGACCGCCTAACCCGGAACCTTGCATAAGGCTCGTATTTAAATTCGGTAGCGCCTTGCGCATCCAAACTCTATGTTTTCCCTTACCTTCCATCTCCCTGCGCCAGTTGAAAATCTCGGTAATCTCCCGGAACAATTCTTCTTCATATTCAATCACCTTGGATTGTTTTTCCAAAATATCGTACAGTTTAGTTTCTGTTAGCTTATGGTTCGGTGTGTGAAAGCAGGAAAACAGAACATATCTTTCTCCATCAGTCGGATTTTTAATGTCCTTATCTTGACAGGGGAATAAAAGAGGAGATATGCCAAACGAATACAGTTCCTGTTTTATAACTGCATTCTCCTCATAACTTACACCGCTCAATGCGTTCCGAAAAGGAGTAGTACCAAGATTGGAAAGTGATAAAAGCGGTAATTTGAGAATTTCTTCTATATCCTTATCTATCAGATCCTCATTGCCAAACCCACTAGTAAGAAAATCTTTCCCGGTTATGATTTTACATTTCAGATTTGAATCGAATATCACATAACTGGCTTTAGGTATAGTACCAAGTACATGTTCCAAACTAGTAAGGAAACATAAATCATTCAGCAATGGTTTAAATTCCGATTCTAAAGAATCCTTCATTTCATCATCATCAGTAAAACATAATATTGCATCCTACAATCAAAATACTAACGATTGCTACTAAATAGAATAAAAACGACAGGACAGATTACGGATCAGATTGGATAATTTACGGATTCTGTTTTTGTCGGAACTCGGAAGGAGTAATACCGATTTCCTTTTTAAAAAATCGAGTGAAATAAGCAGAATCCTGAAAGTTTAATTGTGTGGCAACATCCGAAATTCTAGCATCCGTATATTCTAATAACCTACGTGCTTCCCTGGTTACATTTTCCTTTATAAAATCCGAAGCGGAACGACCGGTTACTTCCTTAATTGTGTCATTTAAATGTCCCGGAGTTACACCTAGTTTCGATGCATAATATTGCACGGAACGAATCTCACCTTGAGAGCCCTGCAAAAGAGAAATGAAATCGTAAACGATTCGATTCACCTTAGTCGGTAACTCCTCGAACGGCAATACATTGCAACGACCGGCGAATAATAATATCAGTTCCGTGAAATTTCTGATAATAGCCTTCTCCAGCTTTGACCCCAAACTCCATTCTTCTTTCAGAAAATGAAAACTATTTTGAATGGAAGGACAATCTTTGATATTTAAGATTACCGGAGTCTTTGTTCTGAAAAAGGTAGGATATTTGTAAAAAGAACCTACCTTCCCCGAGCCGAATAAAAAAGATTCGTGAAACCTGATAGACACTCCTTGTGTAATTTTATTCCACTCGCATCTATGAGGAAGATAAGGAGGCAGGTAAAATAAATTTTGTTCCGTAATCATATAAATACGCGAATCTATTTCAATCTTTGCCTCTCCCTTTGTAATAAAAATCAAAGTGGAAAAGTTATGAGTGCTTAAGGCAGTCCATTTGAAATTTTCTGCAGACGGATTTTCAAAAATACAAATTGAAAAATCTTCGTTCGGTGACGCACCCATATCCTCTAAATTAAATATCTTAAGTTTACGATGTGCCACCAAATGACTCATAAAGAAATGATTTTTATGTTTCCTAAATAAGTCTTATCACAAATTAAGTGAATCTTACTTAGACAAAATTAGGAATCTTCACAAAATATTTCTTAATTTATTTATATTTTTAAAAAAACTACACATAATGTTTATTAAATGCTCCAAAAAGATAAGAGCCTAGCAAAACCCTAATCGATCGAAAAAGCAATTCAAATGAGACTTAACAAACTTATCAATCACTTGATAACTCTATGCATTAGAGTCCGCAATGAAAATCATAATCACTGCTAGAGTATAAATAAAAACCAGTAGGACAAAATGCGGATAAATTTGGATAATTTACGGATTTCCTTTCCATAAAGCGAAATACCAAATTAGTATAGTTTTATATTCAGAAAGTAAAAATATAAATTACAAAAAAGAAAAAGAGAAACTTTAAAATGGAAAACCAGGAAGTACAAACTGGCCCAAGATTTGGTCCTTATTTTTATAAGCGGTACCTAACCCTTCCGCCAAAGCGAACTTCCCTTGGGAGAAATCACCAGGCGACAAAAACGGAGTGTTGGTTACCAAACGAACCAATTTTTTTCCTCTGGCTTCCGCCAACAAAGTTTTCAATTCTTCATTTTCAGAATCTATGATTTGAAAGGATGAATCCAAAGCCCGTTTGATAACGGAAGAACCGAGTGGTTTATTATTATTGATTTGATGAATGATAATTCTGTCTATGCTTGGGTCCAATATCAGTTCTTTGATAGGTTCCCCATCCCCTATTCCTCCGTCCAAAAACTCATCTCCTTTTACGTTTTGAACTTCGTATAAGAAAGGAAATGCGATGGATGCCATTACCGCATCCAAGACGTTTCCTTCCACGACCAGTTGTCTTTTAGCTTTCGTTAAATTTGATACTGCGATACCCAATCTGATCGGAAGGTCCGAAAAGTTTTTCGTTCCTAAATAAGGATATAATAATTTTCTTGTGGACTTGCCGGTAAGAATCCCGCTGTATCCTTTGAATCCTTTTTTAATCAATCTACCGATTTGAGTGAAGGAATTGCCTTCCCAAAAGTCCGACTTTTTCAAACCCAAAATCATCATTTGGACTTCTTTCATATCCGCACCGGATGCAAACAGAGCTCCGATCAATGCACCGGCGCTGGAACCTGTGATGACCGAAGGCTGGAATCCTATTTCCTGCAATCCTCTTACAAATCCCGTATGTGCGAAAAAACCGAAAAATGCGGAATTCAAACAAAGCGCGGAATGTTTTTTCGGAAAAAAAAGTTCAATCATCGGCAGGACTCATTTCTTAAATGTATCGGTTTCATTGAACGACTATTGCAGAGGAAATCTTGGATTTTTCAATTCTTATTTCTAAATAATATCTTTCCGATTTCAAACCATATTACACTGAAAAAAGAAACGGAAAAGCAAATTAATAAATCGACCCATCCTATCGGTACAAAATGGAACAATGCTCGCAACCAGGGAATATACAAAGCACTAAGGAGTATAACCAATGTCCCGATGACAACATACGGTAAGGCACGGTTCTTTTTTCGAAAAGATTCCCAAACAGTTTCGGTCCAGTTTCTATTGATGAGTATCAAAAGCAAATTAGAGAATACCAATGTTACGAAAGCAGCCGTACTTGCCTTCTGATTTTGAGCGACTCCGTCGCGGGCAATCACGATCCAATAAACAGAGATTACAGCAAGTAAAGATAGTAGTCCTTGTAAAAAGGAGATGATAAATAGATTTTTATTGAGCAAAGGAACGGATAGATCCCTCGGTTTTCTTTCCAATAAATCTTTTTCAGCTTCTTCTTTCTCAAAAACAAGAGTGCAGGTAGGATCGATCACAAGTTCCAAAAATACGATATGTACTGCGGACAAGATCATACTCGGCCATTGGAAAAATACCGGCAAAAACGAAGCTCCTACAATCGGGATGTGAACTCCGATGATATACGCCAAAGCTTTTTTGATATTGTCGTAGATCTTTCTTCCTTCGGCAACCGCATTCAGTATGGAAGAAAAAGAATCGTCTAACAAAACTATGTCGGAAGCTTCGCGGGCTACATCCGTTCCTCTCTCTCCCATTGCCACTCCTATATGTGCAACTTTCAATGCAGGAGCGTCATTCACGCCGTCTCCGGTCATAGCGACAATTTCACCTTGTGCACGAAGGGCACGAACGATTCTCCATTTGTCTTCCGGAGTGACTCTGGAAAATATATTGGTTCTAAGGATTTTCTCTTGAAAAAGAGCCTCGTCCATTTTTTTTATTTCTGCACCGGTGATGACAAAGTCGGGAGATTCCAATCCGATTTGCCTTGCGATGCTTTTTGCAGTCTCTCCTGAGTCGCCAGTGATCATGATGACTTTGATCCCTGCTTCCTTAGCCATACGAACGGCATCGGGAATAGAATCACGGATAGGATCTTCGAATCCTACAAGTCCGACCCATTCGAATGTGAATTCATTTTGAGATTCCGGAAGTCGGTCTCCCGAAAAAACTCCCTTAGCAACAGCTAACACTCGATAGCCTTCACTTGCAAATTTTTTGACGGACTCCAGGATTTCGTTCGTACGAGGAATATCCATACCGCAAAGAATAGAAACTGCTTCCGGAGCACCTTTGCTCGCGATGATATAATCTTTTGATCCATCCGTTTGCCAAACTTGGGTCATCGCAAAAAAACCGGAGGAGAGAGGATACTCTTTGATTAAATTTCCATTGGCATATAAAAATTTTCCGGGATAGGAATCCGCCATTTTCAAAAAAGCTTTTTCCATAGGATCGAAAGGATCTTTCTTGCACGCAAAATTTCCGTACCTGATTAAATCGTAAAATCCTTCGGGAACTTCGGAACCTTTATCCGAATAAAAAACTTCTCCGTTTTCGCGAGCCAGACATTTGATCGTCATTTTATTTTGAGTGATGGTTCCCGTTTTGTCAGTACATAGAATAGTAGCGGCACCTAACGTCTCAATAATGGAAGACTTTCGAGTAAGTACTTTTTTCTGACTCAATCGGAATGCACCGAATGCAAAAAATATAGTCAATACCAAAGGAAGTTCTTCCGGAACCAATGCAATGGCAAGAGTCAAACCGGAAAGAATTCCCTCCATCCATTTGCCCTGCAAAAATCCGAAATAGGCGGCGAGCACCAAACAGAGAATCACTGCCAGAAGAAATATCCTTCTGACCAAAACACCTACTTCCTTTTCAAGAATGGTTTTTTCGGTTTTCTCTTCTCCGATCGTTTTTCCGATTTTGCCTATTTCCGTTTTATCACCGATTTTTTCCACAATGCCGATTCCATTTCCGGATACTGCCAAAGAACCGCTGAAAATAAAATCTCCCTTCTCCTTCCAAACGACTGCGGATTCTCCGGTCAAAAGCGATTCATCAATTGTTAGGTGGTTGGAAAGTAAAATTTTGGAATCCGCAGGAATCCGGTCTCCCTCATTTAAGATAATAATGTCTCCGGGTAATAAAATACGTCCGTCCACACGTTTAACGACCCCGCCCCGTATCACATTTGTTCTAGGGCTCGCCAAATTCTTCAACGCGTTCAATGCATTTTCCGTTCTCGTTTCCTGATAAATCGTGATCGTTATGATTACCACTACCGAACACAAAAGTAAAATCGCTTCTCCGGAATCACCTATCAGAAAGTAAACGAGACCGATTGCCAGAAGCAAAAATATCATCGGTTCCCCGAGAACCGCCAAAAGATGAAATAAACCGTTTTTCCTTTTGGAGTCCGAGAGCTCGTTGAATCCGTGTTTCATTCTCAAAGTAGAGATTTCCGAATCGGAAAGGCCGTTTCTGTAAAAAGATTCGATTTGATTGAACATATAATGTTATGATTTCTCAATTGATCCATATCCCTATTTTCAAGTCAAAAATAACGGAAATGATCTTGTCATTTTTTAAAAACAAATAACATTCGATGAATGTGTGACACTTCTCTTGCAACCGAATTATTTACCGGAACGGAAAAAAGAATTTTTGCAAAAAACTCGGATAGGGAACCGAATGAAGCGCAATTGATCCTTCACATCCCCAAACAAAATCACAAAAAGGGGAGTTCGGTTCAATGTACATTCATTTCCATACCGCAAACAGAAATCACAAATGAAGTATTTCTTTCCAAACCGTTTCAAATGTGGGGGGCTGAAATGGGAGTCAATGAATACGGACTTGCCATCGGAAATGAAGCGGTCTTCACAAAACTCAAAATCAAGAAGAAAAACGACGGTCTCACCGGGATGGACCTACTCCGCCTAGCATTGGAAAGATGCAAAACTGCAAAAGAAGCATTAATTCTTATTACGGAATTACTCGAAAAACATGGACAGGATGCTTGCGGTGGCTACGAAAACAAATCATTTTTTTATCATAATAGTTTTATCATAGCGGACAGGTCGGATGGATTTGTATTGGAAACAGCCGACCGACTTTGGGCCGCAAAACCGATTGATAAGTTTTATGCTATCTCAAACGGATTGACGATTGAATCCGATTATACCATGTCCAGTAAAAACCTGGAAAATGAAGCAATCAAAGCAGGTTACTGGAAAAAGGGAAAAGATTTTTCATTCAACGAAGCATTCTCGGATTGGTTTTTTACAAAAATGGGTCAATGCGAAAACAGAAGGCAATTGCATGAAACCAATGCCACTGCAAGTTATAAAACAAAAGGTATTTATACCGCAAAGAGTGCAATGGAAGTTTTGCGATCTCATACGGTATCCGATTCCGAGTTTGAAGTTTCTTCCGCAGACATGGGTTCCTTATGTTTGCATGCAGGGGGTTTACTCACTCCCAACCAAACAAACGGGTCAATGATAGTCGAATGGAATACTTCGGCAAAAAGCAATGATCCGCTTCGGATATGGTATACAGGCACGTCGACTCCTTGTTTGAGCGTATTTAAACCTTTTTTCTTCGGAACTAGTACATTCATAGACCACTCTCCTTTGAATCCTAAGATTTTGGATGATACTTCGTTATGGATCAAACACGAACAAATAGCAAGGAGAGCCAATTTTGACTATCAAACGGTAAGAGCCATTGTTGTTCCGGAGACTAGGCCAATGGAATCGCAATTGGTTTCTTATACAAACGAAAGTTTAACGGAATCCAAAAAGAACGAAATGCAGATCAAAGCATTAAAAGACCATACCCAACTCATTCAAAGATGCGAAGAGGAGTTGAAACAAAAAAAAATAGGGAAATCCAAATGGACCTCCCCCTTATTTCAAACATATTGGCAAAAACAAAATGGAAAATTGAAAATCAAACTATAAGATAGCTTTGACTTTATCGAAGCTGAGACCAAAGATATTCTGTTTTCCGAAACTTAATACTTGGGTCGGGCAACTGGAAACACAAGCGGAACATCGGACACATTGTACGCTATCCATAGGTCGGCCGACGTTTGCATAACTCATCACATCAATCCCCTGGTGACATACCTTCGTACATATATTGCAGGAAATGCATTTTTTCTTTTCCGAAAAAATCCTAAACTTGCTAAACTTTGCATAAATATGCATCAGTCCGGCAAGAGGACAAAACATTCTACACCAAACCCTTCCTGAAAAGAAAAAATAAAAACCGACTCCTACAACTCCGGCAAGTCCGATATCCACCACCAAATCGTAGATCCATTTGACGGAATCTGCAGCATACTCGGCACCTATTAGATCCGGAACGAAAGGTTTTCCATACACGCCAACTAACTTCAACACAGTGATAGTGAAAGCTACGAGTAAAATCCATTGTCCCGAATGTTCCAGCCGGTAAGCCCATTTTCCATGAGGCATTTTTTCCCTTTGTTCATCACCCAAAGTTTCGGCAAGCCCGCCGCAGGAACAAATCCAACCGCAATAGGCACCTTTACCGTAATGATATACCAAAAACGGGATCACTCCGAAACTGAATACCAAACCGTAAATAAGCCAAAAATTCGTTATCCCGCCATCGTATAACACTCCCATACTGAGAGGCCATGCAAGTATAAATCCGTAAGCCTTCCAGTATGCTTCTCCTGGAAATACTTGAGTCAAAAGAAACCCGTCCGCAGGCCCCAAATAGCCTGCTTTTCCCAAAAAAGGTAAAATGATTTCAGGAAGCAAAAATAGGAAAAACCATTGAACAAAAATCAAACTGAAAGTTTGCAATTTAATGTATTGAGTCGGTTTAACGGAAATGCGCCTAAGCCCGAATACCAAAATAGTCAGGGAATAGAGAAAAGTATAATGAAAGCCCGGATATTTTTCAAATAGCAAATAACCGCCGTATGTTGCCGAAAAATAAACGAATAGAAAATAAAAACTGGCAAAAACCAGATAAAAATTTCGAAATAACCGCCATCCCTTGGGAAAACGGATTCCATTCGACTTTGTCCAAAGAAAAACCCAAGAAACCAAAGATAACAAAAATATTCCCGCGCTTACACTCGCCAAAGGAGAAAACCAACCTGACCCGTAGAATGACGCCTTACCAAAGTAAGCCGTCATCGCGAAAAAGAATACTGATATCAGTCCGATCCAATCACGAACCGATTTTGAACTTTGAATTTGGATGCCCAGTTTCTTTAGAAACGGAATGGGAGGAGTCGTTCCGAGTAAAAGCAAAACATCATCCGCAGGAATTTTTTTCGCACCTATGGAAGTGGAACAAATCACATTGGATTCCCCGATTTCGCGTAGGTTGGATTCCTTTAGAACTTGAATCTTGCCTTTCCCGGAAAGAGATTCCAACTTCCTTATATTTTCCTGTTTGGGGCGGGTCAATTCCTTTCCTCTGATAACAAGTGTTACTGATTCTGCAAACTCCGAAACGGAAATGGCAGCTTCGACTGCGGAATCACCTCCTCCCACTATCACTACTTTTTTATGAGAATAATCTTTCGGATCGATCAAACGATAAGAAACATGTGGGAGATCTTCTCCTTGGATCCCGAGCCTTCTCGGATCGCCGGATTTCCCCATTGCAATGATGACTTTGTTGGAATGAAACTCTTTGCCGGACTCGGTCCCGACCGTAAATCCGACGGGTTTTCTTACAACGGAATTTACCCTCTCACCTTCCAACAAAGGAATATCATTTGATCGCAAAACAGAATTTAAATGATCGAGAAGAGATTCTTTGGTTCCGTCGAAGATGGGAAGAGAAGATTCGACTTTGAAATCTTTTGGTTCGGCAAAAATCGGTTTGCCTTTGGGGTAACTATGAACCGTTTGGAAGGCTTTTCCGGCTTCCAATAGAACGATTTTTTTTCCTAATTTTCCCGCTTCCAAAGCCGCGGAAACACCGCTCGGTCCTGCACCGATGATTACTGCGTCCAATAGCTCATTTTTCGTCTCAGAGATCGAATCCCAAATCTTCGCCCCGCTATGGGAAGCGAATTTTAACAACGGAACACCAGTTAGGTCCCCAATAACGAAGACACCCGGGACATTCGTGGAAAAATCACTCGAAACAATCGGATAAACTTCTACTTGTCCCTCAGGGGCGTTTTTTTTTAGCCAAGTGAAATAACTTGATAGAAAAGGCATAAACACAAATTGCCTCCGATCATTTTAGAATGAAAGTTGAAATTACGGGGATTTAGGCAGAAAAAAAGTAAATTTACTTCCTTTTCCCTCACTATAAAGTATGTAGCGGCCATTCTGTTGCGCAATCAAATCAATCGCCAAAAGTAGCCCGATCCCGGTCCCTTTCTCTCCAGCCGTTCCGAAAGTAGAACCGGGTAACAATCCGTTTTGAATCTTTTCCAGTTTTCCGGAAGGAATTCCCACACCGAAATCTTCTACTGAGATTTCAAATTCAGTTTCATTTTCCAGACTGGAAATGATTACATGCCCGGAATGATTGGAAAATTTGACCGCATTGGATATAATATTACGCATGATAGTTGCCGTCATTCTTTCATCCGCATAAGGCAAATGAGAGAGTGGCAAATTCAATTCCCATTGGATGTTTTTTTCCGCACATTGAATTTGCAATAACTCGATCGTTCCGGTTACAATCGCGGAGATTGAAATATAATCCGGTAAAAAATGAATCCGATGAGAATCATTTTTTACCCAATCCAAAAGATTTTCCAGGATCACATAACTTTGAAACGAATTTTTACGAAGCTCTTTCAAACCTTTTCGCATTTCATCGGGAGATATCCTTTCCACGGACTCCATAAGAATACCCAAAAAAGTCCCCATACTTCCCATCGGACCTTTTAAATCATGTGCAAGAATGGAGAATATTTTGTCCTTATAGGCATTCGTTCTTTGTAATTCGGAATGGTTACGAAAAGTATTTCTCAAAAAATACAGCATAACAGTGGCTATACCTATATAACATACCGAGATCGACAGGATTCTGTAAAAATTCTGAAGCCCTACGGAATAAAAAGGACTATCCAAAGCGAGAAAAGGAGGTTCGGAAAGGTATTCGATATAAAAAAAGAAAAATAAATTGAGAATAAAAAACAAAATACTAATGAACTTCGCATTATAAGGATAAATTACAAAAGGAAGCAAAGCAAAGATCAGAAAAAAATAATGTCCGCCCAGCAAATTTCCGGAGAACAAAGCTGTAGTTGTAAACGAATCCAAAGACAATGCAAGCATAAGCAAAAACTTTGCGGAATTGTATTTACGAATATGATTGAGATAGATTGGGAATCCGATGAAAACAATGAAACAAAGGTTGAGAAGAGGAGGTAAAAAACCGCCCGGAAATCCCCACAGAACAAACACGATCGAATAACTTATATTAGATGCTACTCCGAATGCTGCAGCGAAATTAGTGATTTGAAGCCTGAGGATGGTTTCAAAATCCAGATCTTCCGTGACCCCGGTATAAATCAGACGACGAATCCAGTCCGGTATGAAAGCTTTGATCAAGGCATCTCCACTGTAAAAAAAGTAAGATCATCCGATAATTTGGGGGAGTATGTTCTTACCGAATCCAGGATTTTTTTATTTAACTGTTTCGGCTCGAGGCCTCTTCCATCACTCAATAGTTCCAACAACCGGCTTTCTCCGAAAAGTTCCTTATAGGAATTCTGAGCTTCCGTAATTCCGTCCGTGTAGAAAAAATAACGGTCCCCCTGGTACAAATTCATTTTCCAAGATTGAATTTTTGCTTCTTTGCGCCATCCTAGAATCGGCCCTTTTCCATCAAGGATCACTGGGGCATGCCCCGTGCCGCTTACAAAAATAGGATTCGGATGCCCCATAACCGAATATCTGACTTCCATTGATTTTAAATCGAAACTACATGCAAGAGCCGTAATGTAGTTTTTATCCACAACAGGAATCATTTTCAGATTCAATTCTTCCAAAAGTCTGTCAGGTTCCTTATGTTTGGGACCCAATTCCAAAAAACTGATTTTCAACATGGAAGCGATGAGTGCCGCAGGTATTCCGTGACCCAAAACATCACATAACAAAAACATAACGGTATCTTTATCATGAATATAAAAATCATAATAATCCCCGCCTATTTTTTCCATGGGAATATAAACCGAATTCACTTTCAACCCGCAAACATCTCCCTGCATACTGGGTATCAGCTTGGACTGCAGACTTCCCGCCATATGCATCTCATCACTGAGGATGCGGTACTGTTTTTCCAGCTCTTGGGTCCTTTGGCCTACAATCATCTCCAAAGATTCGTTCAGATTTTTTAATGCATTTCTTGTTCTTGCATTCTGAATCCCGATCGCTAGAATTCCGCTGAACATAAAAGCGAAAATACCGTACTGACTCAAATACTGATTTTTTCCAATAGCCAAATCGGAAACAATATCCGCAATTCCAAAACAAGTTGCAACTAAGGCCCCGATGGAAACTACGATCGCTTCCGATTTTTTATTATAAAATCGGGCGAGAAGTGTAATGAGCAAAGGAACCTTGAAAGCAAGTAAAACATACCAGAGATATACGAATTGAAATCTATAGTCCGGATTTAAAGGAAAAAATTGTATGAACCCAATGACCACATCAAGGGAAAGAAGACCAAGCACGATACGAGAAGGTTTTTCTTCAAAAAGAGAGTAAACAAATAATATAATCGCGCAAGGAAACATGCACTGGGAAAAGAATAATGTTCTAACAAGGAGCTCGGGATTCCAATCCAGAAAATGAATCTTATGTAAAATGGGAAGTCTCCAAGTCACAAATAAGATCGCCGTTGCCGCCAGATACAATCCTGCATGCGAGGATCTGTTCAAAATATAACTGATTGCCTGCTGTATAAAAATTCCGAAGAACAAGGATACGAATACCAACTGTCTCAGATCTTCGTAGATCAGTTCATCCTTTAAACTTTCATAGGAACCCATACGGGGAATGTTGCGAAAGATCCCGCACATAAATTCGACTTCTCTACATTCTATCTGAACTTCTAAAACATTTTTTCCGAGTAAGATACTATCCGTAGGAATGGAATAAAAACGGGAACTGATCCAATAAGGATAATAATCCGGACTAAACTTCCCGGTGGAACCGATGGATTTTCCATTCCAGAAAGTGCTATCGACGGAATGAAGCCTGTCTAAAAAAATCCCTTGGGTATAAACGGCAGGTTTGGCAATATCCACTTCCAACCGGTAGACCCCCCGAATGGGAACGGAGTATCCCTGATCGACCAATCCCTGTCCTACCTGAACGGGCTTGGTCTCATTCGTTCCGAAATCCGTGAACGTCCAACCGGTTTCTAACCGCCTTACTTCTTCCTGCGTCTGTGCAGCAATATCAGAATATGCTAAAAGGAAAAAGCAGATGGAGAGAAAACGAAGCATTTCAGCAAATGTTCATCAATCCATTTCCGTAGTAAAGGACTTTGCGGACCCCTTCTCAAAATCTAACATTCGTTCCTTTGTAATGCCTATGACATTATGTGTTAGAGACAATTTATCCCCAAGGAATTCAGGACTCAATCGGATCTCCACAACTCTGTACCAAAACTCTCCCGGGGGAACCGTAAAAGCATGATTCACACATAAACATTTGAACTTAAAACCAAAACTATGTTCTACGGGATGGGCCTGGTGGGGAGCTGCAAAAAAATACACAGGTTCCTTGGTTTCATTTTTCATAACCAAGAGAAATTGTTTTTTCGCGCCGGGCTTTAACAGGATTTTGGAATCTTGGATCGGTGTCGAAAAAGGAGCGGGCTTTCCAAAGGCAACGGAACCAGTGGTCCAAAGCGCCAGACTTTGGGAACCGGACGGTTCCCGGATTTCCATTTTCAAAGGAATCTGAGTGTACTGCCAAGCGATTTCAATTTCCACCGAGTTACTCTTGACAGGAGTGTTCGGAGCAGCCGCCACCTGATTATGGTTATGTGAATCCTGGTTTCCCTCCCCGCAAAAAGCGAAGAGAGAAAGGGAAAGCGAAAAAAGTAAAAAACGAAACGGATAAGAAGATAGAGTCATTTGATGAATTATTCCAGACTTAACTCCAACGTGGAAAAATCCAAGTTCTGTTTTTTTGTATTGGTCAGATAATAATTTTTTCCCCGAGCCTGCAAGGTGATGAACTCTTGGAAGATTTTTTCCGTATTGTTCGGATCGGGATTTTTTACGATATTACAATCTCTACCGCAACCGTTACAATCCCCTTCTCCGTAATCCAGGAAACTGGTGAATGCTTGTTTTCTAAGAAAACCGAATATGCGTAAGTCGATCTTGCCGCCTTCCGTCGACTTCACTTCATAATTTCCCATACCGTAAAATTTTTGTGATTTTTCCTGACCTTCTTCGTAATTGGTACGCAGAGTGGACCCTTCCAGGAAAAAAGTTCCATCGGAACGCAAACGAATGGTCCAATCGGAAGAAGAAGGCGGATCTACATTTTCTTCCACTTGCACTTCGGGAGATGCGCCTTCCGGCAAATCGGTGACTGCTCCTTCCACGACTTCGGTCACTTCACGTCCGGTCAGACCCCGGTTCAGCACTTTTCTCAAAGATGCCTTTGTGAAATAGTCGAAGTTCTTTGCAGCAAGGTCTTTCGATTTGGGAAGAGTATCCAGTGCAAACCAACCGTCGTCATTTCCGAAACGAAGTTCGGATAATACGAAACCCTTTTCCGAATAACCTTCGTACAACGAGTCTACCGTGAGAGTCAGTTTCTTTCCTTCGAACGGTTTGGGAAGTGTGACTTCCTGGCTTCCCATGGAATCTTCGATGGAAAGTTTTGCCGAATAACCGTTGTCACCTGTTAAGATGAAATCCTTGATCCGTCCGTTTTTAATACAATGAACATCGGATCTTTGATATCCGTTCCAAAATTTCAATTTTGTGATCTCTTGTTCTTTTTCGAAATCAAAGTTCAGAGTCACTCCTTTGCCGCCTTTTACGGAAGCATAAGCATTTTCATATTTGGAATCGAACAGATTGAGAACATTATAACTGGCTTCGGGGCTTGCAGTTTCCGAAGCGGTAGCTGCGCCTTTAATGATTTCGGGAGTATAAGTTCTGTATGCTTTTTTCTTTTCGTCGAAAAATTTGACCTGTTTCAAACATACATCCAGGTTTCTTTGAAAATTCAAAGTAACGGAACGGGCTTGTACGACCGGCTCGAAAACAACTTCGGCGTTTGATTTTTCAACATCCGTGCTTCCGTAAACCTCATCAAAGTTAACGTAAGCTGCGACACGGTCTTTGAAATTCCCATTGCAGGACTCGAAACTCACTTTACTCAAGGAAAAAGGTTCATCCGCATAAAAATGAACTTTTACGAATTCTGCACCCGGTTCTGCATTCCACTTTTTACCGTCTAACACAAGGAATGGAAGTCCGTTGTCCATGGAAGTCGCCGTGACCATCGAGAAATGAATCTTTTTACCACAAGCAATTGTGAATAAAAATAGAAATAGGAAAGGAATGATTTTAAAGAATCGCATAAATCCTGCAACCTCGTAGAAAAATATAGGCTTCATTAGGGGATACCTCTCCCTGGGAATTGGCAAGAAATTTATTTGGAAGGGAGAGTGGCTTTCAGGATTTTTTCAAAAGAAACAAAGCTGAGTGCACCTACAACAAATCTTCCGTTCACAAGGATCGTTGGAATGGCGCTCACACCTATGGAAACTGCTTCCGAATGGTCCTTTCTTACCACTTCCTCAAATCGGGAGACGGATTCTTCCGATGTACAAAATTCTATTACATTTCCGGGAACGGAACTTGCTTCCAGCTTTTTTTGCATCGAAGTTACCGAAAAGTTTTTCAGTTCATAAACGGAGTCCAGGCTTTGCCAATAGAGTGCGGGCCGTTCGGAATGTACGCATCGCATAACACTTAATGCCAATAATCCTTCTTTCGTATCGGCCTCCAAAGGGTAATCCTTTTTGATCCACAAAATATCCTTTCCGTATTTTTTGCGGATCGCCGCCGACGCAGGATGACTCTTCCGGCAAAAGCTACAATTGAAATCACTCCATTCCACAATCGTCCATTTGGGATGATCGGAGTTTCCCGAACTGATTGCATTTTTCAAATTGATTTTGGAAAGTGAGAAATAGGAAGACTCATCCGAAGAAACGGATACATTCGCCATTTTAAAAATACGTGTCCAGGCAAGTCTGCGGCGGATCCCTTCTCTTTTGCTATCAATCATATCAATGGAAACATCGAAGCCGGAAGAGCCTGTTTTTTCTTTCGCATAATAACGATTAATCTGAGAATCATCGATTTTATTTTTTTCCAAGTCTTTCCATTCTTCCAAGCTCAATCCTTTTCCTTTGGAAACGGATTGTAACTTTCTCAGATTTTCTTCTTTTCCCAAAGTGGTTTTAATGGAAATCTCTCCGGGAAGAGACTGTGGAAAATAAAGTTCTGAAGTTTTTGATTCTTCTGTGCAATGGAAAAAAACCAATAACATACAGACGACCTGTAGAAAAAAAAGATAAAGACGAACCATTTCCAAAAGAATAAAAATACGAAGGAAGACTTCAAGATAAAAACCGAACCGTTTACATCAAATACCTTTTCCCCAATCGATCTCTCCGATTCGGATTGGCACCGTATTCGAGTAACAAATCGGAAATCTCGCCTAATCCGTCATAACTGTTGGCAATATGCAAAGGAGTCACTTGGTCCGGGTCACATACATCCGGGTTGGCCCCACGAATCAAAAGTATAAGAACCGATTCTTTTTTGCCATTCTCAACGGCAGTATGGAGAGGGAAAATTCCCTGTTCATTTGGCCTGTTCGGATCGAGACCGGAAGACAAAAGAGTTTCTAAAAAATAAGGGTCTTCCGTCTCCACCGCAGCAAGTCCCAAAAGAAGCGGAGCGGAATGTCCGAATCCCGTATCCGATTTCAATACATCCAAAAGGACATCGAACCTTCGCCTGTCTCCATCTAACATAGATTTAATTAAATTTCTAAATCTATTTCTCTGGGTCCAAGCAGACAAGAGACCGAGCCATTGTTTTCCGATGCGAAAAGCGAACATTCTTATCTTCCTTAAACTTATCTTTCGATAAGGGTAATCCGAATCTAAGGATCGGAATTGTAAAAATGAGACATTTTTTCGTATAAATCAAACCATTCTTTTGGAAGGACACCGGAAATATTCTTGAAGTCGTGGATGAGATGGGATTGATCCGAGTAATCAAAATGATGGGCAAGTTCGGTCAATTTAGAATGTTCGTTTCTACTTTTATAATGAATCGGATTTCGAATCATGGAAAGCAAACGGTGTATCTTGCGGAAGTCTTTCGGAGAAAGACCGTAAACTTCCTTGAATTTACGATCCAATTGTTTACGGGAAATCTGCAATCCGTTTGCGAGATCTGTTATTTTTTCCGGCTCTTTCATCAAACGAATCAAAGCAAACCGAATATAAGGAGGGATGTCCTCTTTATTTTGCAGATTTTCCGTTAAAAACAAATTCAATACGTCGGCGATATTTGCCGCATCGGTCACGGACAGATCGTTCCGAAATGAATTGATATCCGTTCCTCTGAAATATTTTTCAGCAGAAAAAAAAGAGTCAGTCAATTCATTGCCTTTTATCGAATAACACTCGTATATCGCACCCGGCAAAAAACGAACGGATACCACTTGCACCGGGAAATCGGATTCCAGTTTCCAACGTCTGGTCTGAGGACCGACCCAGTGAACGTTTGTTAGTTGAATCTGCGGAGATTCATCGAAACAAACTTTCGGCGGAACGCCCAGATGAAATACCAATTCCGGTTCATAGGAAGGCAAAATCCAAGGCAAATCTTTTGTGTTTACACTTTCCCAAACCCAGTACTCTTTCACATAAGAAGAAAGTTTTTCGGAAGGTGCAAAAAACCGAGTCATCTATTATTTTTCAGCAAAAACTTCTATTCCTTCCCATTCTGGAGGAGCGCCATGAGCATCATAAAATTCAGCTCGTTTGAGATAGAAAGCGCAAGCGGAATCGATAGGATTTGCTTCCAAAACTTTTTTGAAGAAATCAATACTTGCGTTGAATGCTTTTTCCTTATACAAAATATGACCGATTTCAAAATCTTTTTTGGTGGATAAAAACCGATCCAAGTCTTCCTTCTCATAACCGTCCAAAATTTCGATGACGAAGATACTGGTTTCTTTGCCTGTTACCATTACGTTGTCCAAAAGTCTCGCATGATACTTCTGAGGATCTTTCAAGGAATGAAACGTATCTTCACTGATCAGAATATTGCTTCCATAGTATTTGGTCAGTCCTTCAATCCTGGAAGCCAGGTTTACAGAATCCGAAACTACAGTCCCTTCCATCCGTTCATTGTGTCCGATAGTTCCCAAAATCAGATTGCCGGTATGAAGACCGATTCCTACTTTCAAAGGATTCGTTCCCAGGTCTTTTCTGGACAGATTGTACTTTCCGATTTCTTTTTGAATGGAAATGGAAGCTTGGATTGCATTATCTGCGTCACCGGGGAAGAGACCCATGATAGCATCTCCGATATACTTATCTATAAAACCGTGATTACTTTCAATAACAGGTGCTATTTTATTGAGATAGGAATTCACAAATTGGAAATTTTCGCTGGGAGACATTTTTTCGGACATAGCGGTATAGGAACGTATGTCCGAAAACAAAACAGTCATCTCTCTTTGTACATGATCTCCCAAATGAATGTCCAATATGGATTTTTTTTCGAGAAGGTTCAGAAACTCGGTGGGAACAAATCGACTGTAAGCTCTATTAGTTTGCGACAGGGAAGTCGTAAGAGTTTCCGCAGTCACAAAATCATTTGTGAAAATTTTTGCCAGCATGATCGCCTGCAAAAGAATCATAGAGGTCAATCCGTAACTCAGAATTCTAGGAGTATTGATAATCGATCGACCTGTCAAACTATCGTTGATGCCGCATACAAAAACAAACAGGATAGCCATTAAAAAAAGAATGCTTCCTTCTTTTTTGTGTTTAATCGAGAGAAACAATCCGTAGATCACGTAACAGCTCAACATAACTCTTGATATATCAAGCAAGTTCAGCATTTCCGTAAAAACAACAGGCTCCGCAAACAGGGTAAATACGATAAAGGCAAGATTGATCCCTATGACAAGGTTGATAATATATCTTAGTTTTGATTTATCTTCGTGGTAGAGTTCCGCGAAAAAAGCGGTGAAAAAAGAAGTCATTAGAGAAATCGTTATGAACTCTATCTTGTACTTTGTACTCCAACCGAATAGATCTGGAAGATAATGATATAATAATCTTTCCCCCGTAACGGCAGAATAAAGCATCACTGTGATACAAAATCCTCCGAAATAAAATGTAGTGGGGTTTTTTCTCCGAAAGGAATAAATCGCAAAATGATAAAGAGCTATGATGAAGAACCCACCGTATAAAAAGGATTCGATCAGATAACGTGTCTGTCTTTCTTCCAGTATTCTGTCTTCCGCACCCAGCTTGATTTCATAACGAAGCCCGCCCGCCCTATGATGAAAATTGGAAACATGAAAGATAAAATCCATCTCTGGTCCGGTTGTCGCAAAACGAAAGATAGCCGGTTTCATTTCAGGCTTCATTTCTTCTTTGGTGCGGCCAACTTTCCCCGATTCCAAAACCTGTTGTCCGTTCAAATACATCCGGTATGCATGTCCCTGATCGGAAAGTTTAAGGGCCAACTCCTTTACATCGTCCGGATTTACTAGGACTTTAAAACGAAAGGTAGCGTATCCATGTCCCGGGATCTTTTTTTCATCCACCAAGGTTCCGTTCCAAACGGACGGAATGTATTTAAAATGGGGAATCTCTTTCTTTTTTTCGGATTCTTTCTTTTTGAAGTCTTCCGGTGACAAAAACTCCTCCCAATAAAACTCGGATTGGCCCTGTAGAACCACGGATCCGTCCCGGGAAAGATTCCATTGCCTTAAGTCTAAAACCCCGGATTCGATTTTCGGGGAGGGTTTGGATGCAATTTGTAAACAGCTAAAGGAAAATGAAACAATCGCGAGAAAGAGAAGGGGCATGCGGAGAGCATTACAATATAGTTTGGATTAATTGCAATTCAAATTATCTTTCTTATGTCTAGGGATTCTCCCTAGAGAAATTTATAAAGTTCGGTATCTAAGGAAACGACCGAAATCCAACTAACAAATCATTTACGATAAGATCAGTCTTCAAGCCCGGTAAGGATCGGACAATCCGGTCGATTGTCCCCATGACAATTTTTTGTTAAATGTTTTAACGTGGACACCATCGCTTGCAACTCCTGGATTTTGGTTTCCATATCTTTTAAATGATGCATGGCAAGTGCCTTTACCTGCGAGCTTGCCCTTGATTTATTGCGCCAAAGACTGACTAATTTTTTAATATCCTGCAAAGGAAAACCCAGGTTTCTCGCCTTCTTTACGAATTTCAAAATATGTGCATCGCTCTCGGAATAAACCCGATAACCCGACTCCGCACGAAACGCTTTAGGGATGAGTCCGATCGATTCATAATGACGAACCATTTTGGAATTGATTCCCGATACCTTTGCTACTTCTCCGATATTCACGATCTATCTCCCCGATTTTCCAACAAATAGATTTTTACAACCTTCCTATCATTAGAAGGTTTGTAAGAATAATTAAATCTTTTTTTTTCAAAAACCATACTTTTTTTCCATATCCTCTTGACCTTCCCATGATGGGAAGGTTGAGAATTGAATCAAACAATTCATAGACCAAGGAGATTATCTTATGAAAATTATAAACCATCCTGCTTTCCTTATAGCAATGATGATAGCAAGTATTACGGGAAATCTTGCTGCTCACGGGGAAAACAAACCAGGTCCCAACGGAGGACAAATCCGAATGCCGGGAGCATTTCATACCGAATTAATTTCCTTAGGAGATAAAAAATTCAAACTGTTATTACTAGATCTCAATTTCGAGAATCCGATTACTAAAAATTCTAGTGTAAATGTGGCGATTCAGTCCAATGGTAGAAGGGAAAATCTGAAATGCGAAACTCATCCGGATCATTTTTACTGCTTTGGAAACGAGAAACCTATCGAGAAGGATGCGAAATTAATCGTGAGCTCTTCCCGCGAAAATGCGAAAGGAATCGAAGTGATATATCCCCTTCCTTTCCGATTTATAGAAAAACAAAATCATAAACACTGAAAGGAGATTCTTTTATGGAAAGTTCTGAAAAACAAACAAACGTTACCCTGGATCTCTACGGAATGACATGTGCCAACTGTGCTCTTCGGATTGAAAGAGGATTACAAAAGACTCCTGGGATCACGGAAGCAAGAGTCAATTTTGCAATGGAAACCGCATTTGTGAAACATGGCCCTGAGGTTGCAAATGAAGACCTGCTTAAAATAGTAGAGTCTTTGGGTTATAAAGCAGCAAAACACAATTCATCCGATCCGTCATCTCATGAATCGGAACAGGAAAAAGAAAAGAACCGGTTGAAGATTCGTTTTTTCATATCGTGCCTTTTTTCCATTCCCCTACTTTATACGATGGTAGGTCATTTCAAAGCACTATCCTGGATTCCGATTCCCGGTTGGTTGTTATCCCCTTTCTTTCAACTTGCACTTGCTACACCGATCCAATTCTGGATCGGTTTTCCTTTTTACAAAGGAGCTTATCGTTCTCTGAAAAACAAAATGGCCAATATGGATGTTTTAGTTGCATTGGGAACTTCGGCGGCATTCGGCTATAGTTTGGCGATGACCGTACTTTGGTATCTACAGACAAATTCGAATCCGATTCACGCGGAACATTCATCTCTACCTCATTTATATTATGAAACCTCGGCAGTGCTTCTGACTTTTCTATTGGGCGGAAAACTATTAGAAACAATTGCAAAACACAAAAGTTCATTGGCAATTAAATCTCTGTTAGGTCTCAAACCCAATTTCGCTTCCGTTAAAAAAGGAAATTCGTTTGAAGAAGTTCCCGCAGAATTTTTAAAGCCCGGTGACATCATTCAAATCCGTCCGGGAGAAAAAATCCCGGCGGACGGGATCGTTACGGAAGGGCATTCGGACACCAACGAATCTATGTTAACCGGAGAAAGTTTTCCCGTTGAAAAAAAGATAGGCGACTCCGTTCTCGGAGGAACGATCAACGGAAACGGTTCCTTGCTTTTCAAAGCAACAAAAGTGGGAGACCAAACCGTTTTATCCTCCATCATTCGATCCGTTGAGGAGGCGCAAACCTCTAAAGCACCCATTCAAAAATTGGCGGATCGTATTTCATCCGTATTTGTTCCGATAGTCGTATGTATCGCAGCGATAGATTTTCTAATTTGTTTTTTCTATTTGGAACCCGGAAATATAGGATCCGCTCTGGAAAAAGCGATTGCGGTTCTTGTCATAGCATGTCCTTGTGCCTTGGGGCTAGCCACACCTGTATCTTTGTTAGTTGGAACAACAAGAGCCGCAAAATCGGGGATTCTAATCCGAGATGCGGAAAGTTTGGAAACCGCAGCCCACTTGAAAGTATTGGCATTTGACAAAACGGGAACTTTGACGGAAGGAAGTCCGATTGTCACCGATTACAAAACGTTCGGAGACGAAGAACGGTCGATTCTCTCGAAATTTGCTTCTGCGGAATCTACCTCCGAACATCCGTTAGCAAAATCAATCGTAGAATTTATAAAGTCCAAAGGGATAAATATGCTTTTACCGAAAGATTTTCAGTCGGTTCCCGGAGGAGGAATTCGGGCTAGAGTTGAAGACGATTTCATATTGGCCGGAAAATTGGATTATCTTTTGGAAAGTGGCGGCAAACCGCCCGAAGAACTTCTGGAAATCGGTAAATCCTGGGAAGAAAAAGGGAAGTCGATCGTCTGGGGTAAATTAGACGGTTCCAAGTCCTCATGGATTTTATTTGCCTTGGAAGACAAAATCAAAGAATCAAGCAAAATAGCAATACGTGATCTAAAAGAACTTGGCATCGAACCAGTGTTATTGACCGGAGATTTGAAAAAAATTGCAAAGTTAGTTGCTGATCAAGTGGGGATTACTAAAATCCACGCATCTTTAAGCCCGAATGAAAAATTGGATCTTATTTCCGATTTTCAAAATTCAATCGGAGCGACAGGGATGGCGGGAGACGGAATCAATGATGCTCCGGCTCTTGCTAAAGCTGACGTCGGTTTTGCGATGGGAAACGGAACAGATATTGCAATGGAAACTGCTGGAATCGTAATCGTAAAAGGCGATTTACAAAGATTAGTTGAATCTATCAGAATCAGTAAAGCGACCGTTCGAAACATCAAACAAAATCTATTCTGGGCATTCGCCTACAATGCCATTGGAATTCCTGTTGCCGCCTCGGGTTTGCTTGCTCCTTGGGTAGCGGGCCTCGCCATGGCCTTGAGTTCCGTATCTGTCGTATTGAATGCTCTTCGGCTGAGAGGAAGGAAAGAGACATAATTCGCAAGGGGGAATGGGGAGCCCCCGCCCTATATCAACTGGGTGGGGAGGAGCGGTTCGTGGGAAGCCGCTCCCCAAACCCCTACCACAACATCGCAAATTTCACAAACCCATTTCCACTTCCCGGTAAAATAATTCTAAAAAGTTCGCCTTTTTGCCGGAGATTACCGGAATTTCTTATTTTAAATCCGATTGACTTTTAAAATTTCCAGGTCAATTTATTTCTCCAATTCCCAACCAGAGGTTTTCATGGAAAATATCCGCTTATCTGCCATTCTGTTTTTTGCTTTTTTCATTTCAAATCTGCAATTTGCAGAAGAAAATACAGCTCCGAAACAACCACCTATCTCTGGTTATTACATAATACTGTATAAAGGTTATTCCATCAATCTGGATGTAACATACAACGGTTATACGGTATCAAGTTCGAAAGACACCGATATTTCCGGTCAAGCGGATGTAAACTTTTGGACTGTTCCCGGGAAAAACGAAATCAAAATCAAAATTTCTCCACGCAAAGGCAAAAAAGAAGATTCCTTTGGTAAAAAAGCATCCATTCGTTTACTCGTCGGACAACAAGGCCAATTCCCTGACGAAGGAGAAGAAATTACAAATTTCGAATGGGAAGAAAAAGAAGATTCTGTTTTGCCCTTGGAGAAAACGATCGAGTTTACTCCCCCCTTTCTTCCTCCATCTAACCTTTGGAAGTCGGCGGAAAAAATAGAATGGAACTCCGATACCAAAAAGTCCGCTTTGGAATTCGTTGACTCCTTCTCAAAGGCATTAAACAGTAAAGATCCCAAACAGATATATCCGTTTATCGAGTTCCGCGCCAAAGACACTTCCGAAACCAGGTATTTTCCTTACCAACCGGAAGAGGAAAAAAAGGCGTTGGAAGGAATGATCAAGGCAATCGGATCCAGCTGGAAACTGGAAAAGAAAAATGTAAAATTCGGAACCATCTGCAACGGGATGATTGGCATATTAACAACCGCTAAAGGAGATCCCATCCTCACAGCTAAAAAAGGAGCCGCCTTACCTCTCAATTTGGGAAAAATTGCGGGGAAATGGGTGATTGTTCGATAATTTCCCGATCTCTTTATCCCGGAAAAAAGTTTCCGGGATTTAAGGCAATGTTGTATCACCAAGCGCTTGTTTAATTTCCTTCATTTGAATTTCCTTTCCCCGAAAGAAAATTTTTGCATTTGCAGAAAAGACTCCGCCTGATAACGATTTTCCTTTCAAACATTTGAGCAAACAGGCTTCCAAATCCTTTTTCAAATCCATCGCAGAATGAATATTTTGCGATTTCAATTGCCCTCCGCTTCCCCCGAAAATTGCGGTTTCAAAAAATTCGGATACCCTGGAAATTCCGAACAAACTTTCCCAATCCAATCCCCAAAATTCGTTTAAGTAAAGATAGGCGGCCTCCACTTCTTTTCTCAGTTCCTCGGAGGGATTCATTCTCCAAGAAATAAGAGGGTTCATTAGAGCGTTGAAAATTACATTCAGAAAGGTAGTATCCCACAAGTTGGAAAACCGGGAATCCTCCGCGCGAAGGAGTGCATTGAATTCCAATTCTGTCAGGGAACGCGCTTCCTTCATTTGTTTTTGCATTCGCTGAAAATAATGTTCCATCTGAGGATTGGAAACAACCCCCTTTCCATCGGAAGAAAAATCACTTCCGCTTTGGAGCATTTTTTCCAATCCGTTCCGCATTACTTCCATTAAATGAGATCTGGACATCTCCAAAAATAAGTCTTCCTCTTCCAGTTTACACAAAAACTCAGGGCCTGTCTTACTTTCCTTTTCCAACTGAAATACTCTCTCATAGACGATTTTGGTTTCGGATAAATTTACATCTTTAGGCAAAGACTCATAAGCAAGATGATATCCTTTTGCAATCTCCGATGGTGTGGGGATCGTAGTTCTTTTGGGAGATAATTTGGATTGTTCCAATGCCAATTTGCTATAATAACCGATGATTCGATTGAAATAATCTTTGGCTGATGCTTTTTCCATAAACTCGGTATACGAATTTTTCTCCGCCAGTTCTTCCATATCTCGTATCAAAGCCTCAACTTCCGAAACGATCTTATTTTCTTTGGGAAGTAGATCGAGATAAGGATTGATCCCCGCTTTATATCCGTCTATTAAGCCGCGCAAACCTTCTTCCATCTAACCTGTGCTCCCTATGATTTCTTCGAATATTCGTTTCAATTGAAACAATTTGTCCTTCGGAAATACGTTTATATATACATAAGGTTTTTGAAAAAAAGATTCAAAACCGAAATCCGGATCAGAGTTTTTGATTTTCTCCCATTCTTCCCGAACTAGTGCGGCAAAATGAAGTTTATCTTTTTTTTCCGGTTTGATTTGCAACTCCACTAGATAATTTAAAAATAAACATGCTGAGTTCAACCGTTCCGAAGCGGTATTTTCCAATTTGATTCCGATGGGAAGTTTCGTAGCCAAATCACTGTAAGTTTGACACGATTTTGCAATCGTATATTTATTGTTTGCTGATTCGGAAAATTCTTTCAAACCGACGGATTCATAAAGTTCGATGATGGATTTATAACGATCCAGATGTTCGGAACGTGCCACAGGAAAAAAATCGGCAAACTCTCCCAGTCGTTCCAGATACTCTTCATAAGACCCTCCCTCTTTGGCAAATAGGATGATTTTTTCATAAATCGGAATTTGATAGGAATTCAATTCAGGACTTTTTTTCAATTTGGAAAGTCTAGACTCCAAATAACGTATATGATACGACATTTCTTCGGAAAGCATCGGTTTTCTCCTTTAAACAATAGGAATCTTTGCCAATTCCTGGAATTCGTCCCATTGATAGATCGTAGTTTTGGGAACGGAAGTAATTTCTTCGGTCAAGGCGACTTGTGCTATCGCCTTCCCCAAATCGGAAACAAGCACTCCACGCAAACTAGAAAATCCGCCGAAAAACAAAGGACTTATTTTCGGCCAGAGAAATAAAAACACAGCTTGTATTTTTCCGTAACGATTGCTAGGTGTCAGTATCATGGAAGGCCTGAACAAACTTAAAACATCGAATTGTAATGCGCGAAGCCCTTCTTCAATTTCACCTTTGGTCTTCAAATAAAAAGAGGAAGATTTTTTATTGGCTCCCACCGATCCTAAAAGTAAAAAATGTCTTATACCTTGCGATTTGCACGTTTTGGCAAAATCCAAGACCGCATCTTTATCAATTCTAACATACTCTTCCCGACTCACCTTGGAAGGTTCACCGACACCGAATGTGCATATTGCGGTTTCATGTTCGGGAAGGTAATCCGAATACGAGGAAGGATTCAAAATATCGATGTTATGCTGGATAAGGTTAATCGAATTTGGCAGATTTGTTATTTCTATTCTTTTTCTACCTAAAAAAGTCAAATGAGATACTTTGCTTGAAGAAAACAATGTTTTCCAAGTCTCCGTTCCCACAGCACCGGAGGCACCTAGCATCAAGATTCTCTTTTTTCCACTCATGACGGAAATCCTTCCTTTTACTTCGATTGAAATTCAATGGACAAGAAAATCTATCTCTCTTAAGATTTTATGTCAAGAGTATATCAGGTCTATGAATTTTAGAGTTTCTTACTTTTGGGTCGTTCTTTTCTTATTCGGTTGGTGCGTTTGCTCTCTTTATGGAGAAGAGAATGGGGTGGAAAACACAGTTAAAAAAGAAAAGACATCTTCGTTTGAATTACTTCTCAAAAGACAAACTTATGATTTCGCTCCTTACGAATATACTTCCCTGACAAAAAATCCTCCCCCTAACCAAACTTCCAATACGGGAAAACTCAGCCAAAATTCCAAAGTACTGATACCCTTTGTATTCAGTTACGAAAACTATAAAAAAAATTACAGACTGGAAATTTCCTATTTTGAAATGGAAATCGTAAACCCGAATAGTCTCGTTTTACGAACCGACGGAAACCAAATCTCAATGACCAGAGAATATTTAAAGCCCGTCACACGATCAGAATTAAAAGCAAACGCCTATCTTAAGTTTCCCTTCGGGAAAGATTGGAACTTTTATTCGGGAGGCGGGATTCGAAATATCAATAAATACAAATACGGAAATTACTTAGGCGAAGGAGCCTTTCAGGAATATTTTTTCACATACGGACCGCAGCTTTCGATCAAATCCGTTTATTCCATCACTTCCGAAATTCAATTTTCCGTCGGTTTGGATGGATTTTATACGCAAGGAAACCGCTTTGTAAAAGATCCGATTTTGAATTCACAGACATTCACTCTTCCCATAGACACGGCAGGAACGGAAGGAATCTATCGCGGTTATGAATTGGATCTATCTTTGAGCTACCGGTTTGCCGAAAATTTTAAGTTCTATATCGGATACAACCGGATTGAATCCAAGTTCAGTTATCTTCATTTTCACCAAATTAATGTTAACTATTCTAATTCTCAGTGGAATGGAAATGATTTTTCCCTATCCGGCTTCCCTTCCATTTCCAAGCCTATTCAATCGGGAAATTTCGAGACTCTAAAAGGATTTTATTTGGGAGGTTCCGTTCATTTCTAAAAATGCGAATTTTTAGAAAACCCGTTCGATTTTTTTTACTCCTCTGTCACAAACCCACAAACCGCTTTCGTCTTCCTTTCAGGAAAATACAATGAACCCAAGATTTAATCACACAAAAGCTTATCCTGAAGCATTTCAAACTATGCTGAAAAACGAAGAATTTGCGCAAAAAAGCGGAATCGAACCGAAACTCTATGAGCTCATCAAAATCCGTGTTTCTCAAATCAACGGCTGTGCCTTTTGTTTAGACATGCATACATCGGACACTAGAAAGGCGGGCGAAGAAGAAAAAAGAATCTATCTACTCAATGCCTGGAGAGAAGCATCCTTTTATTCGGATAAAGAAAAAGCGGCATTGGAGCTTGCGGAAGAAGTGACTTTAATTTCCAAAAACGGAGTTAGTGACGCATGTTATGAAAAAGTAAGGAAACATTTCGACGAACGCGAGTTTGTTTCTCTTATCTTTCTCATAAACACAATCAATTCCTGGAATCGAATTGCCGTATCTACCGGTATGGGAGTGTAGATTTAGTTTTTACTCATCAAGAGCAACTCTTGCGATTGTTTTCGGATGGAATGGATATTGTCCTCCAGATCGCGGGAAGCTCTTGATATTTCGTTTACTTCCGCTTCCAAAGATTGAATTCCTTTGCTCGCTTCCTTTTGACCTTGGATCTGTTCCGTAGTACTGACCGATATACTGGAGGAAAGTGCATCAATATCGGAAAGTTCCAATAAAAAATTTTCTATAATCCGTTTTTGTTTGTCATACATTTGATTCATCTCTGTGATTTTGTCCAAGGTATGGATGAGTTTGCCTATTTGCGAATTAGTCAAATTACCCGTGCTAGTGGATGCACTTGTAGCTTCACGGATATAGGTTCTGGATTCGGCTACGACAGTCGCAATGATTTTCGCATTTTTTGCGGTGAAATCGGCTAATTTACTGACTTCCGTAGCAACTACCGCAAAACCACGACCTACATCTCCGGCCCGCGCCGCTTCAATAGAAGCATTTAATGCGAGTAAGTTGGTCTTGTCTCCGATTTCCGCCATGATTTTATTGATCTCATCCACTTTATCGAACGATGAATGAATCGATTCCAAAAACCGACTGGTCTTTTCGGAAACTTGAGCTACGTTTTCCGTATCAGCCTTGTTTTCTTCGGCGATTTTCACCAAATCCTTGCTATACTGAAAAATAGTTTCTACAATCGACTTCAACTCTTTGGAATCTATTGATAATTTTTTCACCTTTTGGTTTTGATCTTCAATAGAATTGGAGTTGGAAATAAATGAACTGGAAAGTTCTTCGATGACAGCAGTGATTTCTTCGAGCGAGGCTGCTTGCGATTCCAATTTGTTGGAAGTGTTGGATACGTAATTACTAAAGGCACCGATGGAATGTTCCAACTGTTCCGCAGAGTTTTTAATGATATCCCTGTTTGCGTTATTATTATCCAATAATTTTTTCGCCTCTTCCGCTTTGACAGAACCTATTCTTCCTATCTTATTGAACAAATTTACGAGTATGGATACAATCAATCCGCCGGTGAAAATAAAAATAGGTTTTAAGATCTCGGTAGAAAGTCCCGCATAACCTGGTTTTGACGAAAGATCAGGTTTGTCCGTGAGCTGAATTCCCCCGATCTTCACTGCAACAAAAAGTCCGATACTTGCACCTAAGGCTCCCACAATGGATGTGACCAAGACAAACCGTTTGTCCCCTAAAAATCCGGAATAACTTAAGATAAAAAAATAAATGAAATAAACAACAATATTGGACAAAGCCGATTTCGCTTCGACTGTTCCGAGTGCCGAATCCAAAATGATTGTAAGAGAAAGAATGATGATATCCGAAATCACGAGTGATTTGTGAAACCAATCGGGAGGATTCCCTTTTTTTTGCCAGACATAGGATACCAGGCAATAAATTGCCATGATCACCGTTCCCCAACTATGTATTTGGAACATAACCGGCTGAAATGCATCTTTAGCGCCTGCCAAAGATAATGTGAAAAGAATCACCAGCCCAAAACGGATTCGATTGATAATGATTTTTCCCTTAATCCATAAATCTTCGATCTGTTCTATCTGTGCGTGCAAATTTTACCTACCTTAACTGCCCCACGGGCAAAAGAAAAATAAGACATTAGTGGATCATTTACCCTGGCCCATTTGCAATCAATAATTTATATTCCGGTTTTTACTTTACGATTCAAATCTAGGATTTATCCTATGCTTTCACAAGTTACCTTCATGAATTTTTATTTGGATATACGCACCTTATACTTTTGTTATGCCACGATCTGCGGGCTTGCCTTCCTTTTGCTTTGGAGCATGCTCGAAACTAAAAAAAGGTATGAAGGTGTTTCCACATGGCTCTTTGGAATTTTATTTCTGACGCTCGGTTCACTTCTCGCGGGATTAAAAGATATCATTCCCGATTACATCTCCTATATCGGCGGCAATACATTCATTTTAGTTAGTTTTACTTTTACAACAAATGGGATTCAAAAACTGAAAGAGTCCAAGCTCCCTACCTGGCCCACCTATTTGATACTTACGCTTGGGATCATTACTTTTGTGACAGTAACAAATACGAACGCCAAAACGAAATTGATCAGTTTCTCTTCCTTCGGAATGATCGCAAGTATCTGGCAGGCGTTTGTTTGTTTGCACCCTTCCGGTAAAAATTATACGATCACAAAAACAATCGGAATAGGAATGGGAGTCTTATCTATAACATTTATACTGCGACTGTTTAATTATTATAGTATAAACGAATCGGAAACGGATTATCTGCATATGGGATCTTCCCAAGGTATCTATCTCCTCATAACAATGGCGGTTATATTTTTACTTATCGTTACATTTATCTTGCTTGTAAACAAACGTTTGGAAACGGAACTCATTGATGCAAATGCAATGAAGAATACTTTGTTTTCCGTAATCGGACACGATCTGCGCGGTTCGATCGGAGGACTCAAAACTTCTTTGGAGATTCTTTCCGAAGAGTCAAAATCGGATATGTTACCTTCCATGGCGGATGAAGCAAGTCGCAGTTTTCTACTATTGGAAAGTCTTCTGGCTTGGGCAAAAAATCAAAAGAATCAACTTCATTTGCAATATTCCGAAAACAATCTGGAGGACCTTGTTTCCGAATCCATACGTCATCACGAAAAACAGGCGTTACACAAACACCTTTCCATAAAAAAGGAATTAAAGGATGAATTCGTATTTTGTGACAGACAAACCGTCACTACAATCCTAAGAAATTTGATTTCCAATGCGATTAAATTTTCTCCGGAAGGAAAAGAGATACGGATCAGGACTTCACATGAAAAAGATTTCGGAGTTGTATCCATTTCCAATTGTGGAACCGGACTCAGCGAAACGATTATGCAGAACATAATCAAGGGAAAATCCGTCATTTCCCAAGCTGGTACTATAGGAGAGTTAGGTACTGGATTCGGACTTTCATTGTGCAGAGAGTTTGCAAATCTGAATAAAGGATCTCTTCGGATAGAAGTGAGCGAATCCACGGGAAATACAATTTCGATTTTACTTCCTTTGAAACAGGAAAGCCATTCAGGCAGCTAAACGGATATTACAACATAACCCTAATTAGGTTTCAATTCTTTCTTGATCTTAGGAATTTCATAAGCGCAAATGGAATATAACATTTTTTTATCAATATATTCATAAGCACGGGCGAGATCTTTCGCCCAAAAGGAATCGATTTTATCCCAAGGAACTTTCGGATATTTTAATTTTTCGGATTGAGGGATCTTCAAGGATTCCTTATGAATCATTCCCAAAAACTGTTCCGCATAATAGGCATCGTCGTTTTCATCGGAAAATTCCTGGATTTGATTTTTATAGATAAAATTTTCCAATTCGCCGCAAAAGAAAATCAACTCAGAAAACATAATTCAATCCCCACCTCATTGTTCTTTTTATGGAAAATGCCAATTCTTGCCGAACCTGAGAAAAATTTTCATTGAACGGAACAAACCGATTGATACAATTTTTCCATTCGATTCGCCATGCAAAACAGTAACACGACTCAGAACGTTTTTCCTAAAATCGCCATCCTGGGAATGGGCGCAATCACTCTAAGCATTGCACGCGCTTTATCCCGTAATAAAGTTCCCTATTTTGTTCTCACGAGGGATGCAAAAAGAAAATCGGAATTACTCACGAACCCGCTTTGGTACCGTTTCGGTTCCGGGGAAACAGAACCTATTTCCTTCGAAGGGATAACTTCTTCCTTAGAGGAAACAAAAGATAACTTTGATTATATCATCTTAGGAGCCAAATCGGCGAACCTGGAAGAATCCATTCAAAAATCCCTGCCTCTGTTAGCAAAAGGGGGTAGATTTGTACTGATCCAAAACGGTTTTCCCGAAGAAATAGTCTCCGTTAACGCAGATCAAATATTAGGCGGTGTTGTAGGATGGAATACGCAAAAACTATCCGACGGAGTTTACTTTCAATCGAATGCGGGAGCGTTGATCCTTGGTGGTGCCGACGAAACCAGCCCGGAATCATTTTGGAAACAAGCTCTTGAACCTTATATCCCGGTGATCCTCACCTCCAATTTGAAAGGTTTCCGATGGCATAAATTGGGAATCAATTCGGTGATCAACGGCCTTTCCGCAAGTTGTCAGCTGACTTTGGGAGAATTGTTCTTCAAAAAATCGGGAAGATCCGCAGCCATTCGTGTTTTGACCGAAGTGCGCAATATCATAGAAAAAATAGGGATCAAGGAAGAAGTAGTTCCGGGATCGGTATCCGTAGGAAAATTAGGCAACGGAAAAGGTGCTCTTCCTTTCTTACTAAGGCATATCATCCTACTTGCAATCGGGATCAAATACTATCGTATCCGAACTTCCATGGTACAGGACTTAGACGCCGGGCGCAAAACGGAGATAGACGAACTCAACGGACAGATTGTAACAAAATCCAAAAAATGGGGAATCATTACTCCGGTAAATGAAGCAATTGTAAAAAAAATCAAAAGCCTGGAAGAAGGAAAAGACAAACCCGCAATCTCATTTCTGGAAGAGCTTGCCCGTATGTAACAATCAAACGATCATATACAAACGAAAAATTATCTTCGTTTGCAGTTGTCGGGCAAGTACTGACTCAAATAGGCAATCGTTGCTTTTTTAGTTTCTTCCACCATCCAAAAAGTCAGGTCGCCGTAACTTCTGTAAGAATGTTTGAGAAGAGAATCAGCAATGGAAAAAGCGACTGCGAACACTTGGTCCGCGTCCTTCCATGAAGGAATCACAAATCTTTCATCCAATCCGGCTCTTGCCAAATTAGCAAGCCTTGCATCCAACTCCTGTCCCACTTGGCGCATTTCCGGGTGACTCACCCGGTAACCGTAAATCAATCGGGGAAACGCTTTTTCTTTTTTGGTGACTTCGACTCCGACTTCAATCGATCTTTCAATATAATCTTTCCATGTAACAAACGTTTCATTTTTAAGGGATACGGATTTTTCTATCAGAATTTCCGCATGGAGTAATCTGATTCCGTGAAATATGGCTTCCACGTTGGGAAAAAAATGATATGCGGAGGGCCTAGGGATTTTTGCTTTTTTACAAATATCAGCAAAACTGATTTCTTCGGGAGATTTTTCCCTTAAAAATTCGAGTGCAATCGTCAGCAATTGAGTGCGTCGGTTTCTTCCTTGGCGGCTTGTAAACTTGAAAGGCCGGGAAGCGAGCTCAGGGGATAACGATGCGTCGACCAATTTATCCATACGATCAGACTCATTTGGAATCTTTCCCAGTCAATCCGTATCAAAAAGAAAAAACTCCTGACCTTAAAAAAGGTCAGGAAAAAAATCATTTCTTATTGTACTAAGAAACTATTTGTAACACCCTGATAGGAAGAAATTGCTCCCGTCCAACCGGATTTCCAATGCCCTCTGTGACGGATTCGGTAAGTACCGGTAGGAAAAGAAGCCGTTTTCCAAGTAACGGTTACTTTTGAATAAGCGATTCCGTCTCTTTGCCATTTGTATGTGGTGCTCGGGTCAAGATCACGGACTACTGTCACCCAAGTCGATCCGTTCCATTTTTCCACATCCACGAAACTACTTTTGGTAAGAAGGTTGTTTTTAGGATGCCCTCCCCAAAAAACAGCCGTTACAGTAGCACCGCTCGAATAGGAAGGAGAGGTTTGAGTAAATACATCTCCGAAGCTTTTAAACAAAGGAATATCATCGAATACGACTCCTGTTTGAAAAGTTGCCTGATAATTCGTTAGATCCGGAGGAGTTGGTCCAGGGGAAACCGCCGTACCTTGGCGCAAAGCAATCGCGAGTTTATCGAATTCCTGCTCGTAACCGTACAAAGTGTTCGGTCCGAATTGAGTGGACGCACCTTCATACTGTTGGGAAGAATACTCTTCTCTTGTCGTCAAATAAGATGTATAAGAGTTGGAAAGTCCTGCGATGACGGTATACCCTACTCCGTTCAACTCATTTGCGACAACGGAACGAAGTCTGCGTCCTGCCATCGTGGATACTTCCGCCGGAACTCCCAAAATAGCGAGATTTCCGATCTTTATGATTTGTAACGGGATGATGGGAGGAGTCCAAGGATTTCCATCGAAGGTTGCGACACCGGTAGGAATAAGAACCGGTTTTTCCGCATGACAGGTTTTATACGATTCACTGACGGAAGCAGGCCAAAAAATCCCCAATGCACCGCCTAGAAAACTGGAAAGAAATGCAGATCTTGCATCTTCATTCCAATCCAGAGAATCCACAGTGACCCCTTCATCGAAAAAGTCTACTGATACCGCATTGTCTTCCGTACTCCCTGCTGAAAAGGATGCCCCCATTCCGGCTGGGCATGTGGTAGTCCCCACGGAACCGACGTATAGATTGGAAAAATTCACATAACTATGACGGAAATCGACAGAACCTGTCAATTGAGTCGTAGCATTCGAGTAAAGGGAAAGCGCTTTGTTGAATTGTTTTGAAGCAATGATGTTTTGTCTTTCGTAATCATTAACCCCGTCCGCAGGCCCCCATAGATTGGGAGTTACGTCCCCCGCATTCGATTGTGCGAAAGCCGCAACAAACGTATTGTCGGAAGAATAATTGGTTCCTTTTAATTTTTCAAACGTATAAGATGCCAATCCCTTATTGTCACCACCTATCAGTTTGTTTGTTGGTCCTACGTTCGTAGGATGGACTGCAAACCAATTCACAGTTCCTATTTCGCGACCGTCTTCCGCCACAAGCTTAAGTAAGGTCATAGTGGTATCTACATTGGAAGAATAACTATTTCTTTCACCAAGAGGATTTTTGTCATAAGCGACCGGAGATCTATTCTTACTAGCATCTGTTAACTCTCCTTGACTTACGAAAACTTTTCCGGGAACCAGATTTTTATGAGCCAATTTGATGGAGCGGTATATTCCATCCACAATCACATCGTAGTTTTGTTTGATAAATCCCGATGTGGTCACATTGTATAAAAAGTAATGAGAGTATCCCCCAGGCCCGCTATGTGTATGAGTCGCGGAAAGTAAAACATTGGATTCATTATAATAAGGAGAAAGTTCGGAATCCGAAGCGATCTTACGACTAACACCTTGTTTTACGGACTGAAAAATCATCGCCAAATCCGCACTTACAAATACCACTCGTTTGGAAGCATCCCCGATGATAAAGGCTCTGGACCAAAGACGCATATAAATCCCTTCCGTCTTTTGCGCCGACTCCGCAAATCCCATCATCCCTACTTCCGCAGCGGGACCAGTGATATCATAGATTCCCGATCCTACCAGATAAGGTGAAGAGCCGAGGGAAACCGCCTTTGTGGTACCTCCCACATTTCCGGATACACCATCCAGGGAAGCGCTGCTTCCGGTTTCCGCGAGGCCAAGCAGATGGGACTGAGAAGTCTTTTTGTCCGAACAAGTCAGAACAAAAAATGCGACTGTTAGATAGATGATCCCTCGGACGAGAGGGTGTTGTTTAGAATTCATATGCAATCTCCAAATTTTGATTTCTTAAATGGTTGTTTTCGCATTTTCCCACCACACACCGACCCGGGACCAAATTAGGGATAAATACTAAACGATTGGAAAATTATGGCAACAAAAATAACCGACAATTGTCGACTTTTTTCTGATCGCCGTTCTTTAGACAAGAAGTGCAATGAAATGCCTTATTTAAGGTAAGCGAGGGGGTTTAAGATAAGGCCAGGGGGCTTTGGAGGAGAAGTAGAAATCTAAATCATTTTCCGGGAACTTTGTTTCCCGGAAAATATAGCAAAGGAAGATTTCAAAGAGAACTCTTTCTTTTCAGTTTTTATTTTTTTAGTTTATAGCCGGTCTTGAAAATCAACCAAACCAAAATCATACAAACGCTCAAAAACAAAAACACTGCAGCAAGACTTACATAAACGCTCACATCTGAAATTTCATAAAAGCTGTATCTGAATCCGCTTACCAAATAAAGTACCGGATTCAATAGGCAGAGTTTTTGCCAAAAAGGAGGCAACATACTCGCGGAATAAAAGCTTCCTCCCAAAAATACCAAAGGAGTGATCACAAGCATGGGGATGACTTGCAGTTTTTCAAAATTATCCGCCCAGATACCTATGATGAATCCGAACAAACTGAACGAAACAGATGTTAGTATTAAAAACAAAATCATAAGCAAAGGATGCGCGATTTTCAAAGGAACAAACAAAGCCGAAGTAGCAAGCATGATGAGTCCCAGTATCATTGATTTCGTCGCAGCTGCACCGACAAATCCGATCACAACTTCAACCATAGTGACGGGAGCGGAAAGGATTTCGTAAATCGTTCCGGTAAATTTAGGAAAATAAATTCCAAAGGATGCGTTTCCAATACTCTCAGTTAACAGGGATAACATGATCAGCCCGGGGACGATAAAAGATCCGTAAGGAACTCCGTTGACTTCCTGAATTCGGGAACCGATGGCTGCTCCGAATACCACAAAGTAAAGTGATGTAGAGATAACGGGAGAAGCGATGCTTTGCATCAATGTTCTCCAGGTTCTGGACATTTCAAAAACATAGATGGATTTGATTGCGTATAAATTCATTTTTCTTCCTTTACCAATTGAACAAAAATTTCTTCCAAAGTGCTCTGGGTCGTATTTAAATCTTTAAAGGAAATTTTCGCTTTCCTCAAAGTATCCAAAAGGTTTGAAATCCCGTTTTCTTTCGCCCCGGGGTCATAAGTATAAATCAGTTGTTTGCCACCGGAAGCAAGTTCCAGTTCGTATCCTTTCAAAGAAACCGGAAGTTTTTTCAATTCCTTGATCAAATCCAAACTGAGTTGTTTTTTGCCCAATTTCTGCATCAGAAGTTTTTTATCCTCAACAAGTATGATCTCGCCCTTGTTGATCACTGCAATTCGATCTGCGATCTCTTCCGCCTCTTCTATGTAATGAGTTGTTAATATGATGGTCACACCTTGTTTTCGAAGATCACGAACGATATTCCACATATCCTTACGCAATTCCACATCCACGCCCGCAGTCGGTTCATCCAAAAACAAAACCTTCGGTTCATGCGAAAGCGCTTTTGCAATCAGAACCCTTCTTTTCATTCCTCCCGAAAGAGTCATGATCATATCGTCTTTTTTTTCCCAAAGAGAAAGGGACTTCAGTAACTTCTCCAGATAACCCGGATTTGGTGCTTTTCCGAAAAGTCCTCTGGTAAAACTCACCGTAGTCCAAACCGACTCAAAGGAATGAACACTCAACTCCTGGGGAACAAGGCCGATTCTGGAGCGGGTTTCTTTAAAATCCGTGATAATGTTTTTGCCGTCTACAATCACGGAACCTTCACTCGGATTTACGATCCCGCATATAACGGAAATTAGTGTGGTCTTTCCGGCACCGTTGGGTCCCAAAAGAGCGATGATCTCTCCGTCCTCGATTTCCAGATTGACTTTCTTCAAAGCCTGAAATCCCGAAGGATAGGATTTGGAAAGATTAACGACGGAGACTATGGATGGTTTCTGTTTTTTTTGCATAAGTAAAATCCCTATTCCGGGGTTTGATTCTTTTGCCAAAAATAACTTTCTGTTAAAAACGGGCATCCTCATTTTCAGTTCGCAGTTTTTTTGCATGACGTTCATCAGCTCTGATGGAATGTCATCTTATGGATACTCTTACGATCCAAGTCCTGTTGATTTTGACAAATCTTACACTAGGACTATTCCTATTGCTCTTTACCAGAGTTCAAAAATCATACAAAGCATATCAATATTGGGTTTGGTCTCATTTTACATTGGCTTTGGTATATGTTTTTCTCGGTTTAAGAGGGACAATTCCTCCGGTCTACAGCATAATTATAAATAACATATTCCTGATTTTGACGTGTAACTTCCGTATTACGGCCTGTCTTCATTTTTTTCATCATAAGTTACCTTTGAAACTCATTTTGTCTTTCAACTCTCTTTTCTTCGGTTTCATTCTGTATTTCACCTTCGTTCAGGATCTGATCCTGGTTAGGACCTTTGCCGTTAGTTTTGTCGTTTTTACAACATACGGGTGTCTTGCTTGGATCTTACTCAAAAACAGAAACAAAGAAAATTCGGAGATCATCCTATTCAGTACGGTGGTATTTGCTTTTTATCTGATCTTAAATCTATTTCGGATGAGTTATGTTTTTATGGCTCCCAATTTGGTGATCTATAACCAATCTTCCTTATTCAATTCTGTTTATTTTTCCTCTCTACTTATCTTGGAAGTGATTTGGGTGACACTTTTCTTCACATTGACCGGAATTCGTAACCGCCAGGAAATCCGGGAGGCAAAAGAACATTTCGAACAGATATTCCAAACATCTCCGGAAGCGATTCTCATCACACGCCTGTCAGACGGAAAAATCATAAACCTAAACGAAGGATTCGTCAATACAACGGGATATTCTCAGGAAGAAGCGATTGGAAATTCGCCACTGGATCTTTCCATTTGGAAAAACCCCGAAGCTCGAAATCAAATGTTAAATGAACTGAAGGAAAAAGGATATTGCCAGAACGTAGAATTCGAATTCAGAAAGAAAGATAATTCATTATTCACCGGAATTATATCCTCCCGCATTATAACCGTAAGCGGGGAAGAACAGTTGATCAGTATCACAAGGGATATTTCCGATAGAAAGGAAGTCGAGCTGATCATTAAAGAGAAAAACAAAGAACTGAATGAGCTGAACGCAACCAAGGACAAATTTTTTTCCATTATCGCCCATGATTTAAAATCTCCGCTTAGCGGATTTCTCGGGATCACACAGTTGATGTCGGAAGGATCGGGCAAAATAGAACCCGAAGAATTTCACTCTCTTGGAAAATCCCTCCATGAATCCGCAAACAATCTCTACTCTTTATTGGAAAATTTATTGGAATGGTCCAGAATGCAACGAGGTATAATAGAATTCAGACCGGATAAATTAAATCTTTACATGAGTGTCGAAGAAACCCTGACCAATATATACGATTTTTCGAAACAAAAAGGAATACAAATCAGCAACTTGGTTCAAAAAAATATAACGGTCGATGCGGATATATCCATGCTGAATTCCGTATTAAGAAATCTTGTATCCAACAGTGTCAAATTTTCAAATAACGGAAGTTTGGTTGAAATCGGTACGGACTTTTCCGAAAGAAATGAAATAAAAATTTTCGTAAAGGATTCCGGCATCGGAATGAAACCCGAACTTAAGGAACGTCTTTTCCAAATGGATCAGAAAGTAACGAGAAAAGGAACCAGAGGGGAAACTAGCACCGGTTTGGGGCTTTTACTTTGCAAGGAGTTCATGGATCGTCATAACGGAAAGATTTGGGTGGAAAGTATGGAAAACCAGGGCAGCACATTCTGGATTTCTCTACCGATCCTCGGTTAAACGGATCAAACTGGCATATTTTTTTTAATACATAACTTGAATTGATTCGATCGCGATCCTATTAGGATGTATTTTTCTGATATTCGTGGCATAAACCCTTTATTGTTCAAGCAAGGAAAATCGATTCAAAAGCATAGGAAGGATTTCTCAATTGCATTGGGGACGCCAAATCGGTATCGATCTTTATATCGGCCTGTTCTTTCAAACCTATCTTATTTATCTCAACGAAGGATCCATTCTCGCAACAATAGTATGGTTTATTCCGTTGATGGTCTACGGAAATATCATTACTTTGTTATACTGGCTATTAAATGCCGCTCCAATTCTTGAAAAATTTATGCACTGACTTTTATTTTCGGAACCTGTTCAAATTGTACGGCAATTGCAAAAAGGGGATTATCGTATAACAAAGATTATCCATACATAAAACGCCGACAGACGAAATCATCGGTGGTATTTTTACCTACAACTCTATAAAACCGAAGTCCGCTCTCAAAGAAAAGAAATATAATTGAAAAATATTTTTCGAAAGTTTGTTAGAGAAAGTAGCCTATGAAAGAAACAAAAGAAAAACCATTTCAAAAAAACGACTTATACTCCGGAAGATTGACGGAAATCATCACAGATCGTATGTTAGTTTATCAATCCCTTCGTGAAAAATTCAAAAAAACGATCGATAAGAAAAAAACAAAACTTACTGAAAGTTTTTTAGATAAATTCCAACAAACATACGGATTCAAGCCGGGAAAAGAAATTCTGGAATGGGAAAATGCAAGAACCGCTTATGCGGAGATTATGTACAATGTTCCGGATATTTGGAATATGATTGATCATGGTTCCTTTGGTTCCGAAGAAGAAGAGGAATATTATGATGATTACAAACCCGTCTCCGTTCAAGATTTACTGAAAAAGAAAGATCTTAAATCCAATTTGGAATGGATGATCGGGACTTATCCCGGGCTTATGTTTTTACTCAACGGTTCCTATCAATTTGCTTCGGACGGAGGAGGAGATACTTGTTGGATCAATTTGCTGCCTAACGAAAAAGAATCCGTTGAAGTCAATAAGTACAATCATGAGATCGGGGAATTGGAAGATGATCCTTATTATTCCATCTCACATTTCATAGCTAGTAATTGGATGAATGACTCGGAAGAAGATGAGGATGATGACGGCTACGAAGATGAGGATTCGGAAGAAAACGGACAACCGAAACCGAAAGAGTCTCTCATTAAATCAATGATGGAAAAAAGCACTCTTAAGAATTTTGAAAAGGAAGCGGCCAAGATTTACGAAAAGAAAAGTTTTTATACGAAATCTCTGGACCTATTCGAAAGATCTTCCTGGTTACTCGGACATTCCTACGGAGATCCTGCATTTGCTTTTGCGGAAAAATTGGCAACAGCTCCTTCATACAAGAATTGGGAGGAAGAAAAAGAACTGATCAAAGAAGTTCCTACGCTTGCAGCCTATTGGATATTAGCTCATTTTTTCATGAAAAATGACAATGCTTGCAGAGAAGCCTGCCAAATCGCGAAATCTACATCCGGGAAAATGATACCATTGTTAGCTGATCTTGTTTTGAATTATCTGAATGGCAAATCGAAAAATTTTAACAATATCCCTTCTAAAAAAATCGAAGAAATACGTAATCTGACATTTCGAAATTCCGATCCGAAACATATAGAACCGCAAAACAAAAAACTTTATTCCGATGCATTGGGTCTATCTTCCATCAAAACTCTTTCTAAAAAAGAATTGGAGATAAAATTAAAAAACGGAGAAGAACCTCTCCGGATCATGTCCGAATTTCCGGAAGATGTTGCGACTCACGATTTACTACTGAAAGAGATAGGAAAAAATGATCCGGATTTTTCCAAGCTGGTAGAAGAATACTTCAAAGAAAGAACGGATGATTCCTACAATGAATGGCCGTATAGAAAGGAAAGATTGGATCAAAGATTATCTTTACCTGTTTCCGCGGCATTCAGACAAGGACTCAAATATGATTCCGATAACAAAAAATCATTTTGCGGAATCACTCGCACCTTAGGTAAGTTTGACGATGATCATGCAATGGCAGCTTTTCGGGATGCCATCCGAAAATTAAAACAAGATGATCCTAGATTGGAATATGTCGTAAGTGATTTGATCTCCAGTGAACACGAAGAATCCCATTCCATTTTGGCCGAAGCATCCTGGAAAGTATTTTCAACTATGGACAGTGTGCTTGAAAAAAAAGAGAAAGTTACGAAAGAAGGCCCCAACCTGAACAATATTTTTACGGTATACAGCCATTTGACCCAAGCACTTCAGGAAAGAATTCTGGTAGCGGATGAAGAATCTGCCAAACTCTGCGATAAAGTATTATCCTACAAAGAAAATCTCAATGTATTCGGGATTAGCATAGGTTATGCGTTCGCCGTCTCCGCAAAACTCGGACTCAAACATCATTTGGAAACCGTGCAAAGATATTTGCAAGCAGGGGTCGAAATCAAAGGAGGACATGATAGAAGTTCCTACTTGGATCTTACAATTCTGATCAATCTTTCGGAAGCAGCAATTGCATGGGTAAACATGGATCCCATTTCCGCCAAACAAGGACTTTATGAATTATTTGCTCTTGCGAAAAAAAACGATTCCCCTAGCATCAGTATCGATTTGCAGGCTTGTTTATTATCCGGTTTACTTCTTTTGGAACCGGAAAAGGAAGATTGGCTGGAACTTGCAAATCGAATCTTAGGAAACCGAGGAGACCAAGTAAGGGTTTACGGACCAATTCGTGCCATCGGAAAGACCAAAATCCAATCTTTCAAACAACATCTGATTCATCATATTTATGCCGATCCGAAACCAATGGTTGATTATTCATGGACTTACATCGAACATGCTGCAAGAATCACCTGGGAGCAGCTAACAGGAGAAAATGCGATTCCTTACGATGATTCCGATCAGTATGCAAGTTCAGTTTCCAAAAACCCGGAACTGCTTCCCGAAGCGATCTTACATCCGGAGAAATACAGTGTCCAACATGTATTTGCGAAGATCAAAGAAAAGAATTTCAAACACGAAGATGTGATCAAATACGGGGGTCCTTGGCTTTTGGAATCCTTACGTTATTCGTTAGACGAATACAAATATGCGGGAGAATACGACCGATGGGAAGCAGTGAAAGCGCTTTTCCTCCAAGGAAGACATTCACTTACCTACTTTGCACAAGTTCTGGATCTTCCCTATGCTTCCCCCTCCTGGAAATTACATATGTTGCAACTCATGAGAGTGATGGAACCGGAGGCTAGAAAATGGGAAAAAGTAATTTCCATGACTCTTCAGGAGATCAGATCTATTTTGGAAAACCCTAGTTTTGATTGGATTGCATGGATTGATCTATTATGTGTTAGGTTGTATTTATCGGATAAAGAAAATTCTTTTGAGACAATACTCGGTGCGGTCAAGAAAAGGCTAGCAATTGCAAATCCTTATTCTTATGCATCTTATGCTTACGAAGAAACATTGGGAATGCGACTTCCCCAACTTCTTAGATGGTTCGGCAAAAAAGGGGACGATTGCATTGAAAAACTTTGGCAGGAGGCACGACCCGGTTCCGAAGTTCGTATTTATTTGGATGAAGCTGCAAAAGCAAAGATAGATCCGAATCAGGAAATCCCCAAGCTTCCCGAAGTCACAGAGAAAGGAATTTATCTCACGGATTATCTGAAAGGTGGAGAGTATGGAATTCATTTTTGGATTCATACGGATGATTCTACGATTAAATTCGGAATCGGTGAATTTCATTTGCAGGGAATTCTAAAGGATTCAAAATCCGAATCGAGTTTTTCCGTCCCAGCGGATGAAAGGGAAGAAAAGTTAAATGCAGTTTGGCAAATGGCCTATCTTTTAGGTTACAGTTTGTCCGCCAAAAAACAAAAGAAGATAAGATGACAAAAGCGGTTCTTTTCCCTGAGACATAAATCAAAAGAAAAGAACCGAAGTTCTTATTTCTGTTTTTTACCCTCCGTACATCCGAAAATTAGATGATACGGTTTTTCCTATGCAAAAAATTTTTCAAATCTTGATTCTGTTTTCAGTTTTTTTATTCAGAACTGAAAATTATTCAAGCAAAGGAAATCTACAAGTTGCCTTCGGTGCGGAAGAAAACCAACTCATACTCAAATCCATCGATTCTTCCGTTTCCAACTTCGGAGACGAAGAAGAAAAGAAACTGTATAAAAGATGCATCCAGCATTATATAGAATTTCAAAGCCTACACACTGCAGGTGATTACGGAAGAGCTTACGAAAGCGTAAGAACCACTCAAAGGCTTTTGGTGTTTCTCTATGAAAGGATGTTAACTAAAAACATTGCATTTATCCGTTTCGAAATCAATCATTTGGCGAGACTTGCAAAAGGAAAAGAAAGAACGGAAACAAACGCCTTTATCAGACTTGCGCTCAGAGATTTGTCCGAGGCGGAGCAAAAACTTATCATAGCGAAAAATACGAGGCCCTATCTATATCTTTTAAAACTGAGAGATATGCTTTTCAGTTTAAAGATTCTAAAACACTCGGCAAGATTCGTTGTTTTACTTGCACTTCTACACAATACGGATTTCCCCATTGAAATAGAGAATACCGCCTTTGAATCGTTAAATGAAGATATCGACAGAGCGATATCACAAGATAAAGAAAAATTTCTAACCATCCATTGGGATAATCATTTTAAAACCTATGCCGGAGACGGAATCTATACAATGACAATGTATGAACCGAATATGGAAGAGCTGGCAAAGCCATTGGAAGACATTGATCCGGCTTATGTGAGAAGAAATATATTAAAAAAGAAATGATTTCTCCTTTTGTTACGGATGTCATTACAAGTTGTCGAAAGTAAACAAAACCGATATGTCAATCCGCTCTTCCTTTCAGAAAATAAGCAGCTACTTCGCCTTTACCTTTTACTTTGATCTTTCCGCGCTTCTCTATGATAAACTTTTTACCTAACCGATTTGCAGTCTCTTCCGTAATCTGAATGGTTCCGGGAACTCCGTGTGACTCCATCCTGCTCGCCAGATTCACAGCATCTCCCCAAATATCATAAATGAATTTTTTAGTCCCGATCACTCCTGCAACTACCGGCCCGGTATTGATTCCAATACGCATAGAAAGTGTTTCTCCGCTCTTAAGTCGGAATTTGGACATTTTGTCCCGGATATCAATGGCAAAGTTTGCGATCGCCTCAGCATGACCCAAGAGAGGATCGGGAAGTCCTCCGACAACCATATAAGCGTCTCCGATGGTTTTGATTTTTTCCAGTTTGTATTTGTCCACAAGCTCATCAAATGCGGAAAATATTTTGTTTAAGATTCCTACGATTACTTCCGCTTTGTATTTATGCGCCAATCGGGTGAAATCAACTATATCCGCGAATAGTACGGAAACTTCCGGAAAACTATGGGCAATGATCTCCGGATTGTCTTTCAATTGTTTGGCGATCGGTTCGGGCAGAACATTCAAAAGTAGTTTTTCAGCTCTCTCCTGTTCTATCTGCACTTTTTTATAAGCTTCCCCGATTTCGATTCTTGCCTTCTCATTTTCCTTTAGTGTGGACCTAACTTTGCTTAATACTCCGTTATATCTTTCTGCAATTTGTCCAACCTCCGTAAAAGGCTCTACAGGAACATCATAGGTAAGATCCCCCGTTTGTTTCTGATGATCCATTACCATAAAGAGATCAACTAGTTCCGTCCTCGCTCTATGTTCTGAAATATTAAGACCCGATTTTTCATCATTGAATCCCACCCTCAAAGGTAAAAAACGATTCAATATAAAAAGTAAAACCCAAGCTACGGAAAATGCGAACCCGCCGATACAAACAATACCGAATACTTGCGCCCATATCTGCGAGGATCGACCAAGCCCCGTTCCCAGAATGGAGGGATCTCCGAAAATACCTACGGCGATCGTCCCCCAAATGCCTCCCACAAGGTGCACAGGAATCGCACCTACGGCATCGTCTATCTTTAGTTTTTCGAGTAAATCGGCAGCAGGGATCACAAGCACTCCACCGACAAGTCCGATGAGCGCCGCCTGCCATTCGTTAACCGCATGACATCCTGCAGTGATGGAAACAAGTCCCGCAAGAGAACCGTTTAAAGGTAATGAAGGTTCGGCGTATCCCAATTTGATCCATCCGAAAAAAAGCGCGGCAAGAAGTCCGGTAGCACCTGCCAAAAATGTTTTCGCAATGATTTTAGGTACGGCTTCGTTTAATGCAAAAGTACTTCCTCCGTTGAATCCGATCCAACCGAACCAAAGTATGATACCACCTAACATAGCCAAGGGAAGATTACTGGGATTCATTCTTTGAGGAGGACCGTCTTCCGGGAAACGCCCTATCCTTGGTCCGATATGAAGTAAGGCCGCCAGAGAAACCCATCCCCCTACGCTATGAACCATGGTTGAACCTGCAAAATCAACAAAGCCCCTGGCACCAAGCCACCCTTGCCCAGTGTTTGCCAATGCACCTCCCCAGGCCCAGTGTCCCGCGATCGGATAAATCAATAAGGAAACCATCGCTGTATTAAAAAGATAAGCTGGGAAACTCATCCTCTCGGCAACCGCCCCCGAAACAATGGTGGCTGCTGTACCGCAAAAAACCAGTTGGAATAAGAAGAAGGAAGATATCCATCCTCCTTCCCCGTTAAAAACACTGATAAAATTGGAAGTACCGAAAAAACCGTTGTAACTAACACCGAACATAAGACCGAATCCAACGAGCCAGAAAAAAAGAGTCGCAACTCCGAAGTCGGTTATGTTTTTTATAGCGACATTGATCGAATTTTTACTTCTAGTTAACCCCGATTCAACGCAGAGAAAACCCGCTTGCATAAAAAGCACAAGCCCGGCAGCGATAATGATCCATAACTGATCTATCAGTTTTTTTTCGATCATAGTATATACCTTACCTGGTTAGAATTTGAATTTCCTGTTTTTCAAATGCAAATAATATTCGTTAACTGGTCTTTTATTCCACTTAGTTCTTTTTCAAAAATGCCAAAAGCCCCTTTGCGACTACTTCAGGCGCTTCGTAATGAGGAATATGTCCCAACGCATCCAGAGGGAAAAATACTGTATCGGGCAAAACTTCCAAGGCTAGTCCGCTATTGGAAAAAGGAACCACTTTGTCTTCTCTTCCCCAAATCAATAACTTCGGCAACTTCAAGCCACCTAACAATTTATATTCGTCAAGAAAGGATTCCAATTTCATATTTCTCAAACTGGAAAGAATCGCTCTCTTAAAACCTTTGATCTCCATTTGTTCGGAGAATTGCCGGTCAAAGTCGGGAAATTTCCCCATATTGTAAAAGCTAGTCTTAGTTCCTTTGAGTAAAGTTCTGTCTCCCAAAGTTTTCATCAGATACTCTCCTACCCAGGGCAGACGAGTGATCTTTCCTATCAAAGGCAAATCCATTGGAAAACCGGCAGGTGCAATCAACACCAATCGTTTCACTCTCTTCGGTTCATCCAAAGCGAATCGAGTAACAACAATCCCTCCCATGGAAGTTCCGACGAGATTGACCGGGGATTGGATTTTTAAACCGTCCAGAGTATTTAAAATTTGGCGTTTGAATAAATCGGGATCGTACGTTGTGTCCGGCCTGTCCGATAAACCTCTTCCGAACAAATCGATTCGAAGAGTACGGTATCCTTCCTTTTCCAAAAGTTTTGCCAAAGGTTCAAAAATGAAAAGAGGCATGGAAAATCCATGAATAAACACTACGACTTCTCCGTCCGGATTTCCACCTAATTGGTAGTGCACGAATCCGTCAGGCGTTTCCAAGAAAGTAGACCCCGTTTGTTTACGATAAGCGTCATCCAACTGAATCCGTTCCTTATCATTGACAAACGGCAAAACAACGATTAAAACGAGGACCGAATAAAGCAGTATTTTAAGAAATCGTTTCATAAGAAGAAATTAATATAAGGTTTTTAAAAACAGTCAAATGATTTTTACGGACGAATCTCATTTCCGTTTAACAACTCATTCACTTTCGCCAAAGAACAAAAATCCTCTTCCCCGAAACCCTGCTCCATTCCCTCTTCATAAACGGATTTCAATGCGGAAGAAAGAGGAAGTACCACTTTCAGTTCTTTTGCCCTTTGCATCGCATGATTTCTATCTTTGTTCATATTTTTCAAAGAGAAATGTGCCTTGTAGTCCTTTCGCATAACATTTCCCAATTTGAACTCAAGTAAGGGAGAAGATGCGGCCGATTGTTTCAGAATATCAAAGAATACTGAGGAGGAAATTCCGTCTTTTGTGGCCAATTGAAACCCTTCTATATAAACCTGAAACATTCCCGCCTGGATCATGTTCAATGCAATTTTCGCTCTTTGTGCGCTTGCCACAGGCCCGCAGTGAATCGTATTTTTTCCACAGGCTTCAAAGAAATAATTCAAATCTTCTATCGACTTCCCATCTCCGCCGATCATAAATAGAATCTGTCCGCTTTGCGCCGCCAGTTTGCTTCCCGTCATCGGAGAATCTAAAAAAGTAATCCCTTGGGATTTTGCAGCAGCAAACATTTCCAAAGTAAGTTCGGGAGAGGTAGTTCCCGTATCGATGATATAATTCGGTCGAAGATCCAACAGACCGCTTTCGAAAAAAGCATTTCTTACGACATCGTCTTCCGTAAGACAAAGAACGACAAGATCCGCTCCTTTCACTGCATCCCGAATGGAATCAAAAATCTCCGCATCCTTTCCTTTAACAACCGTTCTTATCTCTTCCGGAAGCAAATCCAATTTTTGAGGTGAACGGGCGTAAAGACGGACCTTATGCCCGTGAATGAGAAGCCTTGCAGCCATCCCGCTCCCCATAATTCCGGCCCCGATCATCGCGATTGTTTTCGATTTGTTTTGCATTGTTCCTCCGCAAGCTATTGCCTATTCTAAAAAAATTAGGATTTTCTTCTTTTCTTATTATCCTGAAAAAAATTAAATAAGTAAAATTATGAATTCTTTCAATAATGATGACAATGAAGATACGGAAGATTTTGAAGAATGGGAGCCGATTGAAGAAATTCGAAATCCTCTCTCTTCCTTAAAATCGTTATTAGACAAACTAAAACAAAACGACTGGGAAAATACCGACCAGATAGAGATATTATTAAAAGCAAACGAAGATGAAGATTTATTCTTCCATTTCGAATTCGATGAAGACGAAGGTTTGCATATGTATTGTTATCATTTCAGTCTATGGGAAGACGAGATTTCAATAGAAGATTGGCATGAACGCTTAATCAACTGTATTTCACTGGATTTTAAAATCGAGGAAGGAGTTATTTCCGACGATACTTTGGATATAGTTAGTTTTCCAGTTGAAAAAATTTCCTCGGAAAACATTGCCAAATTGGTATTGAACCTGCTAGCTCTCTGTTACCCGAAACATTTCAAAGAAGATCTATTGATTGCAAAATATCTTCGTTTTGAATAAAATGCATCCGAAATGATCAAGAAGGGCACAATCGAACATTGTGCCCTGGAAGTGAAAAAGATTAAATCGCTTTCCCCCCCCTCTCTCCGTTTCGAATTCGAATCACTTCTTCCACAGGCATTACAAAAATCTTTCCGTCTCCGATTTTGCCTTCCCCTGTTTTTGCCGATTTCAAAATAGCATCTATCGTAGGTTTAACGAACTCGTCATTGACTGCAATTTCCAGGCGGACTTTTCTAAGCAGGTTCACTTGGTATTCATGACCTCTGAAAATTTCCGTTTTTCCTTTTTGTTGCCCGTATCCTTGGACATCACTCACAGTAAGTCTGTAAATTTCGTTCTTAGTTAATTCATTTTTAACTTCTTCCAATTTATGCGGCTGAATGATTGCTATAATTAGTTTCATAAATTCTCCTTAGATATCGTATCCTTTTTCTCCGTGAATTTCTTGATCCAAACCGGAAATTTCTTTTTCCTCATCAATTCTAAAGCCTATGGTTCTATCGATCGCAAGAGCCAATATGTAAGAAACGACGAAGGAATAAAGTCCCGTTGCAATTACACTGAGAAACTGAACATAAATCTGGCTGCCCCGGCTTACCCCTTCCGCAAGCTCCAAAGCGAATATTCCCGTAAGTATAGCACCGAATGCCCCTCCCACACCGTGGATTCCGAAAGCATCCAAGGTATCGTCATACCCGAACTTGCCTTTCAAATAGATTGCCGCATAACAGATAGGAGACACAAGTATACCCATAATCAATGCGCCTTGCACTCCCACAAATCCTGAGGCGGGTGTGATGACAACAAGCCCTGCAACGATTCCGGAGGCAGCACCTAACGCAGTCGCTTTGCTGGTATGCCACCATTCGATTAGCAACCAAACCGCTCCTGCTGCCGCAGGGGCAATCAAAGTCACTAAAAAAGCGCGTGCCGCAATTCCATTGACGGCAAGACCGGAACCTGCGTTGAATCCGAACCAACCGAACCATAATAATCCCGATCCTAACAGAGTATAAGTCATGTTATTCGGATGAGTGAGTGTTCCCGGATCTCCTTTTCTTTTGCCAATGACCAAAGCTGCGGCAAGACCTGCAATCCCTGAAATCAAATGAACGACAGTTCCTCCCGCAAAATCAAGTGCTCCCAACTGGAAAAGCCAACCGTTGGAAGCCCAAACCCAATGAGCGACCGGATCATACACAAGAGTAGACCATACTAAAATGAATATTACGTATCCTGAAAGTTTGACTCTTTCCGCGATGGCGCCGGAAATCAATGCAGGCGTGATAAGTGCAAACATACCTTGGAATAGAAAATGAACGTATTTGGGAATGCTTCCTTCCAAGGTATTGGAATCGATTCCTTCCAGAAATGCCAGATTGAAATCGCCGAAATAAGGATTGGAACCTGAGAATACAAAACTATACCCGAAGATAGTCCATTGCAATGTCATCACTAGAATTGCCACAAAACTGTGCATCATTGTAGATAATATGTTTTTGGACCGAACGATCCCTCCGTAAAACAAAGCAAGTCCCGGAATCATAAAAAATACTAAAGCGGAAGATACTAGCATCCAAGTTGTGTCTGCCTTATCCAAACTTGGCGCAGTCGCTTCTGGTGTAACATTCGTTTGGGTTTCTTGCCCGTAAATCATCAGCGGAAATAATAATAACAATAAGAACATAAAATTCTTATTTATTTTTTTCAGAAACATTCCTTTCTCCTTTGGCTCATTGGCATTAAATAACGTTTTTCCAATCTTTCAACTGATTATTTCCGAACTGAAAGTACGGAAACAAAATGACAAATTCAAAACTCAGTATCCTAATGATCAAAATTCAATACAAAAACAACGGACAAGTAAAAAGGCGATCAAAATTTATGGACTCAAACTACAGCGGATCCTGTTTATGCGGAAAAATCAGATATGAATTCGGCAAATTCAAAACAAATCCCAACCATTGCCATTGTTCCATGTGCCGTAAATTTCACGGGGCCGCTTACGGAACTTACGGTATGGTGGGGCTGAAAGATTTCGTATGGACAGAAGGGGAAGAGTTTTTGAAAAAATACCAATCTTCCTCCGATGTAGAAAGAGGATTTTGCAGTGTTTGCGGATCAAGTTTGTATTATAGAAGAACTACCCAGGAAAAATACATCGATATCGCGATCGGAACTTTGGACCAGGATCTGAAAACGGAAAATCTACCTACACAACATATCTTCGTTCAAAACAAACCCAACTGGTATCAGATAGACGATAAACTGGAAAAATACTCGGGCTTCCCGGAACGTAAGACCTAGAGTGGAAACAAAACAGACTTCGCAACAAAACAATCATTATTGTTTTGTCATTCTCTTGTCCAGGAATCGTGCAACACCTTGTAAAAACTTTCAATGGATTTGTTCAAATGTTTGGTTCTCCAATAAGGATTTTCCTGAATGGCTTCTTGCACATGTTGCACAACTGCACGGATAAATGAAGTTCTGTCCGGTTTCGGACTGATATTTAACATCTCCATAGTGATGTTTCTTTTGATTAATTCTTTTTTGATACATCGGGAGATCAGTTGAATCGCTTCTTCATTTGTCAGATTGATTTCCCTTACCAATAAATGAGCGGATTCTTTGATCAACTCCAACTGTCTTTCACTGATGCTCATGAGTTTGCCGTCCCCCGTCCTTATCCTATTAGAAAGTAGCGCTGAGATCAAACATAAATCTTCTTCCTTCATTTACATAGTCGAACGGATAAAGATTATTCTTGATCAAAGGTTGATAGTGATTCAAAAGATTCGATACGAAAAAGGCGAAGTTCACATTTTCCATCAATTGATATCCGATTCTGAAATTGACACTGATCCATTCCGATACGGATTTGGAACGGTAAACGGGATACTGCGATCCGTAAAAAATAGGTTGATAAGTACTGACATCGTTTTTCACAAATGTGCTCGGATCCAGAGGACCGTAACCGGATACGGGATCAATAGAACCCAAATCACTTGCCCTTCTTCTCACTTTGCCCTGCCAATGCACTGAAAAAGAGGACGTCAATTTCTCCCATTTAACATTGATTCCTCCGTTTGCAGTTTGTGCGGGAACCCAACTCACCTGATTCGGTTCCTTTGCCACAGTGCTATCCTGGATATGTTCGTTTCTTCGCCTAACGACCGAAAAATTAGCGAAGCCCGAAATCATTTTATAAGAAGTCAATGCCTCCATTTCCGCACCATCATTGACCAAGGTATAAATATTTGTGCTTAAATTGTTATTGGCAACACTGTAGGCGATCTGATTTTCAAAACGAGTCAAAAAGTAATTGGCTCTTAAATTCAAATACTTGAACGCAAGCCAATCGATAGCAAGTTCGGAAGTACGTATGATTTCCGGCTTTAACTTTCTAGGGTTGGATGCAAGCGAGAATGTATTGGCTCCGAAAAGTTCCGTTACGGAAGGTTCTCTGTAAGCGGTTCCCGTCATCGCTTTGATAGTCAGATTGGAAGTCGGAAAAAAAACGATTCCTAACCTAGGATTTGTTTTGCGAAATACTCTTTTTTCATTCGGAATAAAGGGAGGTCCGAGCGCCTCATTGACGTAAGGTGTATTGGAAGAATTATTCGGATCATCCGGGTTTATGAAAAGATTCGCAGGGTTTCCAAGAGTATCCTGTTTCGGCTGATCGATTCCTCTGTAATGGATAACGGTCTCATCATACCTCATCCCCAATGTGAATTCGACCAAACGATTGAATACTTTTCCGGAAGTTAACTGAGCGAAGGCGGCTCCTTTTTGAATCGGTTTGTCTTTGATCCATTCCAACCAAGGCCCCAGTTTCCTTTGTCCGTTGTCCGCACTGAAAGGAGGAAATCCGTCTATGGAATTATTTACATTGATATTGCTATAATGTTCTTTATCTCCTCCGTATTTGAAAATGGTTCCTTCCACCCCACCGAGCAAACTTCCTCCATTGGGAAGAATATAAGTCCACTGCCCTCTGGATAAAATATCCTTTGCCCCCGTTTTCAAATATTCCGTCATCCCCGCAGGATAAAAACCATCGTAGGCTCCGTTCTCCGCAAACCGCATATTCCAATTGATATTATGCTCTTGGTAACGGAGCACATATTCCTGTGTTAGTTTGTCTGTGATGTTGCTTGTGTATTTTACGGATGCCATTTGCCTCGACTCGGACATGTTCTCCTTTACATCGGGAATCCTCCAAAGCCAACCATGCCCGGTTTGGAAATTCCAATTCTGGCGATGGTATTGAATCGAAAGACCTTTCAAGGCACCTTCCCCGTCCAGACGAAGGAATACATAATCGTTTCCTCTTGCATCGTTCGTTGTGAATTTTCTGAGATACCCGAATTCGTTCGTTCTACCGGAACCGTCATGACTTTGATAATTATTTCCGTTCGTTGAATAATTGTTATACGTCATTACATAGGAAAAAATCTGTCCAGTATTTCCCGTTGTAAAATCATAAATCCTGGTTCCGCTGTCTCCCGCACGTACGCGTGTTCGAATCTCTCCTTTCAGATCTTTACCGGTGTAAGTATTGATATTGATGACTCCGTTCGTCGCATTGGAACCGTACAGAGCGGAGCCCGGGCCACGGATCACTTCCAAAGACTTGATCAGACTGACGGGTGTAATTTCCGATGTATAAGCCGATCCGTACAAATTGTCATTGAACTGGACCCCGTCCATAAGAAGCATTAGGTGGTTGTTATTCCAACCTTCGTAAATGCCCCTGGAGGAAACGGTCCTTCGATCATAGTCCATGGAAGGAGAAAATCCGGGGAGTTGGTACAATATATCGTTGAGGCTAATCCTTCCGTAATCCTTGATTTCCTTATCCGAAATCACAGAAACGATGTTTGGTGCTTCGCTTGTTTTTCTTGCGATCTTGGTTGCGGAAGTGGTGACTTGATTTGCAAGCAAGTCGAACACCTGCGCAGTCGCATCTTCGGATGCTTTTTCATCCGATGTGATTGCAAATTTATTACTGGAACTGATCTTGGAATTCAAAACGTATTGCTCTATATTTTCCCGGTTTTCCTTTTTCCGGGAATTGGAACGAAGCAGTTGAGCCAGTTTTTTGGAAAACTTCTGAATCCTTTGCGAATCGGGCTCAAGCAAGTCCGCCGAATTGATATTCAATTCTTTTGTTTGAAAAATTTCATCCGTCAGATTGAAAGCATCCACCACAAAACCAGTGGACGGATCATAAGCTTGCGCATAAAGGTTCAAACTGGAAGATTCGTTTTGTTTCTCGTAAAAACCTTCGATGAGAAACAAAACATTTTCTTCTTTAGCCTTTGTTAACCGGTCGCGTAAACCGGACCCTTGGCTTTTTTCCACGATATAACTTTTTTCACGTAACTCCAGAGAAAGCGTTTCCGATACCTGGGTTGCCAATTTCTGATTCGGATTTGTGGATTCCAAAGGAACAAATTCGGAAATATGAATCAACTTGGAAGTATTTGTGACTTTGGAATCTTGCGAATGAACGAAATGCGCCGGAATGCATAAAAACAAGGAAGCTAGAGCCAGATTTTTAATTCGCATTTTAATCCCTCGATTTCTCAGTCATCAAACGAAGTGCGTCTCTTTTTTTATAAGAGAGCCGAAGATATTCGATTGCCTTTTTGTCACCTGGATCGACTAACAAGATATCTTCGAATATCCTGATGGAAAGTTCGTATTCCCTTTTATTGTATTCCGTTACACCTTCTTTGAAGTATTCCGGAATCTTAGGGAATTGATTGTTTCTAAAACCGGCAAGATCGGAAATTGCCTTCGAATTGGACGGCAACGTCCGAATGGAAGAGAGAGCCATTTTAATCGCTTCATAAGGTCTTTCATTGCGAAACAATGCATTTGCCTGAGCTCTTTCCTGTTCACTTTGAGTGAGCAAAGTCGCCTGGATGCCTTCTCTTGCAGCAATGATATTGGGATTGATTTGCAATACTTTCTGATATTCGGTTCTTGCTTGGGAATATTTTCCCTCATCGAAATATTTTTTAGCGGAAGCCATCAGCTCTTTTGTTTTGGTTCCGGTCATTTTTTCAACGATCAGATTCAAATAGGAAATGGCGGAAGGATTTTTCGCATCCTTCTTCAAAATAGACTCAAACACGGATTTGGCGGCCTTCAATTTATCATCATTGAGCAAATTGACTCCCGCAGCAAGTAAACCGGTGAGTTTGGCACGATCGGAAATGGATTGGGGAATTTTTAAGCCGGATTCGCTTGCATATTCTTCATTTAAATAAAATGAAGTTTGATCGGACCGGATCACTCCCTCTTTTTTGCAATGGGAAGATCCCGATAAAATCCGATTCGCCATGGAACCGGTAAGTACACCTATCTTCGTATAATCGGGGCTAATCCCGAAGGTCGCTCCCGTTTTCACAAGTGAAGGAAAAGGTGTCATCAAAACGATCCCGTGCTTTTTGCAAAATGCGGAAAGAGTCTCAAAATTTTTGCGGTCATAGATGGGATCACTCACCATGTAAAATCCGTCGGTTCCCTCCGAAATCGTTTCCAGATATTTTGAAAACTCAAGCCCATTCGTTGTTTTTTTTGCATAGAACAAGAGTTTGTTTTCCAAATCCTCGTATTCCCCTTCGATTGCAGAGTATCCTCCTTCTTCGGTGGAGTAAGTGGAATAAACATTCCTCGCATCAGGATTGATTTCCTTTAGGGTCTGAAAAAAATCCTGGATCGATACATCCATACTAACACCGCATAGTCTGCCTGATTCCAAGCCCAAAGATTTGGGAGAATTCACCATAGTGAAAACAATTGGTGTCTTGTTTAAATTTTCTTTGGCCGTTTTTGCCGCCAAAGGGCCTACTGCGATCAAAAGAGGAACATCGGAAGATTCCAATTCACGAAAGTATTTTGCCAGTTCCCCTTGTTCTTCATTTAGAATATTCAAATAAGTGATTCGAACTTCGGAATCAATGACGGATTGGATACCGTATAAGCTCTGTTCGTAGATCGCATTATCCAAAGACAATAGTATTTCCACATAACCGCTGGGTTTTGTTGCGGCGGGAACCGGGGAAAGAACATTTTTTCCGGAGGAAAATACAAACAGAAATACTGCAGACATGGCGAAATAAATGGAAAACCTTTTGAAACGGAAAAATAAATTCATGATTCCGCCTGAACCAGATTTTCTTGTATGAATTTTTCCAATTTGTCCAAGTTGATGCGTGCCGTTTTGAAATCGGGTTTGATCTGCAAAGCCATCTCCCATTCATTTCTCGCTTCGGCATATCTTCGAAGCCGGAAAAAGATACTTCCCAAATTATTTCTGGCATGGTGATTGTTCGGGACAAGGGCCAGAGATGTGGAATAAAATTCAATGGCTTCTTCCATTCGTTCCAACAAAGAAAGACAATTTGCTGTTCGGAAAAGCAGAAACGGATTTTCACGGGAACGTTTCAACGCTTCCTTGTATTCGTTCAATGCTTCTTTGTATTTTTTTTCCGCGTACAAATTGTCCGCAGACTCGATCACGGAAGTAAGACTTCGGATTTCCACAAGCGGTTTCGGGACTTTTTGGATCTCCTCAGGCGTAAGGGTGTTTTTGATGCTTTCTATTTTTGCCTGGATTTGCAAAGCAACCGAATCATCCGGATTCAATTCCAAAGCCTTTTGAATCAAAAACTCTCCCCTACGATAAACACCTAATTCGAAATAGGTTTCGGCAAGACTGACCAAATTATTGAAATCGAGAGGTTCGCGAAGATACAACCTTTCTCCCACATCCGCGGCTTCATTCATTAGATTCAGATTTTTATAAGAGAGAGAAAGAAGATAAATGGATTCGTTATTTGCAGGATTGATATCGATGAATTGATTCAAACATTCAACGGCACGGGAATAGTCTTTTGTTTCAAAATAAAGTTTTCCCAGTAGCTTCAACAGATCGGAAAAATTCGGATTTTCTTTGAATAACTCCTCAATGGACTGAATGGCTTCTTCCGTATTTCCGCCTGCGAGTAGCTGATTCGTATCCGAAAAACGGGAAGGAAGTTCCGGAGTCGGGAAAAATTTAGCTTCGCTAATATCAGGATTATAACTGATTTTCAGAAGAGAAAGATCATCTATTAAAAATCCTTTCGATTTGATTCCTTTCGAAATCCCTTCCAGATCCCCTCCCGCTTCTTCCACACGATACAAAAACTGCATCTCGTCCGTATTGATGGTTTCGTGATTGGGATCGTCTTCTTCCTGTGCAAAATCATCCCTTCCGTCCGATCCGGTGATGATAATGTCCTCCGGCATCAACTGGAACATACGAACGAAAAATTTCTCTTCTATATCGGGTGTTCCCAATTTGCGAATCGCAAGTTCCTCTTCCAAAAAGGAAGCTTTTCCGTCTCTGAAAAGCACGGTCCAGGGATGTTCCGCATTGATATAATACATAACACCTGTTTTTGTTTCGACAAGACCCATACAAACCGAGATAAACATGGAACCTTCAAAGGAACGAAATACGTTTTGAAGATCCAAAAACCGTTCTTTCAACCAAACCTCTGGATACACCTTTTGGTTTTTTGTAATCCGGGAACGCATAAGTCCTGCGTTAAAAACAACACCTAACACAAGTGCGCCGCCCGCTCCCTGAATGGATTTTCCCATCGCATCACCGTTGATAAACACGGTGTATTCTTGGTCTTGCAATGAAATCGTATCGGTGATACAAATATCTCCCCCGATCTCGGACTTCCATTTTCTAAAACTGAATTTTTTCTTCTGATCGATCAGAAATTCCGTTTTAACCGTTTTCGAATTATTGTTATTAGGCTGTAAAGGTTGTAACAAAAGTGAGGTGAGGTAATAATCCCCGTCTTGTCTTTCTTTTAAATCCTGAACCACCTTCAAACTTTGGTTCAGTTCCTCGGTCCTTTGTTCCACTTTGCTCTCCAGGTTTTGAGTGAAATCCTGGATCTGAGAAGTCATCCGATTGAAGGTACTAGCCAGTTCACCGATCTCGTCCTGGTTTTGCAAAGAAATCCTATGACTCAAATTGCCCGCGCCGATCAATTTGGCACCGGCGGTGAGTTGTTGGATGGGTCTTGAAAAAAAGATAGCGCTGTAGACTGCAATGATGATTCCGATAACGAATAGAATACTCGCACCTAAAATGATCGTGGTTCTCGTCTGGACTACCGGCGCGTAAACTTCTTCCTTATCAAACTCGAATATGGCCGCGCCCACTCTGATTTTTTTGTCTCTATATTCAATGAAGATGGGGTATGTGAAACGAAGAATGGGTCCACTACCCGATTCCACTTCTTTAAAATCGAGTTCTTTCAAACTGAAATAATAATCCAGTTCGTTCTGAGGAACGGGTTTGCCCAAATGGTTTTCATTGATTTCTGCAACATAACGTCCGTCGATATTGACTACATAAGCATCCAATAATCCGGAGAGTTGTGATGTTTTCAAACGAGAGAGAGCCGTGCTTGTTGCATCGAAAGTTTCATTGATCAACAGTTCTTCCGTGGCAAGATTGGAAATATTGTCTCCCAGGTTCAAACAGACTTCAAATGTTTTGTCGAGCAAGATCGCTTGGTTACGATAGAGAATGATGAGCGACAGAGGTCCTACACATAAAAATACAACACCGGTAACGATAAGAATCATCTTGGTTCGGATCTTTATTTTTTGGAACGTAAGAAAGATTCTTTTCATCATTTATAATTAACAATATCAAATATAAGAAAGCTAAAATATGGATTTATAGAAACCGGTCGAAAGATTAGTTTCCGTAACGAGAGTTTCTATCCTTCGAAAATACTTTGGTCAAGTATTAAAAAAAAATTGTACTCATTTTCAATTAGAAAAAACTTTTTGACTGAATCCTAAAAAGCATAACAAGCGCTAAATCAAAAATATTCGAAACGAGCTGAAACATGAGAATTCCCCGATTCCCTCACAAATCCAATGAACATAGTTCACTAAATGAAACCCAACTGACATAATCGAATTGAATGAACAACTGTTTACAAAATCATCGAATGCAGAATCAGGGCGTTCCCAATCCATTTCACTTTACACATGTTAACTGTTCATGGTCGGGCTGGTCCGGGGTCCGCTTACGCTCCCGCCAAGCAAAGCTTGGCCGCGCCTCCGGCCCGCCCTTCCCATCCCTAACGGGGAAAAATAGAATCATTGATTTCTTATAAATGGACAAAAAAAAGGCCCGAACTTGTTAGAGTCCAAGCCTTTTAAAAGAAAATAAAGGTATGGAATTAATCTACAGGATAACCTAGTTGTTGTAGAGTTAGGTTTGTAATTTTCTTATAAAAATAGTCCGTTCTTACGGAATTAGGTCCGCCACCGAAACCACCGAGGGCGTAGGAAATCTCGATTTTATGTTGGTCGATTACTTTTCCTTTCGCATCTTTGATCGTTAGGTCCAAGTCGATTGAATCCGCGCCTGCCATAGTTCCAACCCAAATAGCGACTCCTTCGGAACGAAATCTGGCATCATTGATTTTGATTTCGATCGTTTCTTTGGCTTTTTCGGAAATCACTCCTTTTTCTTTCAATACGGATTTATAATAATTAAGAAAGTTGTTTTCATTGAAAATATTATTACTTTTAATCTCCGCTTCTGCTTCCGGGACATAAGAAACAACAAGTTTGTCGTTGAATTTCACGGAACTGTAATTCGGTGCCTGAAAATCACCCACTCTCTTTGCCGTTGTACTACAGTTAACGGCAAAACCGGTAACAAGCGCTAAAATAATATATGTCGATTTGTTAAAATGGATCACATAATCCTCCTTTGGTTATGCCCATCGTTAGGAATACTCATAGAAAAAAAAAGCAAAAAATATTCTAAGGACGAATATATAAAAAATAGTATAAAAAAATCGCAAAATAGTATAAACTTATACTATGATCCCTGCATTGCAGTTTTGCCTGGAACACCCCGAATGGATTCTAAGTTCGATTCCTGAGGATTTTTCCGAGGCAAAAGAGAAATTACCTTTTCGCAAAAGAAAAGAGATCGCAATTTATTTCGGCTTTCTGCCCAGTTCATTAAACGTTTTGGGAAAGATAACGGAAACCGCCATCCGGGAAGGGTATCTTCCCGCATTTCGAAAGTTATACCGTATCTCCGTTTACCAAAAAGCGTTTCACCATCTAACTTTTATCAATCGGATTTTATTTGATTTCTTCGGGTTTGCCAGGAAAAAAGGGTGGAAAGAGAAATGGGATATTCTCTTTTTGAAGGACCTTGCCCTCCGGTTTCCTGACTCCTCTTCGGAAAATAACAAATATCAGTCTATATTTCAAATCTACGAAGAAGTAAAACGGTTTTGCCCCAAGTGGAGAATAAATTCTCTTTCCCATTTGTACGAATTGGAAAAAAAAATGATCCATCTCATCGGGAAAAACCAATTTGCCGGTCCCGACGAATTGTACCCTCCTCCACCCGTCCAAGGAGAAGAAGGGGTGATCCCGATTGTATCCAGAAAACAATTGTTTGATGAATCCAAATCCCAACACAATTGTGTATTCAGTTATGATTCTGACATATTGACTGGAAAATATTACATCTACCGGGTTTTGTTCCCCGAAAGATGTACTCTCTCCTTACTGCATATAAACGGAGATTGGTATTTGGACCAAGTTTCTTCTGCATTTAATAAAGAAGTAAAACGGGAAACCGCTGACCAGATAGAATTTTGGCGGATGCAAAATGGAATCCTAATGCTTGGAGATGTATTTCGAATCGGGATTCCTCCGAATTGGGTCTTTACCAGGTGATGAAAAACAAACGTATTCCTACTCCAACGATTGCTGAAAAGAAGGCAAAAAAACTGGGTATTCCAAGAAGCCAGTTATTCGCCCGAGCACTTGAAGAGTTTATCCAAAATCATTCGAAAAACTCAATTACAGAAAAGTTGAATCAGGTTTATGCCAATAATTCAAACAACCGGGATAGTTCCTCAGACATTTTACTTCATACCCTTCGGATTAGTTTAAAAAATGATTCGTGGTGAGATTTGGTGGGTTGATCTTGGAACTCCTTTCGGTAGTGAACCAAGCTTCCAAAGACCGGTTCTGATCGTTCAAGATGTACATTCAATGAAAGTAAAATAATATCTGACAAGCTCCCGGAAATGTATTATTAAATAGAATCATCTAACGACCGTAAATTCATTGTTTTCTATCTTAGAACGGATCTCCCCGCCCTGATTGGGTGGGGTTAACCACCCGCCACCCAATGAGTTTCATCTAACATACTCTCATCGAAAAATCAATCTTATCTTATCCAAGTGGAATTTTTTTGAAAATAAGTTCGCCTTTTTGCCGACTGACACCTATTTGTCTTTCTATTTTGGTAATAATCCCCGACCAGGGATACGAAGGGCTTGGTCGCGAAGCGACCGGAGCGAACGCGGAGCCCGGAGTAGCCCGGTCCCGAATCCGAAGGATTCGGGAGGTCGCCAAAAAACGAAAACTACTTAACGATTGTTACTTTTTCGAGATACTCCGTGAAAGAAGAAAGGTTCATCGGTTTTGCAATATAATAACCTTGTGCCGTATCACAGGAAAGAATCTTCAAAGTATCCCAATCTTGTTTTGTCTCAACTCCTTCTGCGATACTTTTCATCTGAAGTTTAGTGGCCATTTTAATACTGGAATTAACAACAATACGCAAAACTTTGCTCTCCGTAATGTCTTTCACAAAAGATCGATCGATCTTAAGCTCGGTAAAAGCAATCCGGGTGATCTGTTGCATACTGGAATAGCCGGTCCCATAATCATCGATCGAAAGCCCGAATCCTTTCATACGCAGTCGTGCCAAATTTTCCAAAGCTGGTGCCATTTCAGTCATGGCAGCGGTTTCGGTGATCTCCAAAATCATATAACGTGGTTCAATCCCGCATTTTAACACCAAATGAGTGATTCTATCAGCCAAAGAAACATCCGCTAACGATACCAAGGAAAGATTCACCGAGATTGCAATTTTATGACCCTTATCATGCAATAGACGACATGCGGTTGCGGCCTTCTCCAACATAATAAAAGTTAGTTCATCGATATTTCCGGTTTCTTCCAATAAGTCAATAAAGGCGTAAGGAGCGATCACTCCGTGTTTAGGATGTACCCACCTTGCCAAGGCTTCCGCGCCGGTGATTTCCCCCGTTCCCATATTCACTTTCGGTTGGAAGAAAGGTTCGAATTGTTTATCTTTGATTCCTTGCAGTATTTCTTCCAGAGAGAATGTCCGTTCTGCAGATAACTCCCGCTTTTGTCCGGACTGGGCGTTTTGATATAATGAAATCATCACTTCCAGTTTTTCAGGAGTAATCGGTTTTTCCATTGCCCCCAAGAGAGTGATTCCGTAAGCCCTAGCCATTTTTTTGACGGAAGCTATCAATGCACCGTCTAACGCACTCATAATGATAGTTGAAATACTGGAATGGGAGTTGCCCAAATGTCGGAGAAATTCCATTCCGTCCATTTCAGGCATGTTCAAATCGCAAAGAACGATATCGACCGGATTTGTTTTTTCACCGTTTAGCACTTGTAATGCCTGAATTCCGCCGATTGCTTCGGATATTTTCGTGATCCCGAGTCTATGCAATATATCTACGATTACTTGACGCTGAAAATCATCATCTTCCACTACCAAGAATCCCAGATCCTTCGCACTCATTATGATTGCTCCTTAAATCCCTTTTTTTTTTAAATCAGCCTAGAAAGAAATTTTTCAAATCGACCTACTGCTTCCGTTAGTTTCCTAACCTCGGCCCGTGCATCTTGCAGATTATTTTGTCTGGCGGATCGTTCCATGTTTGCATAAGCATTTGCGAGTTCACTCGCCCCTACGATCTGGCTTGCTCCTTTGAGACGATGGGCTTGGTTCATTATCTCGGTAGTATTTCCTTTATCCAATTCAGCGATCAGCTTTTCACGATCCGCCTGATGGTGCGATTGAAACTTGTTCAATAATGCAATTTGCCCCGCACGATCCGGTATGATATTGCGAAGATTTGTAAAATCAATGGGCGAATCGGCTTCATCTTTAAAAGACTGAGACCTGTCCGCAGATCCGTTTGCATCCTTAATATCGGATAACCAGCGTAATAAGGTCTCTCGCAATTGGATCATTTTCGCAGGCTTCACCATCACTTCGTCCATACCCGCATCATGACAGAGCCCGTTTTCCTCCCCAAGTGCATTGGCGGTATAAGCGATAATAGGTGTGCGTGGGATTGAATCGATGGATTCGATTTCGCGAATAGCTCTTGCTAGTTCATATCCGTCCATTTTGGGCATATGGCAATCCGTAATGATCAGATCGAATTTTTTCTCTTTCCACAAATTCAATGCAGCTTCGCCGTCATCGGCACCTTCCACACGAAGTCCGAGTTGTTCGATCTGGCGTATTAACAAAGTTAGGTTAATGGAATGGTCATCCACAACAAGGACGGTGTGCATATGATTTTCATCCTGCTCAATCGGTTTCACCGACTCCATATCAGGTCCGACCAAAATCGTATTTACAAAATCCATTTCCGATGTCGGCAAAGAGAATGTGATACTAAAGGTAGATCCTTTGCCCGGAGCACTTTCCAATTCGATCACTCCATCCATCAAATCAGCTAACCTCCGGCTAATGGCAAGCCCAAGTCCGGTTCCCCCGTACATACGCGCAGTATCCGATGTCGCTTGCGCATAACGCAGGAACAAACGCGATTGTTCCTCCCGATTCAAACCGATACCGGTATCCCGGACGGAAAAACGGATTTTTTGTGCATAGGAAAAATCCTTAACCAAATCGGCACGTACTTCCACTTCCCCCTTGGAAGTAAATTTGATCGCATTGCTTACAAAATTATTGAGAACTTGGGAAAGACGAAGCGGATCAACGATATGAGCCAAATTCAATTTCGTATCCACTTCGTATCGCAACACCAACCCCTTGGAGCTTGCGACATGGGAATAGGTCTCGACTACCTCGGATAACAGTTGTGCAATGGAAGTAGCTTGCAGCGACAGTTCCAGTTTCCCCTCTTCAATTTTGGACCAATCCAGAATATCACTAAGGATTCGCAACAAGCCGTTTCCCGAATCCCTGGCAGCTTGAACCATTTTTTTCTGGTCGGCATTCATTGCCGTTAAACTGAGTAGTTCCAACATTCCGAGTAAACCGCTTAAAGGAGTACGGATTTCATGACTCATTGTAGCCAAAAAGGAATCTTTGGAACGATTGGCAAGTTCCGCATCTTCTTTCGCCCGTTGCAATGCAGCCTTAGCCGCATGTTCTTCCGTTACATCGCGAAACACAAGTACGGTCCCAGTCACTACTCCATCCCTGTTTCGGATCGGAGCACAACTGTCAGCGATGGCATGTTCCTTACCATCACGGGAAATCAATATGGAATTGGTAAGACCCTGTATTGTTCCTTGGGTCAAAGCATCGATCACCGGTATGGAAACGGGTTGGCGGGTTTCGTTACTGATAATATTGAAAATATCTGTCACCGAACGTCCGATAGCTTCTCTTTGTGTCCATCCGATCAATTGTTCGGCTACCGGATTGAGTCTAGTGACCCTCGCCTCCGAATCCGTAGTTAGAACCGCATCACCGATCGAATTCAATGTTACGGAAAGATTTTCCTGGCTATTTCGCAACCCTTCGTTGGCTTCAATCGCTTCCTTCGCACGAATAAAAACTTCCGCTTCCATACGTTCCATTCGCTCGCGCATATCCTGAGTCACTTCTGTTTGTTCTATTCCCTGTTGTTTGAGTCGAACAAATTCAGTCACATCCTCTACACGATGAATGATATAAGCAAGAGTGCCGTCTTTATTCAGAACAGGAGAATTACGTGGGCTCCAATAGCGGACTTCAAATCCTCCTCCTTCCGAATCCGGTTTGCGTATATCGTATTTTTGGACAGCCATTGTGCTCGCAACACGATGTTGGAGAACTTCCAGCAAAGAAGCTCTAAGATGACGCACTCCGTCTGCGGCAGGGTCATCCGGATTGTCGGGGAAAACTTCAAAAATACCTTTGCCTAAAACTTGTTCCCTTTGAATCATAGTGGCATTCGCATATGCATCACTAACAGCAACAATGTGAAAATTAAGATCCAAAACAAGATAAAGACCGGGAGCGGACTCGAATAACGCGCGAAAATCGGGCCCGGAGGATAAGGAACCGGTGGAAGACGAAGAATCCGCTCTGTTTTTATCTGTACTCATACCAAGACTTTCCCATGAAAATCCGTAAAGATCGAACCAGCCTTTGTCTCTTTGGAAAGCCCATACGCAAAAAAATCAATGTACGAAAAATGAAACCGAACTTCCATAGGGACTCCCTCTTGCTTTTAAAAAATTTGCTCTTCCATCATGGCAGCTCAAACATAGCATTCTTGTTTGCCTGAACAATGATCTTTAAAATTCTAAGGTTAAATCGCCTTTTTTGACTGTGAACTGGTAAAAAAAAATTGCTCGGGCCGAAGGTACGTCTCCGGCCAACGATATATTACAAAAATCAGGTTAGATATTAATAATATTTGGAGATAAATAAATAAAAAAATTTAATATAAATATTAAAAAATTTTCCCTTTTCCGTTAAACCAAAAGAATAACCGGACAGTTTGGACGGTAAATTCGGGATTATCCCTAAGAAAAAGTCGAATTAAACTGCCGAATCATCGAATCCATGAGCGGCCAGACAAAACCAACAAATTTTCAGGTCCCAAGGGCGTTCCCGATCGGACTCACTCCGGCGACTCTCTTTATTAAGGGTCGGGCCACTTCGGGGTGTCCGCCAAACAAAGTTTGGCCGCCTAACGGCGCCCTACATGTCCCTAACGCAAAAGATTTGCTTTTTTAGGCGCTTCTATTCTGATAACAAAGACCTATAACGGAGTGAAAATTACATGAATCGAACCTTTCTGCGTTTGTTTTTATTATTTATTTTAATACCTTCTCTGTCTTATCCGCAGAACAAAACCCTGGTTTCATTTGAAGAAAAGGATTTGTTTGGATTTAAAAACAAAAATGGAAAAGTCATCATCGCCCCTAGGTATTCTCATGTCTATGATTTCAATGAAAAGGGAGTTGCCTTTGTCGTAGATAAAAACGAATGGATCTGCATCGACTCAAATAACAAACGTTTATTGTCTGCTTTTGTATTCGACAACGGTCCGGATTATCTATCCGAAGGATTGGGAAGGTTCGTTGAAAACAAGAAGATAGGTTTTTTCGATTCGGCTTGCAAAAAAAAGATCAAAGCGGAATACGATTTCGCCCAACCTTTTGAAAACAGATTTTCAATCGTATGTAATGGATGTTATTCGGAAAAATCGGGAGAACATTCTATCATAAAAGGTGGAAAATACGGAGCGATCGACAAAAAAGGAAAAGTTGTGATACCCGTCGAGTATGATTCAGTATCGATTGATGCCGGGAAAAAAACAGCTCAAGTGACAAAAGACAACGTAAAAAAAGAAATCAAAATTAAATAACCATTCTCTTATTTCGCAAATTCGAAAGCTTTTTGCAAAATGGTGCGTATGTTCTTTTTTCCACCTTCGGCATACCACTGTTCTACGCCGTAGTAAAAGGCGGTCATTGCTTTCCCCACGATGATTTTTGCGCGAAGATCTTTGTCTTGCCCTTTGGAAATCCTATCGGCAATCACCGCCGATAGATCCCTTTCCCATAACATTCTTTTTTCCAAACTTTTCGCAATGAGGCTTGAAGTTTCCTTAGACAACTTCATCATCTTCATAGACCAGTCCCGATTTTCATCATAATATCTCAATAGTGAGGAGAGGGTTTCACATACGGATTCGTAATAATCCTCTGTTTCCGGACGAGCTTTCAGAGTTTGTACAAGACCGTCCCTCAATTCCTCATACCAATCAAAGACAACATCTTCTTTAGTAGGAAAATACCGGAAGAAAGTCCTTCTGGAAACATTCAAAAGCAAAACGATTTCTTCTACGGAGACGGATGAGAAATCCTTTTCTATAAAAAGCTCCAATGCCTTTTCTCGAATCACTACCCGAACTTCCTGCTTTTTTCGATCTCTTAAACTCAAACGAGAAGTCCTCCTTTGTCCGTTTTACAATTTCGTTTTTGGTTCGGCCGAAGTCAATTCATTGAATTTGTCACTTAGTGCCAAATTTGGTTTGACAATAATGGCACTTGATGCCAAATTACACAAAGTGCCATTATTGAATATAAGGCAAAATAGGAGAATCTTATGAATCGTAATGTCTTTATAACAGGTGCCAGCTCCGGTTTGGGAAAGGAAACTTGCATTTACTTTGCAGAAGCAGGTTGGAATGTTTTTGCGGGTTCAAGAAAAACGGAAGACCTGAAAGAAATCGCAAACTATAAAAATGTAAAACCTGTCAGAATCGATCTGGAAGACGGTGAGAGTGTGAAGGAAGCGGCAAAGTATGTGGAAAAGGAATGCGGAGATTCCGGGTTAGCCGTTGTCATTCATAACGCAGGAAGCATATTTTTTTCGCCTTACGAATATATGGAAGAAAGTTCCGCGAGAAATTTATTCGAAGTATTGTTTTGGGGTCCTTTTGCATTGACCAGATTGCTTTTGCCTTCGCTGAAAAAATACAAGGCTCAAACGGATCAAAATGCGAAGGTTCTCAATGTTTTATCCCGAGCCGCCTGGAATTCCGATCCATGGACTGCAATTTATGCAGCAGCAAAAGCCGCATTACTAAGATTAAACGATACTCAATATCTTGAACTGAAGTCCTCCGGTATTGATGTAACTTCCGTCATTCCGGGTTTGATAGACACTCCGTTTATAGGAAAAAGCGTTTCTATGATTAAACAAGCATTATTCGAGATTCCGGAAGAAGGCAAAAAACATTATCTCGAGCCAATGACCCGATTGGCAAAAATCTCGGAAGCAACTGCAAAAAAACATATGGGAACACCTCCTTCTTTCATCGCGAAAAAGATCGTAAAGATTGCAGAAAGCAAAACAACCGAGATCAGTTATCATTTTGGTACGGATACTTTCATTTATTCTCTTTTGAATCGATTTTTACCCCGAACCGTTCCTGTTTGGATGACAAAAAAGATTTTCGGGCTCTAAATATTGAGAATTCAATGCAATTTCCCGTAAGTATGCATTAGATATAAATCACATGAATCCGAACGGCGAAATGAATTCCCCGAATAATGATGATCCGATCATAGATTTAACCAAGACCTGGCTTGAGAAGGCTGTGATCGGACTCAATCTTTGTCCTTTCGCCAAATCTGTGTATAATGGTAACCTGATTCGTTTTATAGTGAGTCAGGCAAAATCCAATCAGGATTTGACCGCCGATTTGAAACAAGAATTGCAAATACTATCGGAATCAGATCCGAAACAAACGGAAACAACTCTCTTGATTCACCCTTACGTGCTACTGAACTTTTTAGACTATAACGATTATCTTGGAGTCGCGGATAAATTGATCACTCAACTGGAATTGGAAGGATACCTTCAAATCGCAAGCTTTCATCCTGATTACCAATTTGCGGGTAGACGAACCGATGACATCGCTAATTTCGTAAACCGCTCTCCCTATCCTATGTTACATTTGTTACGCGAAGATAGCGTGGAGCGTGCAAACGAAAATCATCCGGATATAAATTCGATCTATCAAAATAATATAGATACTCTTCGTAAATTGGGTCACGATGGTTGGAATGAATTAGGAATTACAAATCCTGCAAGTACCGGTTCAAATTCGATCTTTCCCGATTGATTTTTGCAATCGCAGTATCCAGGATCTTAACCGTTTCCCCCGGACTGGATAAAGTCAAATTTCCACCGTCAAGTGCTCTAAGGCCGAGGGATCTGGCTGTCATAGTCGCAATGAAAATACGGCGTTTGTCATTGAAATTTTTTGCAATAAACCACATAGATGCGGTTCGCGACGAAGTGGCAAAATCTCCCTGGAAAAGATTCATCCTATTGAATTCCGCCTGCGAAGCAATCCGGTCGATTTCATCCGTCAATTCGAAGATTTCAATCTCCGAAGTTTCATTATCAGGTGGCGGCTTTAAATCATTCAAAGTCAGATCACGCATACGATCTGTAATTTTCGCAAGCGAATCAAGATAAATCAATGCAGTCTTCAGAAGTAAATTCTGTTTTTGGAATGTATTGGAAACAGAATTTTCCAAATGAAGTTTTTCCAACCTACTCATCGTTTCACTCATAAACTTGAGTCTTGAATCCAAAGCCTGAAGGTGCATTTTATTTTCAGGATAAAAACCGTCTACTCCGTATGAAGAAGTAGATGTTCTTATCCAAAAACGTTCTTTTGAAATACGCTTGGAGGAAACACCATCCCAATCAAAATTTCTAAGTTCAAAACGAATCTTCTCAACCTGACGAAAAAGCAGTCTGTAATTCTCCGCAGTGAACGGTCGAAAAGGATTTTTGTCAAGTTTCATGAAGATAACCCTTTCATAATTTGTTTTCGTTCCTTACGGAGCTTTTGAAGTGCTTCGTCGAACACAACGATCGCATCGGACGCACTGGATTGTGTGGAGATAGTGATAAGAAATCCTTCTTTGTTTTGAATTCGATAATCTACTAACGGTTTGGCGATACCGACCGTTCTTTGCGAGATATCGTTCATTACATGGACAAGGGACGACAGTTCCATTTGTCCCAGTTGGCGATCGGATATTGTGTATACACCGCTTTGAAGATTTTGTGCAGAACTTCGGATTTTTTCTATGGCTGCTTCCATAATTCCGAGTCTCAATAAGTTTTGCTTCTTTTTCCCTATCGTTCCGGAAGAACCCTTTATCTTCAAATAATATACATTAGCAGTCATTAGATATTTAAATCGGGTTACATATTGTCCCCATCTTGTCACGGAATATTGAAGTTCGGATTGTAAACTGTCCAATCTCCCGAACAAGTCATCGAATAAAAATCGGAACTCTACTTCATCGGCCGACTGACTAGAAATATCTTCCTGAATCTTTTTCAAATCCAAACCTATCGGAAAAAATAGAATCGTTTCCGTCTCCGTTTTACCAAACTCACTCACTTGAAACGAAATCGATACAAGAGGCATCGCTAATTCATTTCTTTTTCTTTCTGCAAAAAGAAAATGGCCCTGCAAAGGAAAAGCAAGTCCAATCAGTAAAATCGCTTCATACAATTCCTTGGATTCATTTCGAAAGTTCGCAAGTATGTCCGCATTTGGTTTTTGCCACGACATTGTTTCTGACTGAAAAAAAAGAATCCTACTTCGCCAAACTTCAATTAACTTTGATATAATAATGAGATTGATTTGATTTCTTTCCGAGATTTCCAAAAGAGTAGATAATGGATTGGCCGCGGATGATTTGATCGGATTCGCGGGATATGCCTTTTCCAACTCTCTTACAAAAAGTTTGGAGAATTCAAGTAACTCCATACCCGGCTGGAAAATCTTTGTTCCCAAATCATAAGCTTTTTTCTCAGTACCGCTTTCCCTTACTAAAGTAGGATACCAGTCGGGCACCTCTTCCGCTTCCGATCGTTTTGAAACGTCCGGGCCTGCATCGACTTGCAAACCCAACAAAACCGCTGCAGTCAGAGTCACTTTTTCCAAAAATTCCCGACGATGCATAGTGGTTAAAGCAAAACCTATTTTCCTTTGAATATGAGAATGCGATGATTATCATAATCGTCTACGAACAATTGATTGCCGACCATATAGACTCCGTACGGATTAGCGAGTGTCCTCGCAGTGGGATTTGCTCCGGAAACTCCGGTTTGGCTGTCGTCATTTCCTACATTGTTTGTAAAATTACTTTGACCCAGAACTTTATCAGCAGACTGACCGTTCACGGTAGGAAACGAATCCCAGATTAAAACCCGATTGTTGTTCCCATCACCTACGACTAACTGCGTGCCGTTTGAAAATATATTATAAACACCGCCTAGAGAAAAACCGCCGCCCGTTGCAGCGGAGACCGCACTCTCCATGGAAGACTGGCCCAAAACCAGGTCCGCCGGTTGCCCGTTAGTCGTCGGAATCGTATTCCAGATCAGTAATCTTCCGTTGTAAGAATCCGCAACAAATAATCTGGTTCCATCACCCCAAACCCCTCCCGGAGTTGCTAAGGTGTTAGCCGTCGGTGTGGGGCCTCCCCGATTGGCAGTGCAGGAAGTAAAATCCGGCTGGCCTATTACTACGTCAGCCGGAGTATAATGAGAAGTAGGGATCGTATTCCAAATCAAAACCCTGTGGTTGCCTTCATCGGCGACGAATAATTTACCATTGGCAGTGGAGACTCCCTCGCTTGAGGACAAATCCGTACTGGAACATGTCCCATTACCGGCCGTTGTGAAATTCGAAACACCTAATACTACATCAGCATTTACGTTTGCTGTGGGCAAAGAATTATAGATCAACTGCCGGTTGTTGCTTGTGTCCGCTACAAACAATCTTTCGTTAGATGATGCAATACTCCATGGAGAAGAAAAGGAGGTTGCAGTCGGAGGATTTGCCAGGCCGGAAGAAACAAAATCAGGTTGACCGATCACAAAATCTGCCGGAGCACCATTTGTTGTAGGAATCTGATGATAGCCCAAAATGCGGTGATTTCTGGAATCGGAAATATATAATTTATTTCCACTTACAGTAATCGGCCCAGGATAGTTTAAATTTGCTGCCGTTACAGGAGAATTTATCTTAGTCACAAAGTCAGGCTGACCAATCACGATATCTGCATTTTGAAAATTAGAAAAACTAGCGCCAGTTACAGTATTTACTTCCTCGGAAAGAGCTCCTTCCAAAGCGGCGCCAACGGAAACCACTCTATAATATACTGATAAACCACCGGCGAGATCGGAATGTACATAGGGACTCGATGCATTCCCGATAGAAGAATCGGATCTTGTTACTCCCGCGGATGTTTTCCAATAGATTTTGTAGGAAGATGCTCCCGGAACATTTTGCCAGGAAATCGTCGTTTTATTGAGTCCGCCTACCACCTTGACTTGAGTAGGCGCGCCCGAACCATACTGGACTCCGCAATACGGCGAACTGTCTCCGAGAATTCCTTTTAGAAATAAGGATCCCAAATACTCCTTGCCGTTAGGATCACATGGATTTCCCCATTCGAAACGGGAACAATAGTTCGAGCCGAGAAGGATCGGCCAGACAATCAGGCAAATGTATATTTTAGATTTCAGAATCAATTTTTAACCATTCTCGCCGGTCCGATTTTAGATACTAATGCATGTTAGTCAAACGAATACCTGAAACGATTGCCTATTCGTATACACCATTCTACTTTAAAAGAATGTAATATGTCATCTTTTTTTTCGACTCATAAAGAATAACAATAGCCAATGGTTTTCTTCCTACGCAGTCTAAAAATATGAGAGACCGCAATCTACGAAGATCTTTGCCATTGCTGTATGCTGTTGTTGTATCCGCACTTCTGGCTTCTACATTGCCAACAACGATCGGCAATCCTATAGAAAGCCGGCCAAATCCGAAAAAACAGAAAATCGAGATTCGGTATTTCGTAGGAAACTTTTTGGAAGCAGGCGTATGGGAAGGAATATTCAGCTATACCTTTCAAGATAACCGGGGCAAAAAAATGAGTTTTGTCCAAGACGTAAATCATGGCGATACCATTCCATTGCCGTTGTATATGGATGAAGCGAACAAGTTCGCAAATCCACTGTATGCCGGAAAAACTTTTAAAATCGGTTATATCAGCCTTCATCAGGAAATCGGCGAGTCCATAGATCGGATCCGGATATATAAAATTCGAAGTTTGGAAATGAAATAGAGGATTATTCCCGGCTTCCGAGCGCACAACTTGCTCCGTTTTTAGACATTCCGCTCTACTCCAAAGCAGTCAAGCCAGCGAATTACACAAATTAAACGTTAAATGATCACTTAACAAAAATCTGTTTTAAATATTGAGACGTAATAAGAAATTCATTACCAAACATAAACCATTATTTTAAAATAAAAATTTGACATCAGATAACAAACAACAGCATTTGGAAAAATTAGTCTAACAGGAGATTTATCATTATGACGCGAAGATTTGCTGCGTGCGGCATTTTAGCATTGTTTATCGTCAATTGCCAACACAATCGGATAACATTCAACAAGGAAGCAAAACCGGGAAAAACGTTCGAAAGATCCTTTGATTTTTATGTCGCGGGATTGTTTCCAAAACGAACAATAGAATACTCGGAATTATGTGAGAATGAAAAAATCTTTCAGCTTCATTACTATAGAACATTTTCCGATGGATTATTCCACCTATTTACCTTATCGATCTATTCTCCGAAAACACTGGAAGTGGTATGTGAAGCGGCCTTAAATCACATCCATTCGGAAAAAGGATTCTCCTCAAACGCAAGTTCTTTTGCTAAAATCAAAAATATCGAAGAAACAAAAGACGAAGTACAACAAATCAATGTTAGCCATTCAAGGGAGTTTTTCTAACAATGCAAAAATTTATTTATTTTATCGCATTCACTTTGTTACTGGTAAATTGCCATTCTTTGGTAATCCATAAAAAAGGTTTTAGCACAATGGACCCTCCCCGATCGGGTGATGATAGTTATAAGTCTTATCTATTCGGAACTATCGATAGCAAGTCGGATACCGGCGGCACGATTCCAAATTGTGAAAATGGAACGCCCCAGGTAAGATTTCTTTACAGTGGAACAAATATAGCTTACGAGATTGCAGCCAGCGTAGCCTATATCTCACCAATTTTTATAACTTGGCAAACCAATCAATTCTGGTGTTCTGCGGAAGTAACTTCACCCGAACCACAAGGGAAGAAAAAGAAATAAATTTGTTCCATCAAAGATGATATTGAAATAGAAGATCCCGCCTTAGGTCTTCTATTTCACTCAGAGCCAATTCGTAAATCTTACTTTAAGCAACCCGGTTCCAGATAATCATTACCTTCTTTTACAGCTAACTGGCAAAAGGTGGAGAATTGAATCAATGGCAGTTTTATTTTTTTCATGGCCCAGTTTTAAATCATCAGGTTGATGAAAGCGATTTTAAATCTTATCAATCCTCTAAAACTCTAAAAAAACAACTCAAACCTGTTTAATATAATAAACAATTCATCAAACAACTTTCGATTTCGGTCCCAAACGAGGAATTTAAACTTAAACTAATCCGCTATACGGGAAACACTGTCTGATATAGTAAATATATGAGACGCACAAAAATCCTATTCTATATTTTCGCCTCGTTCCTTTTGATTGCGGGACTGCTTTATTCAAACCGATTGTTAATACTTCGTTATTCATTAGGCTGGATCACCGATATACGTTTTCCAAGAGAACCAAACCATCCAGTTCCTTGGGAATCCGTATCCGATCAACAAAAATCACTTAAAAAAGATCGTCCACCTAACATTATACTGATCATGGCGGATGATCTTGGGTTTAATGATGTGACTGCTTACGGCGGAGGTTATGCCGATCTCGGAGTTCCAACTCCACACATCGACTCAATCGCAGAACAAGGTGTACGGTTTGATTCAGGTTACTCCGGAAGTGCTGTTTGTACGGTTTCCCGGGCAGCCTTATTGACCGGCAGATACCCATCCCGCTTTGGGGTGGAATTTACTCCTACCCCCGGAGCCCTGGCACGAGTCGGAGCTGATTTATACGACGCTCCCGATCGGTTGCACCCTGTCGTCATCGATAAGGAAAAGGCGGAAAAATCCAAGAGCTTCAACGAATTAGGTATGCCTACGTCGGAAATAACGATCGCCGAAGTTCTGAAATCAAAAGGTTATCATTCGGTTCATATCGGCAAATGGCATTTGGGAAGCACGGAAGAGATGAGGCCCAACAAACAAGGGTTTAATGAATCCCTGTTTATGGAAAGCGGTTTGTATCTGCCTACGAGTGATCCGAACGTTGTAAATTCCAAACAGGATTTTGATCCCATTGATAAGTTCCTTTGGCCTAACATGAGATATGGAGTCAGTTACAACGGAGGAAAATGGTTCGAACCGGATAAATATCTTACCGATTATTTCACGGATGAAGCGGTTAAAGTAGTAGAAATCAACAAGGACCGACCTTTCTTTTTATTTCTCGCCCATTGGGCGGTACATACTCCTTTGCAAGCAAGCAAAGAGGATTATGATTCACTATCGCATATTCCCAATCACAGAAAAAGGGTCTACTTAAGTATGATTCGTTCTTTGGATAGAAGTGTTGGAAAGATTTTAAAGGCAGTCAAAGAGAAAGGTTTAGAAGAAAATACGATCATCATTTTTACAAGTGATAACGGTGCACCGAATTATATCGGACTTTCCGATGTCAATCGTCCCTATCGAGGATGGAAACTTACTTTTTTCCAAGGTGGTATCCGCGTTCCTTATTTTGCAAAATGGCCGGGGCATATAAAACCCGGTACTAAGTATGATCACCCGATTACCAACATTGATATTCTTCCTACATTGGCGGACGCCGCCGGAGCACAACTACCTACGGATAGGGAAATTGACGGAGTCAATTTATTACCTTATCTGAAAGGACGGGAAGTTCAAAAACAGAGACCTCTTTTTTGGAGTGACGGGCATTATCAAACAGCTCAGTTCCAAGGATGGAAATTAATAAGAACGGAAAGACCAAACAAAAAATGGTTGTTCAATCTGAATTCGGATCCAACGGAAAAGAACAATCTAATTGCAAAACATCCGGAGAAACAAGAGGAATTGGAAAGTTTATTATTAAATTATAATAAACAAATGATAAAGCCGCTTTGGCCTTCTTTCATCGAATTTCCCGTCTTAATAGACAAAACCTTGGATCAGAAGCAGGAAGAAGAGGATGAATATACCTATTGGGTAAATTGAAATGGCAAAATCGTCAAAAACGATCAGTTTGATTATTTTATATTTTAGTTATTGCCATTGCGGTTTTATAAAAAATTTTTCGGCAAATAACACGCGTTCCTGTGATTTGCCCGGATCCAAAGAACAAGGTATCCATGCTGGAATGGTTTGGATTCCTCCGGGGACATTTGAAAATACGGACAAGATCTATCCGGAAGAATTTTCCGGAAAATCAAAAACCGTATCAGGCTTTTGGATGGATCGTACGGAAACGACCAATGATGAATTTGCAAATTTTGTTCGTGAAACCGGTTACGTAACGGAAGCCGAAAATTCGCAAAACTTACACGGAGAAAAAAAACCGACCAACCGTTTGTACGAATCCGGTTCGGTTGTGTTTCAAAAACCAAAGACGGAAAAATACAATTACCATCCGTTGGAATGGTGGAATTTCATTCCGGGAGCTAACTGGCGTCATCCGGAAGGACCCAATTCCTCTATTGATGGCAAGGGGGCTTACCCGGTTGTGGCAGTTAGTTATCAAGATGCGTTAGCCTATGCAACTTGGAAAGGACATGTTTTGCCTTCGGAGGCGGAATGGGAGTGGGCATCCGGAGGAGGAGTTTCAAGATCGAATCAAAATTCCCAACCGAAAGAAGCGAATACCTGGCAAGGAGATTTCCCCATCCATGACGAAGGAACCGACGGATTTCGCGGGATTTCACCTGTAGGTTGCTATGCGAAAAATGAATTCGGACTCTATGATATGATCGGAAATGTCTGGGAGTATACTTCCGATACTTGGGAATTGCCCAATCAACCGGGAAAGATGAAAAGCCACACAATCAAAGGCGGCTCTTATTTATGTTCACCTAACTATTGCAAGAGATACAGATCGGCGGCAAGACAATCACAAGAGGACCACCTTGCATCGAATCATATTGGATTTAGGACCATTCTCAGACAAAACATCGATATCATAAAAAAATAATAAAAGGAAAAAATAATGAAATTTTTGAAAACATTTCTTCTTCTACAAGTGATCGTAGGATGCATCTTATTTCATCTCTCTTGTTCGTGGGATAGTGTCGTTCTAAATAGGGTCAAAAGCTCTCTGAAATTTAAGGAAGATACTGCGAAGGAACTTTTAGACAAAGATCGAATCACAGTCATTCTCATCGGAGTTGGAACTCCCATTCCCTCGGATAATATCCAAAATTCAACTGCGGTCTTTGTCAATGGTCAGTTCTTGGTATTCGATAGCGGAGACGGGGTGGCCATGGCGATGGAAAAACAACATCTTCCGGTAACTGAGATTAATGGTATTTTCATCACATATTTTCATTCCGATCATTTTGCCGATTTAGGAGAAGTCATCGATCGAAGCTGGCTTCTAGGCAGAAGAAATCACCTAACAGTCTATGGCCCGAAAGGAACTTCGGAACTTGTAAACGGATTTTTAAAAAGTTATAAATTGGAATACGGCTACCGCACAAAACATCATGGAGAAAACGTTATGCCTACGCAATGGAAAGGTGCCGAAGCAAATGAATTTACTCTCAAACCGGACGGCTCTTCCAAAATAGTATATGAAAAAGATGGAGTTGTCGTTCGTTCCTTCAACGTAAATCATGAACCTGTCGAACCGGCAGTAGGCTATCGAATCGAGTTCAAAGGTAAATCCATCGTAATTTCAGGAGATACGGCGGATTCCGAAAACTTAGGAAAACACTCGCTAGGTGCCGACTTACTCATTTCCGAAGCAATGAACAAGTCCTTAGTCGCAAAAATAGAGAAAGCTTACGAGTTTCTGGGAATCGAAAGATTCAGAAAAATAATGAAAGATATTCAACTCTATCATATCGATATTTCCGAGTTAGGCAGATTGGCGGAGAAAGCAAAAGTGAAAACCTTGGTAGTCACCCATATGATTCCTGTAGCAAAAGGATTCTTTCAAATCAAATCCTTCTACAAAGATCCGGTTCGTCAGGAGTTTCACGGGGACTTAATCATCGGCGAGGATGGGAAAAAGATCGTTCTTCCTTTAGAGTAGTCGGGACAGATTTCTTCTGTTTATAACTAAAGAGGACCTGCCTTCAGATTTAATACCCGTAAGATTAAATTTGAGATTGTATGACCCACCCGTTGATTTATAAAATGACTATGATAAATTCTTCGCTGGGTAAAATACTGGATTCCGCATGCCAATCAATTCAAAATCAAATCGGCTCGGGGAAAATTGCCAATTATATTCCGGCACTAGCACGAGTTGATATAAAAAAATTCGGAGCAGCCATTCTAACGTTAAACGGAGAATCTGCATCTTACGGTGACGCAAATGAATCGTTCTCAATCCAAAGTATCTCGAAAGTTTTTTCTCTCACTTTAGTATTAAACCAAATTGGAGACAAACTATGGGAACGAGTACACCATGAACCTTCGGGGAATGCCTTCAACTCGATCGTCCAACTTGAAATGGAGCACGGGATTCCCCGAAATCCGTTTATCAATGCGGGCGCCCTGGTTCTAAGTGATATTCTTTTAAAAGACAGTACACCTAAAGCCAGTATTCAAACTGTTTTGAATTTTCTGCATGAGATAAATGGAGAAAGTCGAATTACTATTGATCATGAAGTTGCTTTGTCCGAATTAAAGCATGCTCATAGAAATGCCAGTTTGGTTAATTTCATGAAAAGTTGCAACAACATAGAAAACACAGTATCCGATGTTCTGGAAGTTTACTGTAACCTTTGTTCCATTTCGATGAGTTGTGAAGAATTGAGTCGATCCATGTTGTTTCTTGCCAAAGAAGGATTTGATCCGATCTCAAATAAAAGAATCGTATCTCCCGAACTTGCCCGACGTATAAATTCCATCATGATGTTATGCGGACACTACGATGCATCCGGTGATTTCGCTTATAGAGTCGGGCTGCCTGGTAAAAGTGGAGTTGGAGGCGGAATCGTTGCCATCGTTCCGGAGGTCGGTGTCATTACCGTTTGGTCTCCGGGATTAAATCATAATGGCAACTCCCTCGCCGGCACATCGGCTCTTGAGGCAATTGCCAGAATATCAAACTGGAATATACTTTAGTTACTCTTTTAAAATACTTTTGAGTATGTCCCGGCTTCCTAAAATCTTCAGAGTTGTCGCAAGTCCACCCATCATCGCACCGGCAATCCCCGGTGAACCGCCGGCATCTACTCCTGTTAGAAACAATCCTTCGATCGGTGTTGTCACATCAAACCAAGGGGATTTTGTTTTGTCATAACGCTCAGGGACACAGGCAAGTCCGTAAATCGCACCATCCGGATGAGAAGTAAAGTGTTCGTTTGTTAGAGGAGTCGACACTTCTATGTATTCGACAATATTCCTAAATCCGGGGAATCTCATCTCGATTGTATCAACAACCGAGTCTGCAATTTTCTTTTTGAATTCTTCGTATTGTTCTCCTCTTTTTTTCCAAGGAAGGTCTTTCCATTTTTCGAATAGGGAATAATCGGTAAATGCAATCATATCCGCAGTGTGATTTTTTGCATCCGGATCTTTTAAACTAGGGAAAGACATATATAGATTTTTAACTTCACCAAAGTTCTCAAGCCACTCATTTCTTTTTTTGAAATTTTCTTCGTGATCATTGGAAGCAAAGATCCAATAGTTTTCTCCTCTAAATCCGAGTTTTGCGGGACTTTCGGAAAGACCCATATAAACACAAACGCTTGTCGCCATCTTTTCTTTGTTATAAAAATCACTTAATGATTTCCTAAACGGAATCGGCACGGATTCAGGAATTAATTTCATATAAGTCGGATAAACACCGGCACAAGACACTATGATCGGAGCAAAATAATTTCGTTCTTGTTTTTCACCCCGGAGAAACTTTGTCTTCACTCCGATGGCTTTGCCGTTCTCGATAATGATATTTACCACCTCGGTCGTATTAATGACCGCCCCGCCACTCTCCTTAATAATCGGCTCTACGCTTTCGAATATTTTTCCACCACCACCGACCGGGTAAAATCCACCGTTAAAATAATGTACAACGAGTGCGGCATGCGTTGCAAACAAACACTTGGAAGGTGGAAGACCATAGTCACCCCATTGAGAAGCAAGGATTGCTTTAATGTCCTCGTTTTTAAAGTGATGGTCAAGATAATCCTTTAGAGTCACGATCCCGGGATTTTCCATTTGAGCGGTAAATGCGCTCAAGTCGGGAGTTGTTGATTTCATCATCATCGATTTACCGAACAAGGCCGATGCTTTATGCAAATCTCTGAAGTATTTATGAATCGATTCCTCTTCATCGGGAAACTGTGAAATTAAATCGGACTTAAATTTCTCCTCGCTCCCGAAAAGTTCAAAGGTTCTATTAGGATAAACGAATTTTTCAAAAGGTTCCGGCATCTTGTTCCATACTACTTTCTTATTTGTAATTTTATCCATAAGCAGACGGCTAAAACCGCCGGAATGCATATCACCTACATAGTGAATGCCTACGTCCCAATGAAATTTATTTTGTTTTCTGGCAAATGCGTGAGTGTAACCACCCACCTGAAAATGTTTTTCTATAACTAGTATTTTTTTGCCCGCGTATCGGGAAAGTAAACTTGCAACTGTAAGGCTACCCATTCCGGAACCTATACAAATTATATCGAAGTTATCGCTTAAATTTTCATTTTTCATTGACCTTATTCTCCCGCCACTCAATGTTTACACAGAACACATTCAATGCAGCCTATCGTTAATTAAATGTAATACATGTCAACATGAAAAAAAATACTGAAAAATCTACATACCACCACGGCTCTTTAAAGGAAGCGCTGATTGAAGCCTCTTTAAAACTTTTGAAAGAAGACGGTTACCAAGCTCTATCCTTAAGAAAAGTGGCAAAATTGGCAGGAGTTTCCCAATCCGCACCCTATAGACATTACCCCGACCTTGAATCCCTCATAGCAGAGATCGCTACGGAAGGATTCAAATTATTAACGGAAAAATTAAAAAAACTACGCACTCAATTTGCAAACCGTTCCTTACTTCAATTCAGGGAATCCGGTATCCGGTATGTTGAATTCGCCCTGAAAAATCCGGATCTTTTTAAAATCATGTATGGAAATCAAATCAAGGATCATTCGAAATATGACTCTCTTATCAAGGCGGAAGAAGAAACGTTTGATGTGCTTGTGAATATTATTTCCGACTGCAAAAGAGACGGACTACTGGTGACAAGTGATGTAAAAAAGACATCGATAGCATCTTGGACGATGGTTCATGGGATTGCCGTTCTACTCTCCGGCAAACAAATGATGTTTCGAAAAATCGACTTTAAAAATGCGAAAACAATAACGAAAGATATGATTGAACACCTTTATCTTGGAATGAAACCGTAGAACCTCGGTTTGCTTTTATTTAATACATTCAGTTCGATTTTGTATCTTGTGGCTCGCTCATCCTCCCGTCCGGGTCGGAATTCGCTACCGCAGCCATCCATGGCTGCTAGCCCCAAGATACAAAATCCTCCTGACAAGTTATATTAATTAATAAAAATAAACATACGTTAAGGATTAGTTGTTACAGATTAATGTGTGTTATGAAATAGAAAAAGAGTATCTCTGATGATTTCCTTGGGGGCGTTCCCGATACGATCAAATTCGAAACAACGTTCCTGTCAGGGTCGGGCTCTCCCTCGGCGAGGGCGCTCGGTCGATCCCTAACGCTAGAATTAATGTTTGGCGAAATCAAGATGAGATGATATTATCCAATGCTTGAAATATGTTCAAAGGATATTCTGCGATTCGATTGCACAGATAAAGATATCATTCCTTTTCATAGACAAAATAAAGTTTTATGGGATGAGATTCCTCTCGGAGTTTCAAATGCATCTTTCACGATGCGAATCCTTCTCTTTAATTAAATCTTTGAAATCTTCCCTTGTTCTATACAAATACGCCTGTAATGTGATCCCCAGATTGTCATGAGTTTTACTTTATTTTGATGTTCATTTTATGTGACTCAAAATCATAGTTTCGATTAAGTGGAGTGTGGAGCTCTCCAAGCCCGCCAACCTTTTGTTAGCACATAACTCGCCAGAGTGATGACGACTAGCAAGCCATCGACGATAATATTAACGTATGGATTATCGGAGGTTACACGTCCGGTGACCCTTCCGGCCATAAAAAGATTGAATAAGGTGACTCCGACTTTTTGAAATAATACCAGTTCCCAAATACCCGGCATCCGACGCGGATACAGTCCAAGCAGAGTAAAAAGACCTGCGAAGACCGGAAAAGCCAGCATCTGCCACGTGTAGATAACAAAGCTATCTTCCGGAAAAGAGCGGATCTCGGAAACCGAGTTGATAAACGCTCCAATCGTGGCAACACCTAAGGCCACCATCATGTACTTCGCCCAAAGGTCACGAGTTTCCGTCACTCCGCTGATTGATTCATTGTTGTTGTTAGACATATAAGTATCCTGTTTTGTATCTCGCACTTGACAATCTACTATCCCCATCATTAAGCCAAATAGAAATGCACGTCGACTTTTTAAGGGTATTCTTAAATAAAAATTGACCTTTCCGGGAGTTAGCTACTCTTTTGTTCGGTGGCTCGATCTTTTTAAAAAACGGGCCAACTTACCGGTCGAATACAATACTTTTCGACTGCTGTAGATGTCTTGTTTATATCCTACGGACTTCTTCCGAACGACCATTTTTATTTGTAAAAAAGAAATAATTAAAATGAATCAATTTTAAATCAGGCAAAAACATTGGAAACTAAATCAGAAAATACAAAACAACAATCCCGCATCACTTCCGCATCTTTATGGGCGGAATTAAAAAATGCCCTGGCAGGTTCGGAAGCGGATTATACAGAAGTTAGCATGCGTAAGGCGATATTCCTTCTTTCCGTTCCGATGGTTTTGGAGCTGGTACTTGAATCGGTGTTTGCTGTCGTGGATATATACTTTGTGGGAAAACTCGGTCCTTCCGCAGTTGCAACGGTCGGTCTCACGGAGACATATTTGTTTTTGTTGTATTCCATCGCGATGGGTCTCACTTTTTCCGTTACTGCCATTATCGCCCGAAGGATCGGAGAAAAGGAAAAAGAGAAGGCAGGAACAGCCGCCGTTCAAGCCATACTCATTGCTCTCATTACATCGATTCCTTTTACCATTGCAGGAATATTCTATTCCAAAGAACTTTTAGCTCTCATGGGAGCGGACAATTGGGTACTTACGGAAGGATACCCATATATGCAATGGATGCTCGGCAGTAATGTTGTAATCGTATTGTTATTTATGATCAACGCCATTTTCCGCGGTGCCGGAGATGCTGCCATTGCCATGAAGGTACTTTGGATTTCCAATGCTCTCAATATCATACTTGATCCCATACTCATTTTCGGTTGGGGCCCGATTCCCGCCTATGGAATTACGGGAGCGGCAATTGCCACATCCCTTGGCCGCGGAGTCGGTGTTTGTTTCCAACTTTGGTTATTATTCCGCGGTGGAAAACACATTCGAGTTTTAACTTCTCATTTAAAAATCGAATGGGAAACCGTCGGAGGAATTCTGAAAACATCGATCGGTGGTATCGGCCAAATGATTGTGGCTATGACCTCATGGATTTTCATCATGAGAATTCTTGCCGAGTTTGGCAGCCAAACAGTCGCAGGCGCTACCATCGCGCTTAGAGTGATGATGTTTACCATGATGCCGTCTTGGGGGATGTCCAATGCCGTAGCAACGCTTGTCGGGCAAAATTTGGGGGCAGGTAAACCGGACAGGGCGGAACAATCGGTTTGGTTTACCGGTTATTGCAATATGGCGTATTTGATTTTGGTCTCGATTGTTTATTTTTTTCTAGCGGAAAATTTAATTTCTATTTTTACAGATGACCCAGCCGTGATTCAAATCGGAGGAAAATGGTTAACGATTGTTTCCTATTCCTACTTTATTTACGCGTGGTGGATGGCCGCATCACAAGCATTTAACGGATCAGGTGATACGATGACCCCTACTAAAATCAACATTGTATTTTTTTGGCTGATTCAGATCCCACTCGCCTACACTTTAGGCAAACATTTCAATTTTGGTTACGAAGGAGTATTTTGGTCCATGATGGTAACGGAGTCTTCCGTTGGTGTCTTTACTCTTTGGCTGTTTACCAAAGGGAAATGGAAAGAAACCAAAGTTTAAGTCTTTGGGAATTTCGATTTATGTTAATGTAATGGGTGATAGCCCTCGCCAGGGCAGCGAAGGGCGTAGGTCTGCCAAATGGCAGACGGGAGCGTTAGCGCACCCCGGAGTACGCCCGGCCCATCATCAAATACAGTTCGGTATACAAATCATTGGGGGCGCCAAACAATGATTACGCAGCCATATCCTTGATAAAACCTTTCCAGAAATCGGAAGGGTTTTTGGCGTTGTAGAAAAATTTGGTTTTTTCCCTTCGTAAAGTTTCTAAGGAAGTTTCAATGTAGGATTGTCTGGATGCAAATTGCTGTGTCCATTGAAAAAGTTGACAGTGTTTTGGGGATGCCGGCAGCGAAAACTCCCAACAAATTTCTTCTTCTAACGCGGTTAGTTCATCAAACAAATTTGGATTTTGGCATGGGCCGCCAAAGTTTTGTAATTTTTGAGATGTTTCAAAGTATTCTTCCAGTAGGGATTCTGCATATTCCATTGTGATTCCTCTTATTTTCAAGTGTATATGAGGGGTGGGACAAAATAAGTAAATGATCCGAAAACTTTCATTCCCCGAGAAGAAAGGAGAACTGACCGATGATTTATCACTCCTTGACATACGTTTCGAACCTAAGCAGGGCATAAAAGAAATCAACGTTTTAAGAGAGTGGAAGAATATCAGCTGGAATTAGAACGAATGTTAATGAATAATTGAAAACGCAGCAAACGATAACCAAACATTAAATTACAATTTCAATTCTTTTGAAACTATTTGGACATCAAACAAAACTTACCTTCGTGCGTAAACCTGCGGAGCTTGGGAACTTCCTTGAGTTTTCCCTTCATAAATCGACTCGATCAGCGATTGATATTTGGCAGTGATCACATGTCTCTTGATAGATAGTTTTGCCGATAATTCGTCGCCCACATCAAAGGTCTTTGGCAGTAACCTCACCTCTACAATTTTTTCAAAACTCTTGAATCCGTTTTCCGTACGAATCATATTCTTTACTTCTTGCTCTACTTTCTCCTGAACTGCCCTGCTAGTTGCAAGCTCTTCGTAAGTAGATCCGTATTCTGCAAACTTTTCAAGAGAAGGCAAAATCAAAGCACCTAAAAATTTCTGATCCTGCCCTACAATCATAACATGATCGATGAACGGTGATTGAATGAGTTTATTTTCAATGGGCACAGGTTCGATATTTTCTCCGTTGAGGAGCACAATCGTTTCTTTTGTTCTGCCGACGATTTTAAGAGTATCGTTGAAAGTCATAATTCCCAGATCTCCCGTGTTAAACCAACCGTCGTTTGACAGAACTTTGGCGGTGACTTCGGGTCGTTTGTAGTAACCCTTCATGATCTGCGGCCCACGCACATATATTTCGCCTTTTACTCCTTTCTTTGGCGGATACAATACTTTGCCAGTCTCTATATCCTTCAGTAGGATTTCGGTTTCCGGCAACACCTGTCCTACACTGCCGACTACCAGACGTTTGGGTGTACGGAATGCAAGCCCCGGTGAAGTTTCCGTCAAACCGTATCCCTCGAACACAGGGATTCTTATCGTGTTAAAGAATTCATCGATATGAAAAGGTAAAGATCCTCCACCGGAAACAGAACCTCGCAATTTCCCGCCTGTGGCTTGCCTGATTTTCTTTAATACGATCGCATCAAGAATGAGATAAGGAATGAAGAACACTATGATTGAGAATAAAGAAGAGACGGCGAGCGTGATGGACTGCGCAAGACTTCTGCCGTTCAGATCCAATCGATTTCCCTTAAAGAAATGCAGCGACCTTTGCACCCTGAGAGCACTGCCATAAGCTGCGTTAAACAATGTCCTCTTGATAAAAGAACCCCCTTGGATCCTTGATTGTATTCCCTGATAAAGACTCTCCCAAAGTCTTGGGGCCGATGCCATGAAAGTAGGTTTCACAATCGATAAATCTTCGCGAATGTTTCTCACGCTCGTATAGTATTGCGAAGCGCCCATAGCGATCGTTCCCATCTGAAACACCCTTTCGAAACTATGCCACACAGGTAGAATGGAAAGAAATCGATCCTTCGGACCGATGTCGATCGGAATATTGCGCAACTGCGAAATCATATTTGCATGAGTCAGCATAACTCCCTTCGGTTCTCCCGTGGTTCCGGAAGTATAAATGATCGTAAATAAATCATCAGATTGAATAGCCGCGACTCGCTTTTCCACCGTTCTATCACCTAATTCCCGTAATCTTTTTCCTTTCTCGATCAGGTCCGCCATTTTTGTTGTCTTGGGAATCCCGGCTTTCGAATCTACTTGCATCTTACCATTCGAATTGCTTTTTCCATTTGTTGTAGAATCGCCGTCCATAAGAATAACATGAGTTATATTATTCAAATAGGGGAAATTTTTTTCGATCTTTCGCAGTGTAGCTTCATTTTCCACGAATACCATTTTTGCATCGGAATGCGGTAAAATATATCGAATATCGCCGTCTGTCACATCGGTGCCACGAGGGACATCCGCAGCTCCACTTAATAATATTCCGTAATTGGCAATGATCCATTCTTTTCTATTGTCCGAAAGAACAGCGACATGATCGCGGGGCTCAAGTCCAAGATCGATTAACCCGGTTGCGAGTGCGACACCGGTTTCATATACGTCACGGAAGTTTATCGTAGAGAATTGTTTGTCTTTGTTTCTTGTTCCAAAGGCTGGTCTATCGCCATACTTCATGGCACTATCATAATACAATTCCGCTAGATTTTTCGCTGTGACTTTTGAACTCATATTTTCTTTTTCTCCGATATACACACAATATCAGATTTTGGAAAACGGTCTTGAACGCAGCGGCTACTTCGAAAAGAAAATGGCGCTGAAGGGCTCTTTCTTTTTTGTAAAATCGGAGGGGCCAACGCCAAAGGACCTGCGAAAAATACGGGTAAAGTGAGATTGATCCGCAAATCCCCCCTCATGGGCCGCATCAAGCAGGTGCGGATGATTCGCCAAATAATCGACCGCCTTCTTTGTTTTCAACCAAAGCCGATAAGCGGAAAAAGGAACGCCTGTTTCCTTTCGAAACAGATGACGAAACCGCTCTACAGATAAAGAAGCGTCTAACGCCAAACGGGTGAGCGAAAAATCCTCGAGCTCTACATTTTTAATACTCTTTTGAATGCGTGCATCGATTTCACGATTAGCGGTTTTTGCAAAATCCTTATTAATAATATCAAGAAGTTGCGTGCGGACTTTTGTATCCGATGCATTTAGGATTTGTTTGATTCGGTTTTTGACAATCTCCGTGAATAAATCTCCCACTTCAAAAGATGAATGATTTGCTGCCAAACTTCTATCATGAAAAAGTCGATATCCCGTTGTCAAAGGATCCAAATAAAGTAGAGTTAAGTTACCTCCCACTTGTCTCATTTCGTGACTTACACCTGAGGGAATAAATACCGCATTATATGTCTTCCATTCACCATTTAACGTCCGTAATTCAACGACGCCGGAATCAGGCAGACTGATCTGAATATAAAAATGACTATGCCTGCCGGTTGAAAATCCATCCCCCCGATACGTCGCAAAATCATCCCAGATCAAAAATTGCTTCATAGCCAAATTCAGAAGGTTTGTCCGGATTTCATGCAAGTAGAAAAGGGAAAATATTCCTATGTTTCTTGCGATTTCCTAAAAAATAGATTCGCCTTTCAACAGGGTCACTTCCTATCATAGGTAAATCTCGTTCGAACGGAAAACGATGACGGAACCGTCTCTCCTCACAGCCAATCTTTCCCTTGTAAGTTTTAGCATTTCATTTTTTCTATTTTTATCTCTATATTTTACGAAATCAGAACACTCTACATCTCGTTATCTATCCGGCATAATATTCATTATCTCTCTGATTGTATTGTTAAGGTTAGCGGTTGCTCTTTCCTCCGGGTTTGCGATTTATTTGCCTTTGCTTGTTTTTCCGAGTCTTTTTTACCTAGGCCCACTTCTCTTTTTTTATACACGGTCCTGTTTGTTTCATCAAACGGCAGATCGTTGGGAAACCTTGGTTTTATGCATCCCTTCCGGGATCTCCTTTTTCGTATTCCTGATATTATTCTTCCGATATCCTGAATTTCGAAGCCTTCCTTCGATTCTATCACAAAGGGGCATCGTAGGATCTGCTTCCAGTTTGCTTTTACTTTGTGCAGTCCTATTTTCCGCCTTATTCTGTTTACTCTCTTTTCGCCTAACTAAAATTTACCGGGAAGAATCGTTGGAACAATTCGGAAACGACGAGAAGGCAAAATTGATTTGGCTGCTTTCTTTTTTAGGACTAATCGGTATTTGTATCATTCTGTATCTATTCCTGATCCTATTCTCGTTGCCAGGCGATTTACATGTTCCGATCTCGCCGGTGGAAGGATGTGTGCAATTGATTCTTATTTACCTGGTTTTGTTTTATGTGATTCGAAAACCTGAATTGATAGCCATCACTCTGCAAAATCCCGAACGAATCTTTTCTCAACAGCTTCTCTTAACAAAACCTGAAACGACAAAATACCAAAAACAAACCTTAACCGAGGAACAAAGAAAATCCTATCTTCAAAAGATGATCCGAATTATGGAAACGGAGGAACCGTATTTGAATGACTTGGTTTCGATCCATGATTTATCGGAAAGATTGGCGATCCCTGTGCATCATGTTTCCATGACAATCAACATAGAGCTCTCCCAAAATTTCTTTCAGTTCATCAATCAATATCGAATCGAAAGAGCGAAACTACTTCTGTCCAATCCGAAAGCGAAAGACCAAAACGTTCTCAACATCGGTTTGGAAGCAGGCTTTCAATCCAAAGCCTCTTTCAATAAAACATTTAAACAATTCACCGGATTCACACCCTCCGAGTTTCGTAAAAATTCCTTAAAAGATACTTCCTTGAATTCTTAAATTTTTTGTCCAAACTTGCAAGCGAAGACGACCCTTCTTCCCAAATGAGTTAGAGTTTCTTTCGGAAAGGAGAAATTCATGTCCTCAAACACAAAAACTCTCATTATCAAATTCACTCTTACGATTGGCGCCTTGGAATTTTTCGGACCAATCCTTAGAGATACCAATTCCTCTCACTTACTTAACCCGGAATGGATCGGTCATGCACGATTTCATCTCATGTGGAACATCTCGTTATGGGCAGGAATTGGATTTTATAGCTTATATCTGTTATGGCTGAAAAAAAATACAAGCAACGAACAATTACAGATCGTTTGGATATTACAACTGATAAATACGTTTGCATTTTGGAATTCGGTACTAGTCGGAGATCTATATGAGGCTGATGTTTTCGATGAAAAGATTCATATAGGTTTCATGAATATAAATGAAAACATTCTGGTCTTTGGTTTTTTAAGCTTAGTCTTACTTTTCAATCTTTATCTTTTAAAATCAAATCAAACAAAATCCGTCGAAGACTCTCTATGAAAACAACGGAAGTTCTCATCATCGGCGCTGGTCCTTCCGGTATGGTATTCTCACTTGCTTTGTCAAAACTTGGCGTTCGGCACATCTTGATAGAAAAACGTTCTGAAATCTCAAATCATCCCAAAGCACATGAAATCAGCGGAAGAACTTTGGAAATCCTGAAGCAATTGGGAATCAATCTACAAGATTTGATCGAAGAAGCCTCCGATCAAGACACTGCCTCAAAAATTGTATTTTGTCAAAACTTACGGAAGGAAATCGGAAGAATCGATCTCTCGGAAGATAAAATCCAAACAAAATACAAGAGAGATCTTTCCGTTCCGATTCCCTTTTTAAATATCTCTCAAACGGAAGTGGAAAAAGTATTACGCAAGAAAATTCTAAAACAAAAGACAGGCGAACTGATATTGGATGTAGAGTGGAAATCTTCCTTGGAAGAAAATTCATACGTATACACTACCATCAAACATAGAAAAACGAACAAAGTGAGTGAGATTAAATCGAAATATGTCATTGCTTGCGACGGTGCAGGTTCCGATATTCGAAACTTCCTAAACATAAAGATGTCCGGCCCGACCAAACTTCAGGACGTTGTGAACGTTTATTTTACGAATGATTTGACCAAACAGATTCCATCCAAAGGGAAATTGTATTGGATATTGGAAGCATCTGCTCCGGGTGTTTTGATCGCTCACCATCCCGAAAAAAGATGGGTTTACCATCATGCGATTGAAACCCCATTCGAAAGAATAGAAGATTGTAATGAAAATTTTTTCCGAAAGAAACTAGGGAAGGCAACCGGACTAGGAGACCGGTTCCCATTTCAGATTGAATCCATCAATCATTGGACGATGACAGCGCAAGTGGCAAATAGTTTCTCTCTGGGAAGGTTTTACCTGGTCGGTGATGCAGCACATCGATTTCCACCGACAGGCGGATTAGGAATGAATTCCGGCGTGGTGGATTCTTACAATTTAGCTTGGAAAATCGATTTGGTGCTGCGAGGGATTGCGGATGAATCCTTGCTGCGATCGTATGAGAGAGAAAGAAAACCGGTCATCGAACGCAATTGCGAAGAAAGCCGCAAGAATTGGTTTCGAATGTTTCAAATCCCGAGGGCCCTTGGGATTTCCTTACCTTTAGCGACAAGAATCAAACGATTGTTACTTGCTCACTTCCCGTTTTTCTTTTTCAACAAAAACACAAAATATAAAATTCTTTCCTATCTGGAAACCCTCGCCAACAAAAAGTTAACTGCCGGTTTGCAAAAACCGTACATCCAAAGAAGGGTTTCGAATGCAATCGCTTCCCAAATAGGACATTTTGATCGATTGGAATTGGATCTTCATTACAAGTACGGTTCCAGTGAAGATATATGGATCGGAAAACGATTTCCTCATTTTCCAATCAAAAAAGGGAAACGTACGATTTCAAGCCACGATCTTCTCAGTCCGGATGCATTTCATTTGTTTGTATGGAAACGAAAGTCGGGTTCGGAAATAAAATCACAACACCTAACATTGAATCAGATTTCGATTGAAGTGCATTCAGTCTCTTCCGATCCGGAGTTGCTTCCTAAAAACTCCCTGCCCTCGGAAGGATTTGTTTTGGTAAGACCGGATGGACATATCTTTCAATGGAAAGAGGAGGTCGTGACAAAAGAAAGCACTTCCAAATTTTTAATGGATTGTTTGTTTTCCTTACAGGAAGGTAAAGGTTTGTCCTCCGACACGCAGGCAATAACTCACCAAACGAACAAATCTACCCGATGGAAACCGATTTTCTTTGCTGCGGGGATATCGCTGAGTCTGTTTCTTTATATTTTATATCGACCGCTACCCCACCCTCCTAAGCCAGCTAACTTCAATTTGGTTAAATTATCCGAAGGTAAATTTCAAACTTGGCGACCCAAACCGAAGAAAATATTCGGAATGGGGCTTGTTTATGCAAATCATATAGAGGAAACAGCCAATCATTTTGATCCGAATATCCCTCCTCCCATTTTTCTGAAAGAAAACCATTCCCTTACCGGCCCGGAATCTACGGTTACGATTCCAAGTAAGAAAGAGTTGTTGGATCGATTGTATGCATTTGAGCCAGATCTAAAAAAAGAAAACATAGAGGAGATAACTTCTTTTTCACCTCTTATGGACTATGAAGTCGAGCTTGCTTTTGTCTTGTTGGAAGATATCTCGAACGAAAAATTAGCAAAGGAAAATTATTCACCTAAGATTGCTTTTTTCTTAGCCAATGATGTGTCAGCAAGATCCCTTGCTGTTTTTGGAGAAGGCCGATCCAACCGCGCGGAATATTGGGGCATTTCAAAGAGCTTTCCCACTTTCCTTCCCGTATCCAATCGCATTTGGATCCCGAATCGATATACACCCGATTTACTTCCCGACGTCCGATTGAGAAGTACGGTAAATGGAGAGGAGAGACAGAATGAAAGCGTATCCAATATGATCTATACGCCTAAAGAAATGCTGCGCTTCATTCGCAAGGAATATCCTCATCTTACATTGGAAAAAGATGATATTGTCATTACAGGCACACCCGGCGGAGTAGCGATGTCGACACCAAGGCCAATTGCAAGAATACTCTCATGGCTTTCACTTAACCGCATAACAAAACTAAAACTTGCTCTCAAAAAAGACAGAAGCCGGTTTATCAAAGACGGAGACGAAGTGGATATGACTGCGGAAGGTTTAGGTGATCTTCACAACAAATTTTCGGTTGGGCGTTCCCAATGAGAATCGCTTATTGAAAATTTTTAGTGTCATGGGTCGGGCTACTCCAGGGTGCGCTTACGCTCCCGTCCGCCTAACAGCGGACCAAGCCTTGCGTATCCCTAACGCGGATGCCGATCCTAATAATCACATTTCACCGGAATAGAGTTGCCCGTCATCCCTTCGCATCACTTGACTGTCTATATTGCAGCGGACTAATACCAGTGGTTTTTTTGAATTCCACATTGAAAGCGGTTTTGGAACCGAACCCAGTGGCATAGGCGATGGAAAGGATGGACATATCCGGTTTTTCTTTTAGGATTTTTTTAGCTTCTGCAATGCGAAAGGAATTGAGATAACTTCGAAAACTCACACCCAGTTTGGAATTGAGTAATTCGGAAGTCTGTTGGACCGTAAGCCCTACTGCATGGGATGCAATTTCCAAATCAAGTTTTTCATCCAAGAAAGGTTTGGTTTCCCGCATCCATGATTCCAGTTTTGCGAGTGATTCTTCCGTGTTGATCGAGTTCAATTTCGATTTCACATAACGTGCATTTGATGCATTACTTAATGTTACAATCCTGTGGAGAATTTCATTTCGTTCTCCCTCCAGTTTCTCGTATTTTTGGAGGAGATTAAACAATAAGAAAAATAGATCTATGGGAAAAATAAACACAGCGGAATAAAGCAGTGGAGTGGAATAAGGAAGGATTCCCAAAAAGTAAAACATAGTATTGTAGCTAATGATAAAATACGATCCCCAACTGATAAGAAAGAAAAGGATTCTCTTTTCACCTTTGAAATAAATTTGTAACCCTGTTCCCAGAATCAAAGGGATGGAGAAAAGATAAATGTAAGTGGCGATCCTGGAAAAAATTTTAGTCGTATAGGAGATAAGGATCGCCGGAACACATAAGAGAGCCACAATCCCAATGATCAGTAAAATTTTATCAATCCACGGATTGTGCAATTTTGTATTTAAAAACATTCGCACAAATTGAAATGAAAAAGGAATCCCCAAAGTAGCAAATACGATAATCGCTTTGTTTTGCCACCAAGTAGATTCGGGCCACAAAACATCATAAGCATTCCCATATTGACCGTTATACCACAATACAGTGCAAACAACATATCCCGCATAAAAGAAAAATTCACTCAACCCGAAAGCAAAATAGTAAAAAAGAGCAAAGACAAACATAACGGCACAGATCCCCAAGATAAGCCAGGTGATTGCGGTTTCTACAATCATACGTTTGTTAAATGATTTTTCTTCCATCGAACGGATGGGAAAAGAGATTAAGGATTTTGATTGTAATCGAATGTAGAAATAAGAACCTTCCGATTGTTTTGGTATTTTAAAGCTGGGATAAAGTGCTTCCGGAAGAGTCCACTTCGACTTGGGGATTGTGTCTCCCGTTTCGAAGGTTTTGAATTCTTTTCGACTCACAGGATAATACAGAACGGCAGAGTCGAGCGCTTTCCACTCTAAGGACAGAATTCTATCAGGTGAAAATCCAGCTGCATCCGTTTTTCCCCGAAGCCAGATGACATCACTTGTAAAATTAAAAGAGAGTTGGGCTTTGGAAATTTGTTTCCAGGATTTTTGTTTTTGAATTTCCTCAAAAGGAATTTCTGTGCTGGAGTCTAAAAAGAATTCGAAAAAATTGGTTACATTATAGTCACCTGGGTGATCCGGTGCGCAAGAAATTCCTGTCATCATTAGGAATAAGAAAAATATCCAGGAAATTTTTTTCATCGCACGCAATTTACACTTCAAGACCCGAAGTCTGACAAGCCTTTTTGCAATAAAT